>NZ_DATMRL010000225.1:0-17418 GCF_035566355.1 Pedobacter sp.
TGCAGAAAGTTGTAACAGTTAAGTCCGGCGAAATTAAGGAACTTGATTTCCTATTGCAAGCTAATAACAATAATTTAAACGACGTCGTTGTAGTGGGATCAAGAAGTGCCCCGCGTTCTTACTTGGATACTCCGGTTCCTGTAGATGTGGTGGATATTAAGAAGCTTACACAAAATGCGCCTCAGGTTACCCTTAACCAGATCCTTAACTTTGTTGCGCCTTCATTTACTTCTAATGTGATGAGTCTAACCGATGGTACAGACCATATTGACCCAGCATCCCTTAGAGGGTTGGGCCCCGATCAGGTATTGGTTTTAATCAATGGTAAAAGGCGCCATACAACTTCCCTGATAAATATCAATGGCAGTTTGGGTAAAGGTTCTGTCGGTACGGATTTAAATGCGATTCCTACTTCTGCAATTAAAAGGGTAGAAATTTTGCGGGATGGTGCTGCGGCGCAATACGGATCAGACGCCATTGCTGGTGTAATCAATATTATTTTAAATGACAATGTCGATCAACTTAATTCAAGTGTAACTGCAGGTGGTTATGCTGGGAAGCATTCTGATGGATTGGATGGACAGACAGTACAAGCCAATGTAAATTATGGTGTTGCTTTAAATGATAAAGGCGGCTTTTTGAACTTGTCAGGTTCTTTCGATTATCGGGATTTTGCTTCACGTACGACACCTTATAAAGGTGTGATTTTTACAGATTACAATAATCCGGCTTTGTACCCTACGCCAACGGGAAAGGATATTACAGACGCAGAACTGCAGCGACGAGGACTGAGCCGCTCAGATTTTGTTCCGAATATCGGTCAGTCTCAGAACAGGGGAGGAGCTTTATTTTTTAACTCTGTGATCCCGGTTTCCAATGGTGCTGAAGTGTATGCCTTTGGGGGGGTAAATTATAGAAATGGTCGTTCAACTGCTTTTTACCGTACGCCACGTCAACTCACTCAAAATATAGCAACTATTTATCCCAATGGATTTTTACCTGATATCGTGACCAGTAATCTGGATCAGTCCATTGCCGTTGGAATCAGAGGTAATCTTGGATTGTGGAAGGTAGATTTGAGTAACAATTTTGGAAGGAATAAAATAGACCTTCAGACAGAAAACTCCCTGAATGCTTCGATGCTTACTGCTTCTCCAACTTCTTTCGAATCGGGTGGGTTTGCTTTTTCGCAGAATACCACTAATCTTGACTTTTCTCGTTTCTATAAAAATACGCTGAAGGGGCTCAATGTTGCTTTTGGATTTGAGAACAGGTTGGAAAACTACAAGATAATACCTGGTGAAGAGGCTTCTTATATCAATTATGGTAATGCGATTCAAGTAGGGACGGATGGAAATGGGAAACCTATCCTCGTACCGGATCCAAAGGGAAATATCTCTACCCGGTTTGCAGCAAACGGACAGGCCTATGCTGGCGGTGCACAAGGATTTCCAGGAATTAGTAAAGATAATTTAACCAATGCTTCAAGATCTTCGGTAGCTGCTTACGCAGATGTCGAAGCTAATTTTACTGAGAAATGGTTGGTGGATGGTGCTTTAAGATTCGAAAACTATTCTGATTTTGGTTCGACGTTGAATGGGAAAATTGCCACACGTTATAAATTCTCAGATCAGTTCTTGTTGAGAGGGGCTTTCAGTACCGGATTCAGGGCGCCTTCTTTACATCAAAGATATTTCAGTGCTACTTCTACGGTATTTGTAGATGGAGCTTTTGTAGAATCCGGAACCTTTGCCAACGATAGCCGGGTAGCTCAGCTTCTTGGAATTCCCAAACTGAAACAGGAAACCTCAGACAGTTATAGTTTAGGTTTTACATCTAACCTGGGGCAATTCAAATTGACGGTTGATGCCTATTTAATTCAGATTAAGAACAGGGTGATCTATACAGGTCAGTTTAGTGGAAGCAATGCCGCGGGGGCAAGTGCCCAGGATAAAGAGATCTATGATCTGCTGCGTCAGGCCAACGCAACTACAGCTCGTTTTTTTGCCAATGCTGTAGATACCCGGACTAAGGGCCTGGATGCCGTACTGACTTATACTACACCTTTGGCTGCAGGGACTTTTCGAGCTGATTTTGCGGCAACTTTATCGAGGACAGATATTGTCCACGGCATTCATGCCTCTCCTTTATTAGCAGGTAAAGAAAATATCTATCTCGACAATGCAAGTCGAATTCTGATTGAAAAAGTGACGCCACGTTTTAAAGCAAATTTGACTTTAGACTATACTGTAAATAAATGGAATGTATTTTTAAGGAATGTGTATTTTGGCGAAGTATCTCAACCAACCAATGTAGCTGCCAATGAGCAGGTTCTGCCCGGCCGTGTTATAACGGACGCTGGCGTGGGTTATAATTTAACTAAGAGCCTCAAATTGACCATAGGAGCAAATAATATATTTGATGTATATCCTGCAGAACTTTTGCCGGGAAGCCAGGGTACTTCTGGTATATTATATCCTAATCAAGCTCCCCAATTTGGTTTCCTGGGCAGGTACGTTTTTACGCGTCTTGCACTTAGTCTTTAAAAATAAACCTCAATACAACCAACCTAAACCAAAAAAGCCCCGGATTTTCCGGGGCTTTTGTTTATATAAGGAGAGATTAAGATCTACGTCTTCTATCTCCGCCGTTTCCGCCTTCACGTCTTCCACCTCTGTCTTCACGGCCTCTTCCAGAGAAATCTCTGAAACCACCGCCACCGTTTCCACCTTCACGTCTTCCACCTTCACGACGGCCACCACCAGAACTTCTTCTGTCTCCACCGCCACCACTATAGCTGCGGGCACGGCCACCACCACCGCTTCTGCTTTCTGCAGGGTCTCCGGATTTTTCAATCCTTACACCACGGTTATTGAATTGGATATCTTTAAAGTTGTTAAACAAAGCATCTACGCTGGCATCTTCCACTTCAAAGAAAGAATAAACTCCTTTAAGGTCAATCTTACCAACATTTTTACCAGCAATCTTACCATTGTTACATACAAAAGATAGAAGATCACCTCTGGTGAAATCATCCACAGAGCCTAAGTTGATGAACAAGCGGGTATAACCATCGCTGCTTCTTCTTGGACCACGCTCTCCTCTTTCACCTCTTTCGCCGCGTTCTCCACGGTCGTCAGCGGATGCATTCAGATCTGGTGCATTTTTGTAATACTCTAAAAAGCGGTTAAACTCTAAAGAAGCAAAACGTTTGATGACATCTTCTTTGCTCAATTCTGCAAACTCATCCATAATGCGTGGGATGTACTGATCAATCTGATTGTCATTTACTTCTACATTATGAACTTTGTGCACTAAAGAGAACAATTGTTTTTCACAAACATCAAAACCTGTAGGTAATTCAGCTTTTGTAAACTGTTTGCCAATGATTCTTTCGATCTGACGGATCTTACCAATCTCTTTAGAGTTGATGATACAGATAGAGATACCTGTTTTTCCCGCACGACCTGTACGACCGCTACGGTGGGTATAACTTTCGATCTCATCAGGAAGTGAATAGTTGATAACGTGTGTTACGTTATTCACATCGATACCACGTGCAGCAACATCAGTAGCAATTAACAATTGCATATGTCTGTCGCGGAAACGCTGCATAACTTTGTCTCTTTGCTGCTGAGAAAGATCTCCATGTAATGCATCTGCATTATAGCCATCTTTAATCAAATGCTCAGCAACATCCTGAGTATCCATTTTAGTTTTACAGAAAACAACAGCAAAGATTTCAGGATTGAAATCCACAATGCGTTTAAGGGCTGCGTATTTATCTCTTGCACGAACTACATAGTACTCATGCTCAATATTTACGTTACCTGTGTTTTTTGTTCCCATGGTCAGTTCGGTTGGACTGTCCATGTAGTTTTTAGCTATCCTTCTTACCTCAGGAGGCATAGTAGCAGAGAATAACCATGTTTTTTTATCGTCAGGCGTAGTAGACAAAATATCGTTAATGTCTTCCTGGAAGCCCATGTTCAGCATTTCATCCGCCTCATCAAGTACTACATATTTCACATTTGTGAAATCTATAGCCTTGCGGCCAATGATGTCCAACATACGGCCCGGTGTAGCCACTACAATTTGTACACCGTTTCTGATCTCACGCAACTGTTGCATAATGTTTGCGCCACCGTAAACGGCAACTACATTAGCACCAGAGATGTTCTTAGAGAAATTCTTGATGTCGCTAGTAATCTGTAAGCAAAGCTCTCTCGTAGGGCATAAAATCAATGCCTGTGGCTTATTGCTTTTAAAGTCTATCAATTCTAACAGCGGCAATCCAAATGCGGCTGTTTTTCCTGTTCCTGTTTGGGCCAAACCAACAAAGTCATTATTGCCCTCTAACAGCACAGGAATAGCTTGTTCCTGAATAGGTGTTGGATTTTCGAAACCTAAATCCTTTACAGCATTAACAACGTCATCACTTATCCCCAATAATTTAAATGGGTTTGTCATGTATTATTTAATTAAGCCGCAAAGGTACGCTTTTAAATTGGTATTTTACTGGTAGTTAACTAAATAAAAAAGACCACGTATTCAGTAACTTAGCGTAAACGGTCCGCTGACCTGATCAGTTGCTCGTCTTTTCGGATGCCTCTTATGGCGAGAAAACAGAATACAATTGCAGCCAGGGGCAGAAAAGCACCTGCGCCATAGGATGCCCCTTCTAAGCCACCGGGTATTTCCCTGGCGGATTGGAAGATCCAGAAATTCAGCGCGGCAATTAAAATGATAATCAAACTACAAATCCGTTTTTGGAGTGTTCTGTTGCGGAAAAGAAAAATATTTACAAAGGTCAGCAGTGCAATAATGGCATTGGAGGCAATTAGAGGAATATTCAAAGCTACTGTTACTCCGCTACCCAAATCTGACGATAGTTTTTGATGAAGGCCAGTGGTATAAACGCTCCATTCAGTTCCGCTATTTATTTTGGTCACGATGGGCAGTGCCAGTAAAATAAACAGGGTTAAACTTGTTAATAAAAGCCACACCGATTGTATTCTTTGTATCATAGCAGTTTAATAATTTCAGCAAATATATCAAAACCTTCCTTTTTTTTGATTCTTTTGAAATCAAAGAAGAGAATATCAGTTAACTTTGTGCTATTGAATACACAACGTTTTTTTATCGAACTGTCTTATAATGGCACGGCTTATCATGGCTGGCAAATACAACCTAATGCCCTTTCTGTGCAAGAATGTATGGATAAGGCTCTGTCTGTTTTTTTCAGGCAGACTATTGTGACGCTGGGCTGCGGCCGTACAGATACTGGTGTTCATGCTTCGCAGTTCTTTGCTCATTTTGATCTGCCTGAAGGAGATTATGCCAATATCAACAGTAAGGTAGGTAGCATTAATTCTCTGCTTCCTTATGATATTGCTGTGAAAAGAATCTTTAAGGTGGATGCGCAGGCACATGCAAGATTTAACGCCACTTCAAGAGCGTATCAGTATCATCTCCATTTTCATAAGGATCCTTTCAAACTGAATCGTTCCTGGTTGTATAAGGGAAACCTGGACGTGCCTGCAATGAACAAAGCTGCTGCACTGATTATGACCTACACAGATTTTTCCTGTTTTAGTAAGTCCAATACGCAGACTTTTACTAATAACTGCATAATTACAGAGGCTTTTTTTGAACAAAAGGACGATGGACTCGTCTTTACGATAAGAGCCGATCGTTTTCTTAGGAATATGGTGCGTGCTGTGGTGGGAACTTTGATCAGAATAGGAAAAAAAGAAATTAATTTATCCGACCTTGCAAAGATTATGGAAAGTAAAGACCGTAGCCAGGCAGGTCAGTCTGTGCCCGCCTGCGGATTATATCTGGTTCATATTGATTATCCTTTTGTACACTAATCTATGTCTAAAATAACTGGAGATGCTTTTAATGTTGGTTTGCTGAAGAGGGTTTTTCAATATGTTAAACCTTACCGGGGCATTTTTGTATGGTCTGTTGTTCTGACCATACTGTTGGCACTAATCGCTCCGGTTAGACCTTTCCTGATTAAATATACTTTAGATAATTATATACTTACTTCTGCCTACGGTGGGTTGGTAAATATGACGGTTTTGATGGTGCTTCTGTTGGTGTTACAAAGCATTATTCAGTATAGCCACACTTTGTTGACCAATACCCTTGGGCAGTCAGCCATCCGCGATCTTAGGATTAATGTATTTAACCACATTACCCGCCTTCGGTTAAAATATTTTGATAAGACGCCTATTGGGCAGCTGATTACCCGAACAGTTTCCGATCTGGAAACCATATCCGATATTTTCTCTGAGGGATTGATCGTGATCATTGGGGATATTTTGCAGGTGATTGCCATTATTGTTTTTATGGTTTATTCAGACTGGGAACTGACGATTATTGTGTTGTTGCCCATGCCCCTGTTGATCATGGCCACTTCTATCTTCCAAAAAGCCATCAAGTCTGCTTTTCAACAAATCAGGACGGAAGTATCCAATCTAAATACCTTTCTGCAAGAACATATTACAGGAATTTCCATCATTCAATACTTTGCCAGGGAAAAACAAGAATACAATAAATTTGAGAAGATCAACTCCCGTTACCGGGATGCAAATATTCGGTCCAACTGGTATTATTCTATCTTTTTTCCGGTAGTGGAAATCATATCAGCAATGTCTATGGGCTTATTGGTGTGGTATGGGGCTAAAAGCATTTTAGCCAAACCTCTAAATGTAACGCCTGGCACTATTGCAGAATTCCTCATGTTTATTAGTATGTTGTTTCGACCGATAAGGGAGCTTGCAGATAAGTTTAATACGCTTCAAATGGGAATGGTGGGTGCCGAAAGGGTATTTAAAGTTTTAGATACGGATGAAGTTACTTTAAACGAAGGAAGTTACGCTCCTGAAAAAATGAATGGTTCGATAAAGTTCGAGAAAGTATGGTTTGCTTATAATGACGACAATTATGTGCTGAAAGATATTTCATTTGAAGTCCAGGCAGGGCAAACTGTCGCTCTTGTGGGGGCCACTGGTGCTGGTAAATCCTCGACCATCAATATTCTAAACCGCTTCTATGAAATTCAGAAGGGGAAGATCACGGTTGACGGAACAGATATTCATTCCTATGAGCTCAATTATCTAAGGAAAAATATAGCAACCGTATTACAGGATGTTTTTCTGTTTTCGGATACTATTTTTAATAACATTACCTTAAATAATCCATCTATTAGCATGGAGGAAGTGGTTAATGCAGCTAAAAAAGTTGGTGCCCATGATTTTATAGAGCGTCTGCCCTCCGGTTATCAGTATAATGTGATGGAGCGCGGTGCGACATTATCAGCGGGGCAGGCACAATTGATTTCTTTTATCCGTGCCCTGGTGTATAATCCGTCTATCCTGGTGTTGGATGAAGCAACATCGTCTGTAGATACAGAAACTGAAATGCTGATTCAGCATGCTATTGAGAATCTGATGACGGGCCGCACTTCTATTGTAATTGCCCACCGTTTATCGACTATTCAGAAGGCTGACCAGATCATTGTGCTGGATAAAGGAGAAATTAAGGAAAAAGGAACACATCAGGAGTTACTCAAAATTGATGGTTATTATAAAAAACTGTATGACTTGCAGTTTAATTCGGTTGGGATCACAAATTAAAAGCAGATGTTCCAATCACCTGTTTTGTAGCTGACTTAGATTGTTTTGAGTTGAATAAGATTAATGGTATCTGTGGCATTCTCAGGATTCTCCAATAAAGTTCTGAGCTCATCTGCGTAAGCTTTGCGGAAAGGTTCATTTGAGGTGATGAATTCAAATTGATTTCTAGCTTTTTGAACAGGTTCCAGATTTTCATGTATGTATTAGATAATTATTTTTATAATACTACAGCCAGACGGAAACTTTGTTAAAGTCTCTATTGAAACTGTATATGTTTAGATTGTAATAAAAATGGTAATCAATTTGACAATCCATTTCAATTACCTTAGCTTTGCAACAAAAAAATATAGATACATGAGTGTTTTAGTAAATAAAGATTCAAAAGTTATTGTTCAGGGTTTTACAGGAAATGAAGGCACTTATCATGCTTCTCAAATGATAGAATACGGGACTAACGTTGTTGGAGGAGTTACTCCTGGCAAAGGAGGACAAACTCATTTAGACAGACCGGTATTTAATACAGTTAAGGATGCGGTTGATCAGGCCGGCGCCAATGTATCTATCATATTTGTTCCTCCTGCTTTTGCTGCAGATGCCATTATGGAAGCTGCTGAAGCAGGGATTAAAGTGATTGTTTGTATTACTGAAGGTATCCCTACAAAGGATATGATTCAGGTTAAAGAATATATTTCTGACAGGGATTGCCGTTTAATTGGCCCGAACTGTCCAGGTATCATTACCGCTGGTGAAGCTAAAATTGGTATTATGCCAGGTTTTATCTTTAAAGAAGGTAAAGTAGGTGTGGTATCAAAATCTGGTACTTTGACCTATGAAGCCGTTGATCAGGTTGTTAAAGCAGGTATGGGTATCACAACAGCTATTGGTATTGGTGGAGATCCAATTATTGGTACAACAACTAAAGAAGCGGTTGAATTGCTGATGAATGACCCAGAAACTGAAGGTATCATTATGATTGGTGAAATTGGTGGTGGTATGGAGGCTGAAGCTGCGCGTTGGATCAAAGAAAACGGAACAAAACCAGTAGTTGGTTTTATTGCAGGTCAGACTGCTCCGGCCGGACGTAGAATGGGACATGCAGGTGCGATTGTTGGTGGTGCTGACGATACTGCTGCTGCGAAAATGAAAATCATGGCTGAATGTGGTATTCGCGTAGTGGAAAGCCCTGCTGAGATTGGTGCTGCTATGGCGGAATTATTAAAAAAATAAAAGATCTTCTTGTATAATGTTAAAAAGCTCTGGTGATATTTCATCGGAGCTTTTTTATTTCAGGAATTAATCTTACTTTTGTACCCGTTGAGCAAAATTTGTGCTTGTTTTACTGCCCGGATGGCGAAATTGGTAAACGTTGCGGTCTCAGAAGCCGTTGGAGTACAATCCTTGAGAGTTCGAGTCTCTCTTCGGGCACAAACTAATTCAATAATAAAAACCCTGGAATGATCATTTCAGGGTTTTTTTATGAGATCGTTTTTCAAAGAGGAATGACATAATTATTACTTTGTCTTTAAACCATGCGATCCGGTATTTCGTATATTGAGTAAACAAATTGCACAGATGAAGATACTATGTTATAAAACATTCCTTCTTGCGGGAGTGTTAGGGATAACCTGCCTTGCGGCTTGTGCTCAGAAGGAAAATAAAGATATTGCTGTTAAATCGACCAAGAATATGGAATGGAATAAATTAACCCCCGAAGAAGAAGAGATTATTGTACATAAGGGTACTGAATATCCTGGTACCGGTAAATTGCTAAACAATAAATCAAAAGGTGTATATGTGTGCAAGAGATGTAATGCGCCTTTGTACCGGTCCGAGTCTAAATTTGACTCTCATTGCGGATGGCCGAGCTTTGATGATGAGATTAAAGGTGCGGTATTAAGAATCCCGGATGCAGATGGATCAAGGACTGAAATTGTTTGTGCCAATTGCAAGGCACACCTTGGACACGTATTTTTAGGAGAGGGTTTTACCACGAAAAATACGCGTCATTGTGTAAACTCCATCTCTATGAATTTCGTGCCTGATCAGCAATAGAAGCCTGAATTTTGAAATTTTGAAAGCCGGAACAGCCACTGTTCTGGCTTTTTTATTTTATAAACGTTTAGTTTTCTTATCTTTGCGGTTTCACCAATAAAAAAGTATATGAGGTATTGTTTGATTTTACTGGGTATGTTCCTGTTTTTACAAGTTCATGCACAAGAAGATAAAACAGGACAGGAGGAGTCTAAAGAACATACGAAAACCGGGATGGCTACTTATTATGCCAGGCGGTTTGAGGGTAGAAGGACGACAAGTGGAAAAAGATACAGACGTCATAAATTGACCGCTGCCCACAGGACTTTGCCTTTCGGTACGATTGTGACAGTAACTAATCTTTCTAACGGAAAATCTGTGGATGTGGAAATCACCGATCGTGGTCCTTTTACAAAAAGGTATATTATAGATATTTCGGAGGCCGCGGCTAAGGCTTTAGGCTTTTTCAGAAAAGGACAGTCCAAAGTTGAAATCAGTTACGATACTAAAGGCGTTTAATCTTCTTGTCTCAAAAATTTCATTTAAGGCTTGTCGAATTTTTCGCTGATTTTTTTACGTCAATCTTATTTCAAATGCCTTTGAATTCTGCAACCTGTTTGAACTCAGAATTTTAATTTTATTAACAGCCTATTCTTTAAAACCAGAAGTTTAAAAAGGAATAACCAGCAAGTTTTCCGGGTAATTAATGTGTCAATTTCTTTGTTTGTTGTTGATAAAAATGCACAGTTGTTAACAACTATTGTAGCCAACAAAAAGGCTTGAACTTTATATTTGTTTACATAAAGTTCTTTAATAAATCACACGTCGATTTTTACTTAAAGGTTTAATATTTAGTTGCTTAAGGTTGCAGATGAATTCTGATTTTTTTAATCTTTCCAACTGAGTAATGATTCCTTGTCGGCTGTAATTTATTCTTGACATCTACTATATATTAATCACTCATTAAAAAGAAATGCTTATGCAGGAAGAAGAAGTACTATTGAAAGAAAATAAGGATCGTTTTGTCCTTTTGCCTATTAAATATCCGGCTATCTGGGAAATGTATAAGAAGAGTGAGGCCAGTTTCTGGACTGCTGAAGAAATTGATCTTTCAGATGATCAGAAACACTGGGATAATTTAAATGATGGTGAGCGCCACTTCATTTCTCATATACTTGCTTTTTTTGCAGCGAGCGATGGTATCGTAAATGAAAACCTGGCTGTTAATTTTATGAGTGAGGTGCAGTTGCCAGAGGCACGCTGTTTCTATGGTTTCCAGATCATGATGGAAAATATACACTCAGAAACTTATGCCTTGCTGATTGATACTTATATTAAAGACCCTGAAGAGAAAGACAGGCTGTTCCACGCGGTTGAAACTGTGCCTTGTGTGAAGAAGAAAGCAGAGTGGGCCTTGCGCTGGATTGAGGGTGGTAACTTTGCTGAAAGACTGGTAGCTTTTGCGGCAGTTGAAGGGATATTCTTTAGCGGAAGCTTCTGTTCTATTTTCTGGTTAAAGAAAAGAGGTCTGATGCCAGGATTGACATTTAGTAATGAGTTGATCTCCAGGGATGAAGGTATGCACTGTGAGTTTGCCTGCCTGCTGTACAAAATGTTGAAAAACAAGTTGAGTGAAGAGGTGGTACATGGTATTATCAAAGATGCTGTTGAGATTGAAAAAGAGTTCATTACTGATGCCTTACCTGTTGCATTGATTGGTATGAATGCAAAACTGATGTCGCAGTATATTGAGTTTGTTGCAGACCGCTGGTTACAAGAATTGGGTTATAGTAAAATATATAATACAACCAATCCGTTTGATTTTATGGAGATGATTTCCCTGCAGGGCAAAACAAATTTCTTTGAGAAACGTGTTGGTGATTATCAAAAAAGCGGTGTTCTGACCTCTACAGAAGATAAAGCTTCGGCTTTCTCTCTTGATGATGACTTTTAACACAATAGCCAACACCATAAATAATTAACGAATAAAGAAAACCGGTGCCGCTGTAAGATTGCTTTCAACAATTTGATACGCACCAATCAAATACCCGGAAAAATATGTTTGTACAAAAAAGAGATGGCCGCCAGGAAGCGGTAAGATTTGATAAAATAACTGCTCGGATTGAGAAGTTATGCTATGGTTTTAACGCGGAGCTGGTTGATCCGATAGACGTAGCCAAGAAAGTAATTGAAGGTTTATATGACGGAGTAACAACGTCTGAACTAGACAATCTGGCTGCTGAAACTGCTGCCTCTTTGACCACAAAGCATCCTGACTATGCTTTGCTGGCTTCCAGGATAGCGGTTTCTAACCTACATAAAAATACGACTAAGTCCTTCTCCAAAACGATGGAGATGCTGTATAACTATGTAGACGAAAAGACAGGTAAATCTGCTTCACTGATCGCTGATGACGTTTGGGAGGTGATCAAAGAAAATGCTGATATCCTGGATAGCACGATCATCTATGACCGCGACTTTGGATTTGATTATTTTGGATTTAAAACACTGGAGAAATCATACCTTCTAAAAATTGAGGGACAAATTGTAGAGCGCCCACAGCATTTGTTTATGCGTGTTTCTGTAGGGATTCACAAAGAAGATATAGAGAGTGCGATCGCTACTTATAACTTGATGAGTGAGCGTTGGTTTACACATGCTACACCAACCTTATTTAATGCGGCTACGCCTAAACCTCAAATGTCTTCCTGCTTTTTGTTAACCATGCAGGATGATAGTATTGAAGGAATCTATGATACATTAAAACAGACTGCCAAGATTTCTCAAAGTGCTGGCGGTATTGGTTTAAGCATTCATAATATCCGCGCTACAGGCTCTTATATTGGAGGAACCAATGGAACCAGTAATGGTATTGTGCCAATGTTGAAGGTGTTTAATGATACTGCCCGTTATGTAGATCAGGGTGGAGGTAAACGTAAAGGTGCTTTTGCCATTTACCTGGAGCCTTGGCATGCAGATGTTTTCAGTTTCCTTGATTTGCGTAAAAACCATGGTAAAGAAGAATTGCGTGCGCGTGATTTATTCTATGCCTTATGGGTTTGTGATTTGTTTATGAAACGTGTAGAGGAAAACGGCGATTGGAGTTTATTCTGTCCACATGAAGCACCAGGCCTGGCCGATTGCTTTGGCGAAGAGTTTGATGCTTTATATGAGCGCTATGAAAAAGAAGGCCGGGCACGTAAAACGATTAAAGCACAGGAGCTTTGGTTTGCTATCCTGGATTCACAAATTGAAACAGGTACACCTTATTTACTATATAAAGATGCTGCAAACAGCAAATCTAATCAGCAGAATTTAGGTACCATAAAAAGTTCCAACTTGTGTACTGAGATTATAGAATATACTTCTAAAGATGAGGTTGCTGTATGTAACCTGGCTTCTTTGGCTTTACCAAGATATGTCATCAATGGCGAGTTTGATCATCAAAAATTATACGATGTAACTTATCAGGCTACCTTAAACCTGAATAAGATCATCGATCATAACTACTACCCGGTAGAAGAAGCGAAAAATTCTAATATGCGCCACAGACCTATTGGCCTGGGTGTTCAGGGATTGGCTGATGCTTTTATTCTGATGCGTTTACCATTTGAGAGTGAGGGTGCAAAAATCCTGAACAAAGAGATCTTTGAAACGATCTATTTTGCGGCCATGAATGCTTCTCATGATCTGGCTGTTAAACATGGTCCTTATCAAACTTTTGAAGGTTCTCCATTGTCTAAAGGTAAATTCCAGTTTGATCTTTGGAATGTACAACCAGACAGTAACCGGTGGGATTGGGAAACTTTACGTGAAAAAGTGGTGAAAAATGGGGTTTATAATTCTCTTTTGGTGGCTCCAATGCCAACCGCTTCTACTTCTCAGATCTTGGGTAACAACGAATGCTTTGAGCCTTATACTTCTAACATCTATACCAGAAGGGTATTGAGCGGAGAGTTTATTGTTGTAAATAAGCATTTATTAAAGGATTTAGTTGCTTTAGGACTATGGACTCCTGCAATGAAAGACAGGATCATTTTAGCCAATGGTTCTATCCAGGATATTGCAGAGATTCCTGATTATATCAAAGAACTGTATAAAACAGTTTGGGAAATCAAGATGCGCAGTATCATTGATATGGCTGCAGACCGTGGTGCTTATATTTGCCAGTCTCAGTCACTGAATCTGTTTATCAATGCACCAAATACATCTAAGTTAACTTCAATGCACTTCTATGCATGGAAAAAAGGTTTAAAGACAGGTATGTATTACCTGCGTACACAGGCTGCTTCTCAAGCTGTTAAATTTACAGTAGAAAATCAAGCTGGTAAAAACATGGAGCCTGTTATTCCTGCACATATTGAAACAAGTGCTGAGGAGATTATTGAAGGGCCGGTATGTACTATGGAAGAAGGCTGCATTAGCTGTTCAGGATAGTTTATATAAATTTTCAATTATACAATCAGGAGTAAGATGTATTTCTTACTCCTTTTTTATGTTTAAGGCACAATCTTAAATTTGTCATTTTCTTTTTGCAGAACAGGCATTTGTGCCACATCATGTATCTTTGTAAAAATGACTAAACACGAGATCATACCCTGTGAACGCTGCGGCACACCTATTGAGTGTAAGGCGAATGCTTACACAAAGTGTCAATGCAGTGTTGTTCAACTGGATTTAAATGAGGTACAGTATATAAGTGAACTGTATGATGGCTGTTTATGTGCCAAATGTCTCTTTGAGCTGCAGGAAGAATATAAAGGAAATCTTAGCATTTAATAGATTTCAGTTTAATTTCGAGCTGTAAAATAAAGGCCTCAGAATCTAATTCTGAGGCCTTTATTTTTTTCTTTAAAAGGATCTATTTCGTTATCCAAAGTTTCGTACTCATGAGATCACCTCCGCCGGTTGCAGCTTTCCAATTGTCAAGATTGTAAGCCTGTTCTGACGAGGGGTACTGAACACGCTGATAGCTTCCATAAGTTTGGGTATAATAACTGGAATTGCTGGTTTCCATAGGTGTCTTTCCTCCCGTTCTTCTCATTAAAGTCCAGGCTTCCCAAGGTTGGCGAAACAAGTCTATCCATTCTTGGGCATAAATCTGTGTCAAAGCGTTGCTTGGATTAGAAGAATCGAAACGTACTGCCGAATTTTGCTGATAAGTTGTAATATCTGTTGAACTTGGCAGGCTAGTTGGTTTGTTGACCACCCATACCAATGAATTCATGGCCTGTTGTGTCCAGAAATTTAGGGAAGCTGCAATCCCTGCATTATATTCTGTTTGGGCTGTGGAAGGGTTCATCCCAACTCCTGCAATACCACGAATATAAACTTCTGCTTTTAAGAAATGGACTTCGGCAGCAGTCATAAATAATTCAGGAATGTTTTTATCCCTTCCCCAGTAGTAATTGAAATTGGCATAGTTGTTTACTGTTGGGGGCGTACCATTGCCATTTTTATTTGCCCAGTCTTTATCTCTTATGCCTTTGTTGTATGGATCTCCTCCATCGGTAATTGAACTGGAGGTTGGGTTTTGTGGAAAGGGATTCCACTGACCGGCATTGTTGGGCTCAAAAAAGATTTTGCACCTCAGGTCAAAAATTCCACTTCCGTCGAGATTGTTATTGCTCGACATGAGTTTCCACATGGTTGTCCCCATACGTAAACGGGCTTCTTGTCCAAACGAAAATTCTCTGCCGCCCAGATCCAGGTTTGGAATATTGGATGGGTAGAAACCAACATTGTCTGTTGAATAATCTGTGAGCAGGGGTTTGTTTAAAGCATCTGCAATATGTGGAGTAGCATCGGCCTGATCTTTATCATACATTGTTAAAGCGACACGTAGGCGAAAAGAATTCGCAAATTTTATCCATTGAGGTATATTGTTTTGCAAAAGTAAATCTGCTGACCCGAGTGAGACCTGTGATCCGTCTGAAGCGGAGAAATGGTTAATTGCCCAAGCTAGGTCGTTTAGGCAAGCTACATAAATAGCTTGTTGTTTATCGTAAGCCACTTTATAGTCAATAGAATTACCACTGTAAGCCAACCCAGCCTTGAAATAAGGCATATCTCCATAAAAGTTAGATAATTTGATGGCCTGATAAGCTCGAAGCACCTTCATCATCGCTTTCAAATTGGTGAAGGTTGCAGAATCCGGTCTCGCTGAAATGATATCCATCATCTTGTTGTAATTGGAAAGGTTGTGGTAAAAATTACTCCATTCGCTTTCCGGACCGCCATTATAGGAGTAATCTCCTCTGGTATAGACTATACCTTGCTGCGAAATGGGGTACCACCAGCCGTTCATTGTGGCCTGATCTCCGTAAGTGGTAAATAAATTATTTAAAAAGCCAGTGTACAACTGCTGGGGACTGGCTGTTGGAGAGCCAGTCCAGGGGGTATTTATTTTTTCGAAATTTTTAGTACAGGATACAAAAGTTCCAAAGACCATGAGGATAGCCAGGATCCTCCAGGTGGTACTATTTTTTGTATGTTTCATAAAATAAGTTATTTAATGAGTATGCTTAAAAACCTGCTTTGAGAGATAGTCCAAATGAGCGTACGCCTGGTAACTGTCCCCATTGTACTCCTTGTACGTTACTTGTTCCATTAATCCCTTCCGGGTTCAGATGGTCTGGTAAGGTGGTGAACAAATAAAACAGATCTCTTCCAATTAAGGAAATGGAAAGATTCTGTACCACTTTCGTTTTCTGAATCACTTTGTCAGGTATTTTATAGGTAAAGTTTACTTCTCTTAGTTTACCCCAGCTGTTGGTAAATATGGCGTTGCTCCTCACCAGGGGAACATTGCTCCAGGATTGGTAATTGCCTGCATATTTCCACCAGGAGTTCACCACTGCGGTGTTGGGGTTTCCATCGGCGGTTACACCAGGTAAAATAACCCCAACATTTGCCTTGGTGCCATCGGGAAAGGTAAAGGGAAGTCCCCCGCCATTTCTTTCAACCAAAGTTTCCGGCGCCATCCCCTGTCCCATCATAGAAGAATAATCTGCCGACCAGATCTGGCCGCCTATTTTAAAGTCTGTAGCCACATATAAGCTAAAGTTCTTGTATCGGAAAGTATTGGATATTCCTCCGGTAAGTTTAGGTGTTGAATTTCCAATTTTAACCATGGAGGCGGTTGGGACATACTGAGAACCGATTACATTCCCGTTTCCGTCAGTGATGTTGTTTACAATCTTTTGTCCATTCTTATCATAAGTATAATCATTACCGTAAATGGTTCCATAGTCGTCGCCAAGTTTAACGTTCATACTAACACCATTGCTTCCAAACCAGGAGCCAAGCGGGATCTGGTCTACACCCTCTGCAATAGAAACAACTTTGTTTTGATTGTGTGCGCCGTTAACGGTAATATCCCAGCTGAAATTGGTGCTTTGGATAGCTTTTGCATTGATCACAAATTCAAACCCCTTATTTCTCAGTGCACCGGTATTGATCACCACGCGATCGGCGCCAGAAGAAGTGGCTATATTGACAGGCAAGATCTGATCGTAAGAATAGATATTATAGTAAGAAAAGTTCAGATTGATTCTGTTGCCCAAAAAGCCGAGATCGGTACCTATCTCAAATGACCTCGATTTTTGGGGAGGAAGTAATAGTGCGGGCAATATCGTAGGTACATTCAGACCGTTGGTAAAGCCGCCAAGTGTAGACTGGGTAAAATTGAATACCGTTTGATAAGGGATAGTTCCGTTGGCACTGCTGGAAGCTGCGAAAC
>NZ_DATMRL010000226.1:0-2885 GCF_035566355.1 Pedobacter sp.
CCTAGATCCCTATGTGGACAGCGATTTAAATGGAAACTGGGATAATTCCCGCTATTCCGACTGGCAAAAAGAATTGATTGGAGGGACTGCAACTTTTCAAGATTTGAACGCCTCTGTATCCGGAGGGAATGACCGGACTAACTTTTTAGTGGGCACAGGGCATCATCGGGAAACCACCGTTTTTCCAGGTAATTATGCGGATAATAAAACATCTGTACGCTTTAATATCAATAATACCTCAACGAATCAGAAATTTAAAATTCAGTTTTCAGGAGGATACTTATTTGATAATAATCAATTGCCAAATCAAGATTTAACTTCAAACGCGATGATATTATCACCTGTTGCCCCTTCATTATATAAATCTGATGGCAGTATCAATTGGGCGCCGGACGCCTCTGGAAACACTACTTTTGGTAATAATCCAATAGGGTACATGTTCAACAAGTTCATAGATAAAACAACGAACCTGATGAGTAACTTAACTTTGAGCTATCAAATTATACCCGGCTTGGAAATCAAAAGTTTGTTTGGGTACAACAAACTAAATAAATATATAATAGATAAACATCTCCTTCAGGCTTATTATCCTGAACTCGCACAGTATTTTCAGAGATATACATTTTTCACAACTAATGATATTAATTCCTGGTCTATCGAACCCCAATTAACTTATAATTATAATATAGGTAAAGGTAAGTTAGACGTGCTTTTGGGAACCACAATTTATAAAAATACAAGTTTGGGATCTGGAATTTTGGCATCTGGCTTTAGTAATGACCTTGTGATGGAGGATATACTCTCTGCCACTAATGTAACGGCTTTCTCTTCAATTAGCTCTGTATATAAATACAATGCCATATTTGGTCGAATCAATTACAATTGGGAGGATAAATATATATTGAATTTGACAGGTCGAAGAGATGGGAGTTCAAGATTTGGCCCTCAAAGTCAATTTCACAATTTTGCTGCCCTTGGAGGTGCCTGGATCTTTTCTAATGAATCGCTAATTAAAGATCATTTTAGTGTTTTAAGCTTTGGAAAGTTAAGAGCAAGTTATGGAACAACGGGTAATGATCAAATAGGGGATTATCGGTTTTTGAGTTTATATGATCCTCTTCAGCAGGAAATACCTTATCAGGGAATTGTTTCTTATAAATCGAACCGCTTAGCCAATCCATATCTGGAATGGGAGGAAACACGAAAATTACAATTTGGATTGGATCTGGGATTTCTAAAAGATAGATTATTGGTTAATGCAAATTATTACATCAATCGTTCTTCCAATCAGTTAAGAGCTTATACTCTTCCAATGACGACCGGTTTTGGGCAGATAGATAGAAATGTGACGGATAAGGTCAGAAATTCAGGATGGGATTTTACTATAACAAGTACAAATCTTCAGAATAAAGATTTTAAGTGGTCAAGTAATATCAATTTATCCGTGCCTAAGACTTTGTTAACTGCTACCAACGATAATCGCTTTCCTGAGAAACCTAAAGTTGGACAACCACTTAGTGCTAGTTTAGTGTATCATTTTTTAGGTGTAGATCCTGCAACTGGATTATATCAGTTTGAAGATCATAATGGGAATCCAACATTGACGCCAGACCCTGTTTTGGATAGAACAGTGCTAATTGATATGGCTCCTAAATTTTATGGAGGTTTGCAGAACTCATTTTCCTACAGTGGTTTTCAATTAGATTTTTTATTCTATTTTGTAAAACAGATTGCCCAAAATCAGGGATTTGGGTTTAGTACGCCAGGTACAGGGCAAGGCCAAGGAAATCAATTGGCTTCCTTAATGGGTCGATGGCAAAGACCAGGGGACATTTCCTCAATACAAAGATTTTCGACGAAATATTCTGGTGATGTATCACAGGCACTTGCTAATGTGTACGAAAGTGACGCTGCTTGGGCGGATGCTTCTTATATACGTTTAAAAAATGTTTCGCTTTCCTGGCAATTACCTGAAAACTGGTGTAAGCATGCACATTTACAAAATTGTAGCTTATTTGTACAGGGACAAAATCTATGGACTTTCACAAATTATAAAGGACTAGATCCAGAAACAAAAAGTTCGACAACGCTCCCTCCTCTAAGAGTAGTTACCATAGGTCTAAAAGTAGGTCTATAAATGTTTTTTAATTTAAAAAATAACGAAATGACTTGTAAAAGAATATTTATCTTGACTTTAATGCTTCTCGGTTTTGTACTTAGTAGTTGTAAGAAACTGGTGGAAATAGATGGCCCAGTAACAAGTGTCAGTTCAAAGAATATTTACAACAATGATGCAACCGCTATTGGTGCGATCACTTCCTTGTATGTAAATTTAAGTAATGGCAGTCCGGTAGGTCCAACAGAACTTAGTGCATTGTCTGGTATTGGTAGCTTGTCTGCGGATGAACTTGATTATTATTCTGGAGCAGGAAACTCGACTTTGGCTGTTTATTATCAGAATTCCCTTAATTCAGAAAATATATATAGCGGTTTTTGGGGCACCACTTATCAAAGACTATATGTGGTGAATGCAGCTTTAGAAGGACTCGAGTCTTCTACCAGGCTCACTCCTGCAGGAAAGCAACATTTAATGGGAGAGGCATACTTTATGCGGGCTTTCTATTATTTCTACCTGGTGAATTTATACGGTGATGTACCCTTAGTGTTAAGTACAGATTATACGATCAATGCGGTGATCAAAAGATCGGCAAAGGCAGATGTTTACAATCAAATTGTTACAGATTTGAAAGCATCACAAAGCTTTTTAGGCAATGGCTATCTGAAAGGAGATGGTATAACAGAATATGCCTCAGGATCGGAAGAACGGGTAAGGCCGAATAAATGGGCGGCCACGGCTCTATTGGCTAGAACATATTTGTTTATGG
>NZ_DATMRL010000227.1:0-2612 GCF_035566355.1 Pedobacter sp.
ATGGTCAGCCTTATTATTTCAGCCCTTATGATGGAAAGGTACACCCTGGTTATATGTTTACCGATACAGGATTCTGGGATACGTTCCGCGCCCAATTCCCTTTGAACACGTTAAT
Organism: Pedobacter sp.; assembly: GCF_035566355.1. Taxonomy (GTDB): domain Bacteria; phylum Bacteroidota; class Bacteroidia; order Sphingobacteriales; family Sphingobacteriaceae; genus Pedobacter. Next base: position 116 of record NZ_DATMRL010000227.1, read on the forward strand.
TCATCCAACAATGCAGGGGCGATACATGAAGGCATTACTGGAGGCTTACGAACAATGTGGGTGGTTGCCTTCCTGGTCATTTCCCAGCGAAGCTGGAAGTATGATTGGCAATCACGCCATCTCTTTGCTGGCCGATGCCTGGGCTAAAGGAATTCATACTTTCGATCCGGAACTGGCTTTAAAGGCATATTTGCATGAGGCGACCCATAAAGGACCCTGGGGTCCGGCTAATGGAAGAGATGGCTGGAAAGAGTATTATCAATTGGGCTATGTGCCTTATCCGCAATATAGAGAAGCAACGGCAAAAACACTCGAGTATGCATACGATGATTTTTGCGGATATACGCTGGCCAGGATGACGGGTAAAGACTTTTATGCTGATGTATTTTCCCGCCAGATGTATAACTACAAAAATGTGTACGATGCTTCAACAAGGTTTATGAGGGGCAGGGACAATACTGGAAAATGGAAATCAGATTTTGATCCTGTAGAATGGGGAGGCCCTTATACAGAAGGGAATGCCTGGCACTGGCAATGGTCGGTTTTTCATGATATACAAGGATTGGTCAATTTAATGGGAGGGAAACAGAATTTTGTAGCCAAACTGGATTCTGTGTTCTCTGAACCCAACCGGGTAAATGTAGGCAGTTATGGTGGTATGATCCATGAGATGACTGAAATGGTGATGGCTAATATGGGGCAGTATGCGCATGGTAACCAGCCTATACAGCATATGCCTTACCTGTATAATTATGCGGGTGAGCCCTGGAAAGCACAGTATCATGCCAGGGATATTATGTATAAACTCTATAATTCAACGGAAAATGGTTATCCTGGTGATGAGGATCAGGGACAGACTTCTTCCTGGTATGTGCTCAGCGCTCTGGGTTTTTACAGCGTAACTCCAGGTACAGATGAATATGTACTGGGTAGTCCGATGTTTAAAAAGATCACCATTAAGCTGGAGAATGGAAAAACGTTTGTTATCGATGCTGCTGCCAACAGTAAAGAAAACGTCTACATTAAATCTGCTGCTTTAAATGGCAAGAGTTATACCCGAAATTTTATTAAGCATGGGGATCTGCTGCAGGGTGGTGTGTTGAAGCTGGAAATGAGCAGTCAGCCGGAGAAAACGCGTGGCCTGAATAAGGAAGATCTGCCGTTTTCGTTGACCCAAAAGAACGACTAATTGTAATGCAATAAGTATGGTGGTGAGGGGGCGTATCCCTCACCGCTCTGTTCACTGGAAACTTTAACGGTTAAACGGAATGATGTCTTAATTCCTCCAGGTAAGCAAGGCCGGCTGGGGTAAGATTGGCAGAGTGCTGAACAGCTCCTTTGTGAATTTCGACATAACCAAGTTGCTCAAGTTCATCGTATTTTTCGTGCATTCCGCCTAAAATAGAGGAACTAACTTGCTGGTCAATGATTTCTAAGAGGTCTTTGATTTCTTGCTTTTCCATAGCTTTGAATTGTTTAGTTAATTCAAAAACAGTTGGATAAGGAATTTGTTTTGGAGGTGTTGGAATTACAGAATCAAGTCTCCATCTGCTGTGTGCACAGGTTCCAGGTCTTTGAGCTCTTCTTCTGTAAATAGCCTGGAGTGGATCAGAAATCCTTTATCCAGGGTAGATTCCAGGGAAAAACTGGCTGCTCTGCCTTCCATCACATCGAGGGTAAGTTGTGTATGTTTCCAATAGGCAAACTGATCTCCGGCCATATAAAATTTACAGCCTTCTATTTCTCCCAGGCATACATCATTAGAGCCTACGAGAAAACCGCCTTTTTCAAAACAATGTGGGTAAGATCCTTCACAACAGCCGCCACTTTGATGGAACATCAAATCACCATATTCTTCCTGAAGCGTATGGATGACGGCCGCGGCCGTTGTTGTCACTAAAACTCTTTTGGTACTCATGGGGATTTGATTATTGGGTAAAAAAGGCACCTCATTATTTGAGGCACCTTTCGAATCATAAACCTAGAAAAAACCTAATTTCTTTTTGTCATAAGAGATCAGCATATTTTTAACATGTCTGTAGTGATCGAGCATCATCTTATGGTTTTCACGGCCAAAGCCAGATTTTTTATATCCTCCAAATGGTGCATGTGCAGGATAAGCATGATATTGGTTTACCCAAACACGGCCTGCTTCTATAGCGCGGGGCACCTGGTAAATCTCGTGGGCGTCTCTTGTCCATACCCCGGCTCCAAGGCCATACAGGGTGTCATTTGCGATTTCTATTGCTTCCTCTACAGTTTTAAATGTGGTTACGCAAACCACTGGTCCAAAAATCTCTTCTTGAAAGATCCGCATTTTGTTGTGGCCTTTAAATATAGTTGGTTCAATATAATAGCCGGTTTCCAGTTCTCCGGGCAGGTGGTTAATTTCTCCGCCGGTCAAAATTTCGGCACCCTCCTCTTTACCTATTTTTAAGTAGGATAATATTTTTTGGTACTGCTCATTGGAAGTCTGGGCCCCCATCATACTGGACTT
>NZ_DATMRL010000228.1:0-16664 GCF_035566355.1 Pedobacter sp.
TAAATCCAAAATGGAATCTTTATAAAATTACCCAGAATACCAATATAATGGTCTTGATGTTGTACTGATAACCCAGGCAAATATTCATCGTATGTATGCCCATAAAGGGAAAAAATGAGACCGTTGAAATCTCTACCAATCGTGTTGATGTGCTTTTCTCTAAGGTAGGAAGCAAGTGCGCCTCTGGATGGATTTGTAATTGCAAAAATTAATATTATCGCTATGGCAATATATTTTTTTTTATTTGGGTTTTTCATTAGTTCCATAAAAATCAGGATAAATTGTATTTAGCATATATAAAGTATCCCAGATTAATGATTCCGAAGATAATGGCAAGTACACTGGCCTACCCTGTATTATCTTTTTTTGAGGTTAAGCTGCCTGCTATGAACCAAAATAGGGGAGTCATTGAAATAATCAGCAATAGAAACCAGGTATTACCATACCCCTTATATTTTAAGAGGAGGTATCCGAACAATGCATATAGCGCGATTATTAAGAAGGGTAAAGTTGTAGCCATAGGTGTTATGAAATTAGAAGTATAAATAATGCTATGTTTTTAAAATTATTTATCAGAATCAGTTTTTTCTTACGGAAAGCCGTAAAAAAGACGTTTTTAAAGAAAATAGGAATTTTCATTAAATTTTGAGCCTTTACAGTTCCTTAAGGCTTTAAAATGAAGAAGCGTGGAACTGGAAGTTTCATTCGCCTCTGAGGCTCCGCAAAAAGCCCTGTACAACAAATAAAGTCCAGCCCACGCTTTGACAAGCGAGGCATTGAAACTTTATTCTTATGTACTTTGTAATTTTGCGGATTTCAGAGTAAGAATAAAAGCTAACGCTTCTGTTTAAATATGTTATTTAATAGTATTTCTGTTTCGTTATTAAATTTTGTTGGCGTAAATGTAAATACATTTCCTCAATATTGGTAGCTACGATTTACAAAACAAGTGTTATACGTAAGATTCAAAAAAATGCCACGTTTTAATCATTTAGTTATAGCATCAAATGGTGTGCATTTTAACTCATTGCATTTAGAATGGATTAAGTTTTGAATATTTAACTGGTATTTCCTCGATCCATATTTTGAGATCAATGCATTGAACCCTTTTTTTCTTGTCTTTCTTTTATCTTTATTTATGCCAAGCCATTGGCTTTTATCAACAACCGAATAATAATTTTTCAGTTCAGTCTTTTTTAAAGATTTTAAATCAAAAGGCTCATTTATTATAATTTCTTTAAACATTTCAATTAAGGAGCATTTACAGTGATCCCAAAGTCGGATCTTTAAAAGATCGAAGAGGCAAATTTTCCCAAACTTCAAGGCGCACATAGTTGTGATCTTCTTTTCAACTCTTAAAAGATTCTGAGGTAACCCGTACTGCAAAGCCTTATTATAAATTTTAATTCCATATTGGTTGAAATAATACTCCCTGCCATTTCCACAGCCTTTAGTTGCCATAATATTGAAAGGCTTGTTTCTGAACCACATTAGGTGGTCTAGGAACTCGTCAACGTCAAATGTTGGAGAAATGTTCACTCCGAATTCTATGTTCTCTATTCGGGCTAATTTAGGGTCTAGATAGAAGTCTTTTTGCAGGGAATCAATTGCGCATTTTAGGCTTACTATGTCAAAATCGTTATAATTATGCAAGCCCTGGTTATAATACTTGTGTAGACTACCCTTGATTATAATGTGGCCACTTGGAAATATTTGCAACTTCAACCCCATAAAATTCCCATAAAATGACTTTATTTCACCGTCAGAATTGACTATTTTATTAATATTCAGCTTTTCGTCATTGATCAGTAAATTGGCAATAAACGTATCGTTATAGCTGAACTTAATTCCATCGAACATAATTGTAGAATGATGGATACAGCGGAAAGGTTGAGTGTGGAATTTTTGTATCTTTATTATCGTCATCAAATAAAGAGTTTAAAGGGGAGAGCCTCATTTTTGAGTTCCTCCCTTTTTCTTTTCAGAAATAGCTTTGATTACTGCTTCTTTATCATACCGTAATGCAGAACCAATTTGCATGAAGGGAATTTTTCCCTTTTTTCTCCATCGTATTATTGTGGGTTCAGTTACACCTAAAAATTCGCAGAGTTGTTTGGTTGTAATTGGAGGCTCGCTTTTAGAGGTAACAGGCAGATTCTGGTTCTCAAAATAATTTTGTAATTCTTGTCTAAAAAGTTCCCTTACTTCTGGTGTTGTTAGTGAAGTTAAAAATAAATTCTCCATGTGCTTAAATATTAATGAAGCACAAAAGAATATACAAAAGATGGCGAAGTTTAGAAATACCCGGTACAAATAGGGGGTACAACTTTTACTTTAATTTATCCAGATTGTCCAGATCATTAATTAAGGCTTTTTGGGCGTTAGGAAATTTTGATAGGTGATTTTTGATTCTCACAAGTTCCTTTTCTTTGGGCGGCTTATACACCTTGCTTTTTGGACTGGTTAGGGAATAGAATGCATCTACTCTCTTGGATCCAAATTCATTGGCTAAAGTGGTTCTGTTAAGCGGAGAACAAGGGTAGCCAGCTTTTTCTTTATAAATATGTATCAAAATATGCTCTCTATGGGTCAAACGAACTTCATTCTGTTTGGTACTTAGTTTACTTTTGGGAGTATCTTCATTAAAAGAGTCATATAAGTTCTTAAAACCATAATATTGCTGCCTTGAAATAATAAAGCGAGTGACTTGGGTGATATGGTTATAATGGATTTGGCTATCCATAATCAAATCGCTCAAAAGTGCAAATCTATCCCATTCTAAGGATGTTTTAGGTGGAGCTTTTAGATTATTGCCAAAATCTCCGTTAATTAATTTTATATTTCTATTTAGAGCATTATTGTTTAATCTCGATAAGGAAATGGACAATTTTCTAACTAAATACCCTAAATATTCTTCAAGGGGATAGCCACTCAAGGTAATGAGGTTTAATTCTATTTCTTTTCTAGCCTCGGCAGCAAGTGTGTAATAATCTTCTCTGTTTTTTTTGGGGAAGAAAGAGGCTATTCTATCAAGTTCCTCATTTGATAGGTCTGGTATAGTACCTTTGAAGAACTGTTGTATTTTTTTGTCAATTTTTAAAGAGTTTAATGTAGGTGTACTTAATGCCAGTTCTGTGAATAAAGTGAATTTTTCTGTAACAATGGGATTCATTATCTAATGGGTGTTAAGAAACGACTTTCAATTTACTTACTGGTTCTGGTTCACCCCACGCTTTCAGCATCACGACCTTTTTACGCTCTTCGGTAACTTTTACATATCGTTTAAAACTTCTATAATCAGAATGGCCCGATATTGACATCACTTCTTCAGTACTCATACCTCTTTCTAAGGATAGTGTGACGAAGGTTTTGCGGCCCGTGTGGATCGTTATTAATTCGTGCTTTGGATAAACTACAGCCTCACGTTTGGCGCCTCTGAAACGTACGATTTCTACATCATCATTGATTCCGGCTGCCATGCAGAGTTCTTTAACATAAAGATTCATGTTTTGAGAACTAATAACGGGCAATGGCTTATGCAGCTCTTTATATTTGTCTAGTATAGCTAATGAGTAATAAGATAATGGGATTGATAGTTTTTCCTTTGTCTTGGTAACTGTTAAATCAATTTCACGGGCTTTGATATGTTCTCTACTTAGTTGGCTTAGATCGCTATAACGAAGCCCTGTAGCGCATGAAAAACAAAATACGTCCCTAACTTGGGATAATCGTTTATTGTTGCTTAAATCGAAGTTAAACAGGGTCTCAAATTCATTTTCCGTTAATGCGATAACTTCGAGTGTTTCCCGCTTTATCTTAAAACTTTTGTAGCTGTCGCTGATTGTTATGCCATGATGCTTGGCATATCCCAGAAAGGTTTTGAGTGTACTTAGTGCTTTGGCAATGGTGGTGTTATTCAATAAGCTACTTGTTTCACCTGCTCTGTTTATTTTAGTTCTCTCAATGAGGAAATTCTGAAAAGCCTGAAAGAATTTATAATCTATAAGACTAAATGTGATTCTTGTCCTTTTGGCTGTCTCGTAGGCCTGTAGGTGGGCTTTTAATGATTTGTATACTGACAATGATCCTTTAACCCTGGTGGATGTATTGTCTTTAATATATTGGTCTATGAAGTCGAATACAAAATTGTTCGGTTCTTCCTTCTTTACAGATGGATTTTTAGATTCCTTTAATAATTCAATGATCATTTGGGAAGAGAAGGCAATATCTTTTCTGAGGTGGTCTTTCTCATAATTATCAATCTCTTTTACAATCGCGGCTAAATTATCGTTGATTTCATCAATCTCGGATTCTGTTAAGAGCAAATCAGGTTCAATTTGTGGCAGTTTCTTTTTTGCCTCTCTGAGAGGAATGTAGAATGCTCTTTGAATAGAATTGTCCCAGTATTCTTTAAATACTTTTTCTCCGGTGTTGTAGTATTTACGCTGATTAGTTACGGAGTAAACTAATTCAATGGGTACTTTCCCATTCTTTAAGGTCTTATCTAACCTTAAATAGATTTTAACTGTTCCTTTCATTGTCGCTATTTTGAAACCATACCAAAGATAATGATTTAAGAAATAGGTAGTAGTTTAGGTAGTAGATTTTCTGATATTGGTGTTAAGTTCATTTGTGTTGGGTTTAGTGGAAACGCCTTTTAATGCCTTTTGGGTGATGTTTGTCTAAATGTGGCTAATATCTAATATCAAACATTCAAGTCTCTCACTCTCCGCAAGAGGAACTTCATATGAAGTTCCTCTTTTTTTATGCCTGAACCTTCTTAGGGTAATTTTTTCAACTTAAAAAAGCTTACGAATTCTTATAGGCAGATCCGTGAATAAATCGTAAGTTTATGGAAAAGGAAAAATGGTATCCCTTTGGACCACCTATGCAAACTAACCAAAAGCCTGTTGAACGTCAAGAAGAGACCCTGTTACTCCACTTACAGCAGGGAAAAGAAACTGCATTTACCGAAATTTACGATCAATACAGCAAGCCCCTGTTCCTGAAAATACTGCGGATGACCGGTGACACAGAAGTCGCCAAAGAATTGCTCCAGGATCTGTTTCTTAAGCTTTGGGAACACAGGCATCTGATCGATCCCAGCCTGTCTTTTAAGTCTTACCTGTACACTATTGGCGTCAACCTGGTCTATGATTACTTCCGGAAGGAAGCAAAAAATAAACAACTGAGCGCACACCTGCTGGCCATGGCTGTAGATGCCGATGTTCAAACCGATGAGCTATTGATCAGCAAGGAAAACATCAATATGGTCAGAAAAGCCATAGATCAGCTTTCTCCTCAACGCAAAAAAGTATATATGCTTTGTAAACTGGAGGGTAAAAGTTACCAGGAAGTCAGTGCGGAACTTCAGATTTCTACATCTACAATCCATGACCATATTGTTAAAGCCAATTCCTCCATTAAAAAGTATTTATTGAACCATCCTGATTTTGCTGTTTATGCACTCATTGCCGGGGTTTTAATGAAAGGCATGTAATTTATTCCTCTTGTTTTCAACCTGTTGCGTTTTTGTGGGTGCTTCAGTGTAATTATTTTGAAAACAGAGCCGACCATAAATTTTTATTTCGCGTATTAGCAGGAAAACAATGTATTTTGGAAAAGAAGGAATACTTAGAAATACTGCTGAACAAATACCTGGATAAACAGTGCACTGCTGAAGAAATCCGCTATTTGCTTTCTCATTTTAATCTTCCTGATCACAAGGAGGAACTGCAGGACATGTTGTATCAATACTTCGAACAGGAAGTAGAGGCTGGAAATGTAGAAAAGCAACTCGCTGAACAAACTGCAGAGGAGTTAAGGCCTGTTCTGCTTTCAAAAATAAAGGAGAAACAATCCCGCTACCTTCTTGGCAGGTGGATCAAGCTTGCCGCTGCCGCAGTGGTTTTCCTTTGTATTTCGGTTGCTTTGTATGTCTTTATCCCGCCCACTTCTGAAAGGAGCAAAGAAGTTGTCCAATCTGGTATAACGCAAAAGGACATCCAGCCGGGCAGCAACAAAGCGGTATTATTGCTCGCTAACGGTTCGAAAATCATATTAAATGAAGTGAACGATGGAGAGCTGGCGAGACAAAATGGAGTGGCTATTGTTAAGACAAAAAACGGACAGCTGATCAACACCAGTCTTTCTTCTGCCTCTTCGGGCGCAGAGATGGCGTATAACACCATTTCAACGCCGAGGGGAGGTCAATACCAGGTCATTCTTCCTGATGGCAGTAAGGTGTGGCTAAATGCGGCTTCTTCCCTCAGATACCCGGCGGCCTTTACGGCACAGTCAAGATTGGTCGAATTAACAGGAGAAGCCTATTTCGAAGTTGCTAAAGACGCTTCAAAGCCATTTAAAGTAAGTGCAAGGGAACAAATAGTAGAGGTATTGGGAACTCACTTTAACATGAACACCTATGAAGATGAGCAAAGTATGAAAACGACTTTGCTGGAAGGCAGCATACAAATCGCGTATCAGCAAATGAAATCGCTGCTGAAACCGGGCGATCAGGCAAAGATGACGGCCGGACAGGCTGTTCCGCTAAAAATCAGCAGGGGGGTAGATACGGAGGAAGCGGTAGCCTGGAAGGAAGGCTATTTTCAATTTAATCATGCCAATATCCAGGAAGTGATGCGGCAATTGTCCCGCTGGTATGACATTGAAGTAAAATACGAAGGCAAACAGCCTTTAAAAGAATTTGGGGGCGCAATACAAAAAAATCTGCCCTTGTCCAAAGTGCTGAATATTTTAGAAAAAAGTAATATACATTTTAAAGTAACCGGAAAGGAGGTGGTGGTTATGCCCTGATCTTTACCTTTCCCCTGATCCTGAAAAATAAAAACCGGAAGCGTTGGCCCGCTCCCGGCAATAGTATTCAGGGTGTTCAGGAACCAATCTATTTTGCAATCAACTCATTCATCAAACCCTAAACAAATCAAATGTAATGAATTTTATTACTTATGGTACTCGCCGGCGACCATTCCCGCTTCTTTTGAAAAGCACCAGGACGTCCCGGAACAGATACGAACAAACCTGGCGAATCATGAAATTGATTTTTATATTAACCACCCTTGCCTTCGTTCACGTGTTTGCAAGCGGATATTCACAGCAAGTGACCTATTCCGGGAAGAACGAGGCATTGGAAAAAGTACTCCAGTCTATCAAAAAACAAACCGGGTATGTCTTTTTCTACAGTTACGATCTTATGCATAAAGCAAAGCCCGTTAGTGTTCAGCTGCATGAGGTTCCTCTGGAGCAAGCCCTGAAAGCTTGTTTTTCAGATCAGCCCCTGGATTTTACGATAGAAAACAAAACCATTATTATTTCTGACCGGAAGGAAGCCTTTGTCAATCCGATCAAGGTCAAAGGTAAAGTAACAGATACAACCGGACTTCCCTTGCCGGGGGCGAGTATTACTATAAAAGGCCGACCATTTGGCGTTCAGAGTAATGTAGACGGCTCTTTTTCCATTGATGCCCAGACAGGAGATATTTTAATTGTTTCCTTTATTGGCTATCTATCAAAGCAAATCACCTTAAACAGCAATAACAATGACCTTCATGTGGTTTTAAGCCAGAATGCCAGTAATTTAAATGAAGTTGAGATCCGTATAGGTTATGGTACACAGCAGAAAAGAGAGCTCAGTACAGCCGTGGCCACAGTAGGAAGTAAAGCGCTGGGCCGGCAGATTGTGAGCAGTTTCGAAAATGCTTTACAAGGACAAGCCCCCGGCGTAGAAGTGAGTAACCCTACAGGCCAGCCCGGTTCAGCAATCAACATCAGCATCAGGGGAAAAAATTCCCTGAGCCTAAGTACTTCACCTTTGTATGTCATCGATGGTGTTCCGGTACAGCCCGGATATGATGAAGAGATTGGAATTGGTAACCAGCGGCCCAACCCCTTGAGTACCATCAATACCAGTGATATTGAGTCTATTGATGTGCTGAAAGATGGTGCCGCAGCAGCAATTTATGGGTCCAGGGCTTCTAACGGCGTGGTTGTGGTCACCACAAAAAGAGGGAAATCAGGGAAACCCCAGGTCAACTTTAACATGTATTACGGTGTCCAGCAGCTGGCCAAAAAAATCAAACTGCTCGATGGAAAACAGTTTGCCGGTATCTACAATCAAGCCCTGATCAACGCAGATATGGATCCCGCCTATAATGTCGATACCGTGACCACCAATACCAACTGGCAGGATCTGCTGTACCATACTGCACCCATATCCAATTACCAGCTGAGTGTGCAGGGTGGAAGTGACAAAACCAAGTATTACCTTTCAGGCGCGTATTTTAACCAGGACGGTATTATCCGGAACTCCGGATTTGAAAGGTATTCTGTAAAGCTTAACCTCGATCAGCAAGTCAGTGATCAGTTTAAGATAGGAACGAGCCTGAACCTGGCCAATACCAAAAATAACCGCAGTACAAGGACAGAAATGGAACTGAACAATTCTGGCGTCGTACTCGGTGCACTGGAGCAGATCCCCACCATTCCTATTTACAACCCGGATGGCACCTACGCATTGAATCCTTTTTCCAGATCAGATAACCCATTCGGAGACAACGAAACAACCCACAACACCATTACTCTTAATCAGCTTTTTGGTAATATTTATGGAGAGTATACCATCCTGCCCAATTTGGTCCTGCGTTCTTCGGCCGGAATAGACTACCGGGCACAGATCGAAAACCAGTTTATCGCCAGAGAAAACCCAGGCTTTGAGAATGCACCCTCTGCCAGCCGGGGAAGTGCAGCCACAGGAACCAATACAGGGACCATCTGGCTTTGGGAAAATACCCTGACCTACAAAACAACACTGAATAAAGACCACTATCTGACCCTTTTGGCTGGTCAGTCTGTACAGAATTCCAGTTTGTTTACCTCCAGTTCTTCCGGATACGGATTCCCTTCCAACGCCGTTCCCTATCTTTTTGCAGCCAGTATTAAGCAAACGATGTCCAGTTATGAAGAACAATGGGGTCTGATGAGTTATTTCTTCAGGGCCAATTATAACTACAAAGACCTGTATTATGCTTCGGCCAGTATGCGGGCCGATGGTTCCAGTCGTTTTGCTGCCAACCACAGGTTTGGTTATTTTCCGGCGGCTTCAGTAGCCTGGAGGATGTCTAACGAATCGTTTTTTCATAAAAGCGATTTCCTGTCGGAATTGAAAGTCCGTGCCAGTTTTGGTGCCAATGGAAATCAGAATGTCGGTGTCAATGACCGCTTCAGCACCTTTGGAACAGGATACAATTACAGCAATTACAATGGCGATGGCAGTGTAGCTGGTGGAATTGCACCTGAAAAGATCGGAAATGACCAGTTGAAATGGGAAACCACCTATCAGTATGATGCCGGTGTGGACATGGAATTATTTAATAACCGGGTAACTTTGACCGCTGATGTGTATTTAAAAAAGACCAAAGACCTACTCACCAATGTGCCTTTGTCACCTAGTTCTGGTTCTGAAAATCTTGTCATCGTACAGAACCTAGGCCAGGTCCAGAATAAAGGATTTGAACTGGGGATCAATACCATTAATCTTCGCTCCGCAGAAGGTTTGAACTGGAATACCCAGTTTAATTTCAGTTTAAACCGGAATAAAATTCTGGATCTGGGTACCCTGATGGATGATTCAGGCAAACAGGTAGGCCGCCAGATCATTGGAGACTACTCTATAAATGAAAAAGGACAACCTTTAGGAGCCTTTTACGGGTATGTAGTTAAGGGAATTTTCCAAACTCCGGCAGAGGTGGCCGCTGCACCTGTACAGCCCAATGCCGCCCCTGGAGACCTTCGTTTCGAAGACCTGAACGGTGATGGCGTTATTGATGCCAAAGACCGTAAGATCATTGGTAATCCCAACCCCAAGTTTATTGCGGGGATCACGAACACCCTGACCTATAAAGGCTTTGACCTGAGTTTCTTTTTCCAGGGCAGCTTTGGAAACAAGATCTTTAACCAGAACCGGACCCTGTTGGAAAACATGATCAATCCTTTTAACCAGTCGGTCGTTGTACTCAACAGCTGGACGCATGCCGGACAAGATACCAATATCCCAAGAGAAGTTTATGGTGATCCGAATGGTAATGCCAGTTTCTCTACCCAATACCTGGAAAGCGGCACCTATGTACGCCTGAAGAACCTGACCTTAGGATATACCTTCCCGTCGGCCTTCCTGAAAAAAATGCGGATGAGCTCATTGAGAATCTATGTGACAGGCCAGAACCTGCTCACTTTTACCAAATACAAAGGCTATGATCCTGAAGTCAATGCAGATCCATTGTCCAATACCGGCTTTGGGAGGGATTACGGCGTATATCCGCCTGCCAGAACCTATACCGCGGGCCTAAGTGTTCAGTTCTAATTGATTATATAAAGCGAACGAGATGAAAACATATATCAACAAAATTCTTCTGGCAGCCCTTTTGATCACAGGAACCGTTTCCTGTAAGAAGGTGCTGGACAAAACACCGCTCACCAGTATTACCGAAGCAAATTTCTTTAAGAACGGAGATGATGCAGAATCGGCAATCACTGGCTGTTATGATGCTTTGCAGGATGACAGCTACTATGGTTCGGTGTTAAACGTAATGGGCGAAATGCCCTCCGATAATGCCACTTCGGATAATGCCGATGTATTTGCCCTGGATAAGATCCAGTGGACAGCAACCACCAGCCAGCCCGGAAGGTTATATCAACAGGCCTTTAAAGCAATTAACCGCGCCAATTCAGTCCTTAAGTATGTACCAGGTATCAGCACCAGGCTAAGCCCTCAGCGCAGGGACCAGATCCTGGGTGAGGCCTACTTCTTAAGAGCGTTGCATTATTTTAACCTGGTCAAATGCTTTGGGGGTGTTCCACTACACCTGTTGCCAACAGAAGCAGAAAGCCAATCGGCTATGGCCCGATCAACTGCAGATCAGGTCTATGCCCAAATAGAAAGCGATCTGGGGCAAGCCGAAAGCCTATTGCCTCAAACTTATGGAGGCATCAGCATAGACCGCACAAGAGCCACCAAAGGCTCTGCCAATGCACTGCAGGCTAGAGTTTACCTGTATGAAAGAAAATGGTCTATGTCTGCTATAGCCGCAGCCAAAGTCATCAGCAACAGCAATTACGGTACAGGTTTAACCACACCTTTTCCAGCTCTTTTTCCTTTTAAGAATAACCAGGAGTCAATTTTTGAAGTACAGTTTGCCGGTGCTGATGACGGAGGTTTTACCTTGCCAGACCTGGTGCTGCCCTCACCTCCGGCTTCTTATTCTTTTCCAAAGTACGACATCCCGACCAATGAGCTGATCAGTTATGCCGATACCCTGAACGACATCCGATGGAAACGGATAGGTCCGGTAGAAGGTGGTATCAGCTATGCGAGTGTTGTCTATGGCGGTGCAGGTCCGGGTAACGACAATGGTTGGTTTGTTTATAAATGGAGAAGCACCAATTTCTTTGCCAGTAAGGACAACTATCCGGTATTGACCCTGGATGATATTTACCTGGTCTACGCCGAAGCTTCCAACGAGCAAAGCGGGCCAACATCTGATGCCTTAGGAAAACTAAATGCCATCCGTCAGCGGGCAGGTCTTGCAGTTCTGCAACTCAGCGATCTGCCTACAAAAAATGTCTTTAGAGATGAGGTAGACCGCCAAAGGAGGCTGGAACTTGCTTTTCAGGGAGACCGATGGTTTGATCTGGTCCGGTACAGTAACCAGACAACAGCCGATGCATCCGCTGTTCACAAAATTTCAGCACTTGATCTCATTAAACAGCAAAGAGGAACAGTAAATACAAATTACCTCCTCTATCCACTTCCTTTACAGGAACTGAACTCTAACCCTCTGGCCAAACAGAACCCTGGATTTTAATATTTATACATTTTATACGGAGAAGAATGGCTATTTTTCTCCGTATCATTTTAAACCATGAATAAAAAGACAATGAAACGCGTTAAAATTGTTTCTGCCCTTCTCTTGCTGGGGATTTTTGGCAACAGAGCCTCTGCACAAGACTGGCCGGCACTTAAATTCTATCAGGAAGCCAATCAAAAGGCAGATCAGGAACATCCTAAAGAAAAAAGAGTTGTTTTTATGGGCAATTCGATTACCCAGGGCTGGGGAAATATTGATCCAGGCTTTTTTGAACAACATAAGAATTTTATCAACCGCGGAATCAGCGGTCAGACTACGCCACAGATGATATTGAGGTTCCGGCAGGATGTAATCAATCTCAAGCCGGCCGTTGTTGTTATTTTAGGTGGAACGAATGACATTGCCGGGAATACCGGTCCGGCTACCCTGGATGAAATTTTCGGGAATCTGGTTACTATGATGGAACTTGCCCAAGCAAGCCATATTAATGTCGTTATTTCTTCCATTCTCCCTGTTTTTGATTATCCCTGGAAAAAGGGACTGGAACCTGCCGGGAAGATCATAGAATTGAATGAGCGCTTAAAAAAGTATGCCGCGCAGCAGCACATCGTTTATCTGGATTACCATAGCGTCATGAAAGATGAGAAGGATGGATTGAAATCCAGCCTGACCGAAGATGGGGTGCACCCAACGCTGGCTGGTTATAAAGTCATGGAGCCCCTGCTTGAAAAAGCAGTAGTCCAGGCCCTGAATCAAAAAAAGAAATAAAAAGATGGCTGTCCGGAATGAAGCTTTCAGACAGCCATCTTCTTTATTTGCGTTTATTCAGTTCTAAAACTTTCAGGATCTTGTGGAAGATCTCATTGTTCGGGTAAGTTCCTCTAAACTCGTCTGAGCGTGGCCCATATGCAAATACAGGTACGCTGATATTGGTGTGGTCGTTGGTACTGAACTCTCCGCTAATTGTTCCTGTTTCTGCAGAAGCATCCAGCAAAGTCAATCCGCCGGTTTCATGGTCTGCAGTAATGACCACCAGGGTCTCTCCATTTTGATCAGCAAAGCGTAAGGCCGCCTCAATCGTCTTGTCAAAATCATGCAACTCTGTAACCACATATGGAAGATCATTCGCATGGCCCCCATAGTCAATCTGGGCGCCTTCTGCCATAATAAAAAAGCCTTTCTTATCTGCAGAAAGCATTTTGATACTTTGTACCAATGACTGCTTCAACATGTCATCCCGGCCATTTTTAACTGGTCTGGTTGCCTCATCAGGCAATAAAACCAATTGCTTACCCGTACTTTCTCTGGTGAAATCTGCCAATGATGTACTCAGCTTAAAACCTTTAGCGGTCAGCTGATTCATCAATGAAGCATCTTTGTTCTGAAGAAAACTCTTTTGGTTGGAACCCACCAGGATCTCGGTTTTACTCTCCAGCAGATCATGTGCAATTTCCTGGCTCATGGAACGGTCCAGCTGGTGAGCATAGAACACAGCAGGTGTGGCATCTGTAATATCTCCTACACTGATGATACCACTCTTGATCCCGTAGTTCGCAAGGGTATCGACCAGGTTAGTCCTTTTTTTATTGTCGGTACCCATGCCTATATAGCGGTTGTTGGTCTTTTCGCCCATAGCGAAAGCCGAGCCGCCGGCAGCTGAATCTGTATTGCCGCTGTTTGCCGCAGCAGTTTGCGAGAAGCCACTGTTGCGGATCCGGGTCATGTTCAGATCGCCATGATTGGCAATAGAAGCGGCATGGATCTGGGCCAGTCCCATCCCATCGCCAATCAGTAAAATCACATTCTTTACCGGCTTTTTTAAGCCATCTGATTTGTAATCCGGCGTATAGACCGGATAAGCCACAGGATTGGTATAGGTCAGTTTGTCCTTATGAAGATAGAACTCCTTTAATTTTTCAGGATGATCAGTATTGATCCAGTCTACCCCCATTTTTTCGAGTACAATCCAGGTATTTGGACTGTCCTGAGTGGCCCAGAAGCGGAAAGGCTTGTGCATTTGATGCGCCTGATGAATTACCGCTTTGAGTTTCGCCTCATCGGGTGGCGTTGGCGTACCTTTTCCATTCCAAACGGTATAACTTTTCAATTCATCACTAATCATCGCGATGCGTTTCAACTGATCTGCGGTATAGGCTTTGTTTGGCCGGCCATCAAATGAAATATACTCCGGATAACGGTTAAACTCTGAAGGCGCAGGAATATCTCCGCTGAGCACAATCCGGATGGCCTTTGGATTGGTGGCGCTGTTGAATATGTTCTGATAAACACTCAGATCTTTGATCAGCTGCGGGATGACATGCTGATAGTCTTCTTTGATGTCGATGACCAGCTGGAGTTTTAAAGCCGGATCTTTATAGGGCTGATTCCCGTTTTTGACATAAAAGCGGGAGAGAGGCTCCAGGTAAAAATTTTTTAAAGTGGCTTCCGCACTGATCTCTGTAGAATCATGCGCGACAAACAGTTGTCCTTTTTTTAAAAATACATCGGCCTCAATAGAACCCATGCCGGCATAATACGCCGTCAACAAAGGAATGTTCTGATGATAGTCATTATGGCTGTGGCCCTGATTATAACTAAGTGAGGTTTGAGCAACAGCGCCGGAGCCGAAAAATAACCCGGCGGCAAGAACCGCCGGGCATATAAAGTGTTTAATTACCATCCTGCATTTTGTTTGATGACCCCATTGCTGTTGTCTATTTCTTTCTGCGGAACAGCCCAAACATCATTTACCTGAGGGTTGAAATTTCTGGCCGCCCAGATCACATTTCCCTGCGAATCGTGTAAAGGTTTAGCATAAGCCGCCTGTGCATCACCCCATCTCACCAAATCGCGGTGACGGTCTGCCCATTCTCCGGCCAGTTCATTACGACGTTCTCTTTTCAGGTCGGCAAGGGTCATTCCCGTTTTTGGCGTCAAACCTGCCCGTACCCTGATGCGGTTCAGTTCTTTATCTCCTGCACCTGCACCGCCCAGTTGAATGGCTGCTTCTGCCTTGATCAGCAGCACCTCTGCAAAGCGCATCAATGGAACGTTAAGGTCCGTTGTACCATTATCTCCATTAGGGTTAACATGCAAAGGAATAGGATTCGCATAACCGAAAGGCTCCATATACTTTCTAAACTGATAGTCGGAAGTCGCACCACCATCTTTGGTAAAGCTGCGCATCGTACCAAAATACATAAACTGATCACCAGGTTTCAAAATAGTGGCCTCTCTGCGCTGATCGCCGGTTTCATAAGAATCATACAGCTCTTTAGTTGGCAGGTAATAGCCCCAGCCGTTGTACAAGGTCCAGCCTTTATTGGTCAGCATCACGCCAGGCAATTTACTGCCCCAGCCAGTCCCACCGCCATTTGGTGTACAAACCACAGACCAGATGTATTCTTTAGACCAGTTGTTGGCCGCTTTAAACACATCTGCGAAGCCTGTATTTACCAAATCATGTTTCCCGGAATTGATCACCATGTCCGAGTACTTAACCGCATTGGCATAATCTTTTTTAAACAGGTATACCTTAGATAAATAAGACCAGGCGGCTGTTTTGTGCGCCTTTCCATAATCAGCTGGTTGCATATCCGTAAAATAAGGCAGATTGTCTGCCGCTTTCAACAAGAGCTGGATAATATAATCGTAGTTTTCATTTACATTCGCTGCCCTTGGTGTAGCGATTGATGGATCCGTTTCGGGACTGATGATAGGTACACCAGCTTTTTCGTTACCATAATTTGAGGCCAGCTGGAAATAAACCAGACCCGCGTTGAAATAAGCATCACCAATGATCTGTTTTTTCAACTGCTCGTCCATCTGAATGGCCGGAACATTTTTGATGATATCATTTGCCCGTTTGATGGTGGCATAACGCATCGACCACTGTGACTCGGTGTAACCGCCTCCAATATAGTTCCGGTTGAAATTTTTAATATTGTCCGCTTCCGGTTTGTTCCTTCCGGTCACCATATCATCGCTGGCATTGATAAACCAGAACATGCCCCTTCCATAATAATCCTCGTCATTGTATTTTTCATACATACCCGCTTCCGCCTTAACCGCATCTTCTTTAGTCTTCCAGAAGTTTCCCGCAGAAGGTGCACCTTCAGGTGTAATGTCCAGTTGTTTTGTGCAGGAACTCATCAGCGCCAGGGCGCCTATTGTCATATATTTTATACTTTGTCTCATTTCTCTTCTTTTTAAAAATTATAAATTCACACTTAATCCCAGCAGGAAGCTTCTGGCTTGCGGATAACGTCCTACATCCAATCCGTTATTGTCCATCCCGATTTCTGGATCAAATCCTGAGTATTTGGTAATGGTAAACAGGTTGTTTGAAGTCGCGTAGATACGCACAGATCCAGTTCTTAATTTGTTGCTCACCGACTTTGGCAGGGTGTAGCCCAGGGTGATGTTCCTTAAACGCAGGTATGAACCGCTTTCCACATAGAAATCAGAAGCATTGAAGTTACCGTTGGCATCAGAAGTAGAAATGATCGGTACTTTTCCGTTTGGATTTTCAGGAGACCAGGCATCCAGAATTCCAACCAGCTTGTTGTAAGAAGGTCCGCTGGCACTGTAAGTGGTGCGTTTCACTGCATTGAACAATTTATTGCCATAGACACCCTGTGCAAAAATATTCAGGTCAAAGTTTTTGTAGTTTGCATTGAAGCTCAAGCCATAAGTAAAGTTTGGATAGGCACTGCCCGCAAAATAACGGTCTTTACCATCAATTGAACCGCTGTCGTCCAGATCGGCGAATTTAAAATCCCC
>NZ_DATMRL010000229.1:0-20207 GCF_035566355.1 Pedobacter sp.
TAACTGAGGCTAATCTTTGAGCCAGGATAAATACTTAGGTGTAACCTCCTGAAGTGTAGGTTGATTGGGATGGAGCTTTTTGCTATTCAGTACATCTTCATATAAGCGAAGATAATTGTCTGCCATTTGCTTCAGGTTGAAATGGGCAACCGCATAGTCATGGCAAATCTGGTTACTAAACTGATCTACGCTTTTCAATCCTTCCGTAAGAACAGATCGGCTGCTGCTGAGCAGTCCGACTTCCGGACTAACCAGTTCTGGTAAAGAACCATATGGCGTACCAAAAACCGGGCAGCCAAAATAAAGGCTTTCTATGATGGCAATGCCAAAAGGTTCATTCCATAAAACAGGGAAAAGGAGTGCTTTGGAGTGTTTCATCACAGCAGATTTCTCTGCATTATCCACCATTCCTTTAAAGCTGACATTTAGATTTGGCGTAAAACGAAAACCCATTTTAAAGTTGAGGCGGTGGCCACCTAATACCACCAGCTTATTTCCACTGGCCGTAGCAATATCAATAGCACCTTTTACATTTTTAACCCGCCATGCAGCTTTCGCCAGGAAATGGGTATAAGAACGTTTCCCCGAAAGATCAGGTTTAGGATAATCATCTGGATCTAAACCATGATGAACATATGCAGAAGCGCCGTATCGGCTGGCGTGATTGCCGGAAACAAAAACAGAATTTTGATCAAGTAATTCTCCAAAGCCAGGGTTGCCATGTACGGAAACCAGGTAAGGTTTTTTATGAAAATCCGGCATCTGATAATTAAAATGAACAATGTCTATATCATCAGGTACCTGCAGGTTGATGTCAACAGTAGGATCAAAAACCAATACTTTGGCGAAAGGGCATTCAGAACCTGCGCCAACCAGGAAGGTTACCTGATGGCCCTGTCTGTTCAGTTCTTTTCCGAGCCACCAGATTACTCTCTCTGTACCACCGTATTTAGTAGCTGGGATCCGGGTATTGTTGACGATCAATATTTTCATCAGAATATAATTTTATTTTAACGGTGATGAAGCTATCATGTGCTACCAAATTCTATTCTATCGGTTTGTGTATTTCTGCACATGATGGTTTCATACCGCTGCAAATATCCCAATAAAAGCGTAAAACAGAAGGAATAAAAAAACCGGAAAAATTTAGGCGGATTAGAGAGGATTATAGTGGTGCTTATTGTCAATAAATGAGTGGGTTATCTTTTAAAAACCATCAAACTTATAGGACAATTAACATGCAATTAATATTGGGAGTTTAAATTTGAGAACACTCATTTACCATGAAGAAAGAACGCTATCAAATTGAAAAGGAGTTACGGTTTAAATCTATTTACCTGGCAACTTTTGACAAACTCAACTCTTTATTTTTACGCTCATTTAAAGATCAGGACCTGGTGCATGATGCGCTGCAGGAAGGTTATCTGAAACTCTGGGAAAAACTGGAAGAACAGGAAGAAGGGGGAGATTGTATGCCTTTTCTGTATTTTTATACCCGCAACTATGCCCTGAAGCAAATTTCCAGGAATATTAAACGTGATTTGCTACAGCAAGACCTCTTTCGGGGAGCAGATCAAACCGATATGGAAAGAGAACTTGAGCATAAAGAATACCAGGTACAGTTAAGCCGGGTGGTGGAGGATCTGCCCCAAAAAAGAAAAGAAGTATTTCGTTTATTTAACGAAGAAGGTTTAAGCTACAAATCCATTGGAAGCAGATTGGGCATTTCCAGTAAAACTGTAGATAGTCATCTTGCAAAAGCCACAAGAGCAATAAAGAGAGATCTGTGTTCTATTTATGGTATTGTGAAGATCCTTCTGATCTTTTTTGTATGCTGATTTATTTACGTTTGATTCATATTAATTTAATCCTTAAATTCGACCTATATTTTCTTGCTAAACGCAGTCAATATTAAAATGAATTTAAGGTTTGCTTTGTGGAGCAAACCTTTTTTATTTAAGCTGATTTATTGAATTTGACGTTGAAAAATAAGCTGCGGGCTTCTTAATGTTGTGCTTCCGTCTGCCGGAGCGGATCCTATTCCGAAGGAGATAATGTTATTTGGTATCCATATAGAGAGTTGGTCGACAGAATATTCGAGGTAACTGCAATTGAATTCCTCAATGCTCATTACTTTTTTATGATTCCCGCCAGCAGTTGCATCGTAGCCCTCAATAACATAGAAGATCATACTGGAATCAAAACTGGGGTCAATGACGTTTGGATGGGGTAATTGGATATAGGTGCTGAACTTATCTTTCCTGATCCCTTTCAGGGTCTTGTTTTTTAACGGAATAAGCGTACCACCAAAATCATATAAAGAGATTTCAATATCCATAAGGTCTGGTAAGATCTTGTCTGTGGTCACAAATCTGATTAAAAGACTATCTGTCTGTGGCTTCACGGTTGGGTCAAGGTTGTCTACGAGTACTGTTGTCCCATTAAAAAAGCAGGTTAATGAAATGGGTTTCCTCGGTTCGATCACGACTGTAGTATCCAATATTTTCTTTTTCTGTAAATCGACAATGGAGATCTGTCTCTTACCGGCTTCCAGTTTGATGTTTACAGTTTTACCCTCAAGGGTATCTTTAAGAATTCCATCTACCTGTAATAAAACCGGGCTGGAACCGCTTGGCGATGTTAAACTGATGGAAAACTGGCCAAATGAAGGAACTTCTATGATTTCTCCGTTCTTTTTACAGGAAAAAATCAGAATGGGTATGATAAGCAGGAGAATAAAAAGGGTACTGTTTTGTTTCATGTTTTATGGATTAAACAACCCTCTGCCGGTTATGCCGGCAGAGGGAGACTTTTAACTATATCGTATGTTAAATAAGAAAAGACACAGGATTACAAGTATGGATTGGTTTGAGGGGTATAAGTTGCCCAGTTGTCATCCCAGCGGGCTGCAGTGTTGGCACCAAAAGCGCCAAGGTAAACCGGAGTTGTATCAAATGCAGTCAATGCACCGCCTGGATGTGTTACACTGATGCTTGAAAAACTAGCTCCTGTTGCTGCAGGTGAAGGTGTTGGAGCAGTTACATAACGGAAATCAGGAATTGGTTTTGTAACTGTGCAAATGTTTACATTGAATGGGTTTACCAATCTGATGAAGGCATTTGTAGAGGTCGCAGTGCTGGTGGTTACGCTAAATGGACTACCTGAAGTTGCTGCTGTGAACCCATGAACCAGACTGTTTCCAAAGAAACTACCACTTGTTGTCGCACCAGAAATGTTAGCACCTGTTGCAAAACCGGCAACGATAGAATTACTTACTTTATAGGCAGAGTTTACTCTGAACAATGCACCGTTACTGGCCGTGAATGGTGCTGCAGTTGGAGCAGATGGCTGGCCAAGGATCGTAAAGTTAGACAAAACCGGCTGGGTTAAACGTGAAGCATCAACTACAACTACCGGGCTGGTGATGTTATTGCTCTCAATGCCGTTAGGGCTGCTTGAATAAGTCAAACAAGGAACTTTTACAGAAACTGCAAATTGGATAGAACCTTGATATCCCTGATCAAAATCAAAGTCGTCATCATTGTTGCCATAAGAAACCAGATATTTTGCGTTTGCAGAACCGCCAAAGAATTCGAAGGCATCATCCGCACCATAACTGACCTGAATATGATCTAAAGTAGTAGCAGATCCAACACCACCAAGTGTAAGTCCATTCAATTCGTTACCATCGCTGATCACATCGCCGGCAAATTCAATACGCACATATTTCAGCGTACCGGAATTGTCTGCTTCTATGGAACCACCATATTGAATAACATCAGTAGAAAGGCCAAGGTCGGTCATGTATTCCGGTTTCATTCCTTCAACAGCCTGGGTAGAAGCTACGTTGGTTTTACCGTTTCCAAGAAGTACAATACCTCCCCAGTCTCCAGGGGTACGGCTGCTGGCCGCCTGATTGCTTGTAAACACGATTGGATTTGCTTCAGTACCGCTGGCTTCCAGTTTACTTCCTTTGGTGATGGCAAGGAATGAAGGTTTAGAAGTAGGTGTAGGCTTTTTGGTTCCTTTAATGTAAGTTCCAGACTGGATGGTCAGCGTAGCATTGTTGGTTACAAAGGTTGGTCCGTTAATGATCCATACCCTGTCGTTTGTCAATGTCGTATTTGTTGAAATCACATTAGGAACTGTTTGGGTAGGATTTGGAATATCACGTGTATCTTCCAGTGTGGCAGATGATGAGCGATCAAAATTTCCTGATCCTGTATTGCTTCCCTGATCTTTCTTACAAGCAGAGATAAAAACTATTAGTGACAGTGCAATAATTAAGAATGAATTTTTTTTCATGATAATTTTCTTTAGATTTTAGATTTGAGTGAGTCGTTGTGGCAACTCTTTTTTCATGGATTGATTTTTCTTTGATTGACCTCCTCTTTCTTAATTTATATAGGGTATAGTTAAAAGCGATAACTGAAACTCAGGCTGTAAGTCGTTCCGTTCCGTATACGTCCGGCTACAAGATCATAACCTGGGTTATAGGAGGTTCCTTTTGGATCTGCCTGTCCTTCGGCCAGTTGATAACTTGCCCCGGGAACATCCTGAACCGAAGGTTCTCCTTCTTTGAAACGTGGGTTTCCTTTTGGATATTGATTTCTGTAAATGATGGTTTCTGCATTGAGCAGGTCACTGATATTGAATTTTACCTCGGCGCGCTGTTGTTTTAAGAATTTGTAATTGACCTGTAGATCCACCAGATTACGTGGCTTCTCATACTCGTCATAAGAGATACCTGCAGAAGCAAAGACGATACGTTTACCGTAACGGTTGTATAAAACGTTGAGCCCAAATTGTTTACCCGTGTAATTTATCCCAGCATTGATAATGTATGGCGATTGACCGTATAGAGGCCTGTCTCTTTTATAGCTGTCGCCTTTCAGATCTTTGCTGGGCTCCAGCTCAACATTGGCATCCAATAAGGTTAAACTTCCAGACACAAAAGTATTTTTCAGAAATCCCGCGTCTGTGCTGATGAAATCCAGTGATTTTCTAAAATCAATTTCCAGGCCCAGGTCTTTGGCTGAGGCGAGGTTGGTATATTTATAGGATGGCTGACCAGAGGTTCCTAATAGCTGTAGTTCAATTGGATTTTTGAATTTTTTGTAAAAGCCTGATATGGAAATGATTTCTCCTGGCGAGGGATAGAACTCATAGCGCACATCCGCATTTTCTATAGAGGTGCTTTTTAAGCTGCTGCCAAAGATGCCCCTCATGAGAACGGGATCAAAATATTCGAAACTTGACAACTCCCGCAAATCCGGGCGGGCAACTGTTTTATACCAGGCTGCCCTGACGTTCATTTTCTCATTAAGTGCATAGATAAAATTGGCAGAAGGTAACCAGTCTGTCTTTTTTAAACTGATGAGTTCTTCCTTTCCTGTATTGGGGTTCATATTGGCTACGTTCTGATCGTTCTTTTCTGCCCGCAGGCCAGTAATCAGACGTAACTTCGGAGTTAGTTTTAAATCAAACATTCCATAAAAGGCATTCAGGCGCTGAAAGCCATTATATCCTAAACCCGATCCTTCTGAACTGACGTCTTTTCCACCACCGGAAATAGGATATAAATAAAGACCACTGTTTGCAAAATTTGTAGAGTTGTAGATGTCATAATAAGCCATACCCGAGTAATCTACGGTACCACCAGATGCTTGTGTCAAGTACCTGATGCGAAAAATGTCTGCTCCGAAATCTGCTTTCCTGTATTTGCCCTGATATCCCAGTTTGAAGCTTTGATTCAGGTTCAACAGGTTAAAAGGAACTTGAAAATTAGCCGCCCAGGTATAGAGCTTTTCTTTTAGCTTGGAATAATAGAGAGATCCTAAACTTGCCTGCAAATCCGTAAAAACGGGATCATAAAGATCTTCAGGGCCTGTTGGGGCTCTTCTTCTGTCCATGATCTTTGTAAATGGCTGATCCCGGTTCAGATCGGCCATACTGGCCTGCCAGTCAAACTTTATACCTCGCTTGCCAAGGCTATGTTCGCCAGATAGTACAGACTGAAAGAGTTGATTGATAATTACTACATTGCTATAGTCACTAACCATAAAACCATTATTCGCGAGATCGGTTCCTTCAAATTTGTACAATAAGTCTGAAAGCTTCCTGTTATAGGTGTTTTTCAACGTAATCTTGTTTTTACCAAAACGGTAAGCCAAGCCCAGAGATCCACCTAAAGTAGTGGTAAAAGTATAATCCGTTCCTGTATAGTCATTTACTGTTGCCTGATAACGATCGTTCTGATCAGCTTCCTGTTCATTCCGGTAAGTTAGTGCGGCAATAATACCGAGCGTATTTTCTTTAAGATGAATACTCCTGCCCAGGCTGAACTGATAATTTTGTGCTGGTAATGCCGTGTATTTACGCATAGCCCAGTTGTTGGGAAGTGTAGACAAGAAGGAAGCGGCTTGTTTTCGCTGTTCTGTGTTTTTTGGATCCCGTATCTGGGGGATCATTTCAATATATTGCTTAAAGGTCATACCAGTGGGGCGGTCGTAATGACTGTCGCCGAAGCCCAGATAAGCGTATTTACTTCTGCCCAATCCGATAAAATCTTTACCGGTCGCCCTGGAATTGTATCCGGTCCCTAAAGTGACCTGTGTGAAATTCTCATCTGGAATATCCTTGGTCGTAATTTGTACCAATCCACCTGTAAATTCCCCGGTCAGGTCGGGGGTAGCGGTTTTATTGACAACGATATTGTCAACCAGTGCACTTGGAACCATATCAAAGGCAAAGTCTCTTCTGTTGGGTTCGCTGCTGGGCAGTGGTGCGCCGTTCAGCATCAGGTTATTGTAACGGTCGCTAAGGCCTCTGATCACCACATATTTGTTTTGTGAAATTTGCAGTCCGCTTACCCGTTTGAGTACTTGCGCCGTATTGTTGTCTGGTGTTCTGCTGATTTGTTCTGCTGTGATCCCATCGCTTAAGGCTGCATTGTTCTTTTGACGAGCATACAAACCCTCAATAGATGCTTTTTTATAACTGGCGGTTACCACTACGGCATTCAGGGACTTTGAATCAGCTTTTAGTAAAATGTCAAGCGGGGTATTTTGACCTGCTTTGATCGTTACATCAGTAATTCTCTTGGTTTGATAGCCCATAAAAGAAACCTCAATTGCATAAGTCCCAGGCTCCAGGCTTTGCTGATAAGTACCGTCAGTGGCACTTTGAAAGCTCGTATTAGTGGAGAGAATTTTAATGGATGCCCCGGGCAGCGTTTCTCCTTTATCGTCCATAATGCGGCCTGATAATTTTCCTGGTTTTTGCTGTGATTTCCGGAGATTAAATTTTTCGGGTGATTCTATACGAATGGATACTTCGTTGCGCAATACTTCGTATTCGAGAGGAAGTTCTTTGTGCATTCTCCGTAAAGCTTCCTCTATGGTGATCTTCTTAAAGACAAGGCGATGGACAGCAACCTTTTTTGCAGCTTCTTTGTCGTAGAAGAAATCATAGCTGCTTTGAGACTTGAGAATGCCTATCACCTCATTGAGGTTTTGGTTGGTAATTTGCAGATCGATAAGTGGTTTGCTTGAAGCGGATTGTCCTTTTGCAGGATTGATCAGCAAGGCAATGGGGATAGAAATGACAAGCAAACTCAATTTATTCCGTAAAAAAATAATTAGTTTTGTAGTTATGTGCATAAAGTTGTCGTAGAAATTCTGCTATTCAATTTTGTGATGAGGAGTGTCAGTTCCAGTGGCATTCCTCTCTTTTTTATTGGGTAGATATTGAGGTGGTGTTTATGGCTCAATTACATAGTTGTGGTCTCCTTTCTTATGGTGGTGTAATCCGTGAATAAATAGAATCCTGGTTAAAGCCAGTTCTGCATTGTCCCGGTAATAATTTCCGGTGATCCTTTTGTTGTCCAGCAAGCTTTCATCCGGAATGGTGAGCTTGAGTTCAAATGCCCGCTCTACTCTTTTCAGGGCTTCTTTCAATGGCAGGTTTTCAAAGACCAGTTTGCCGTGGGTAAATAGCTCCTGCTTGTCTGAAATGTCTACGGACTTGACATTTACCTGTTCCTCTTTTCGGGAAAAACCCAGTAATTGACCGGGACGCAGCATTTCCTGAGATTTGCCTGCATTTACCCGAACACTTCCCGTAACCAGCATGACGCGGGTTTCTGCTTCATTTTCGTAAGCTTCTATATTAAATGAGGTACCCAGAACAGTGGTGGTCAATTTTCCGGCCCTGACCTGGAAAGGTTTTTTAACGTTGTGTGTAACGTTAAAATAGGCCTCTCCAATTAGGCTTACCTGCCTGAGGGAACCAGCAAAGTTTCTTTTATTGTAAGTGATCGTTGTTCCCGGATTCATCCAGATCTTGGTTCCGTCGGCCAGCTCGACCATTTTCAGGTTTCTTCCCTTATTGGTTATCTTTGTAAGGAGGGTACCTGTTTCAGCAGCGGCCTGCTTTTGTCTTTTGAGGTATAAAAGTCCACTTGCCGTGCAAATGATGATGACAGCTGCGGCTATTTTAAACCAGGGGGTAAAGCGGGTGATTTTTCGTTCATTCACCTGGTTTTCCTGTTGTTTAATGTTAGAAGTTAATTCGTCAAAAAACATCAGTTTGTATTGTTCATCCACAGCCGGAGGATGGATGGAGTCCTGCTCTTTAATATATTCGTCAAGGAGGTTTAACTGATCTCCCTGCAAATAGTCCTGCACTTGTTTCTTCTCCCAGCTGCTGCTCTTTCCCTCAAAAAATCGCTTTAATATTTCTTTATCCATTATTCTGCTCATTTAGCACTTTTCCCGCTTGTTTTCTTCAGCTTCTGTTGGTGCCTTTTATTAGATAATCTCCGGGAAGCCTAATCTCCCTACCCGATGGACAATTTTTTTATAAAAAGGATAGGAAATATTTATTTCTCATTAGCGTAGGGAATAGGGCTTGTTCAAAGATTATATAAGAGGTGGTGTATTTATTTTTTGAACCGTGAAACTAATTCAAAACAGAATATCTGAGATTTTCCTTGTCCTGCTTGCCTTTTCAACAGTCTTTGGATGTAAAAGGGAGGCTCAATCCGATCACCTTACAGGTAGCAATGGCTGGATTCTGGACAGCATGCGTGTATATTATTACTGGAAAGACCAGTTGCCGGTGAATCCTCCTGATCAGGCGAATGCGAGTTCTTTCTTTAAATCCCTGCTTTATTCTGCCGACCGGTTTTCTTTTCTGGACAACCCGGATGAAGATAGAAAAGAGTACTCCTCATTTGCCTGGTATGGCTTTGAATATGCTTTGCTGGAGCGTGAAGATCATCCCGGAGAACTGATGGGGACAATCACCCTGGTCGTTCCCGATGGGCCTGCAGACAGGAAAGGACTGGCGCGGGGCGATATTTTTACTGCGGTAAATGGGATAGCACTTCAACAGGCAAATATAGATCAGGTAACTAAAATATTAAAGCTGGGTTCCGGAGTGAAGTTGTCTTTGGCCAATTTTGTTGCAGGTGAACTGGTACCTGGGAAAAGCATAGATGTGCAATACGCAAGACATAATGAGCTGCCTGTTTACCTGACTAAGGTATTTGATGTGCATGGTAAAAAGACTGGATATATTTTTTACAACCAGTTTTCAGGCAGTTATGATTACCAGATATTAGAATCTTTGAGCAGGCTTGGAAATGAGGGGATTACAGACCTTGTGATTGATCTTCGCTACAATCCTGGCGGAGATGTTTCGACGAGCGCGAAAATTGCAGGGATATTGAGCAATGCAACAGCAGATCAGACTTTCGTTATTTATCAGGGCAATAACAAGGCAGGAAGAAGAATAAGTTCATTCCAGAAAACGATGCGGGAGAATACCTTTGAACCTCAGTTGTTTAGTGAGTTGCTGAATTACCGTCTGTCGCTGAGTCGGGTTATGGTATTGACTTCAGGATCTACAGCTTCGGCCGCGGAGTTGCTGATCAATAATTTAAGGCCGTACACCAGGGTGATTCAGATTGGAAGCAAGACCATGGGTAAAGATATGGCAAGCTTTGCTATTGCTGATCTGCGCAGCCCAAAACAGGTGAATATGATCTTGCACCCCTTGATCTTTAAGTTATTCAATGCACAGAATGCCGGGAATTATGAAACGGGCTTAAAGCCAGATTACGAAGTGGACGAATTTTCTGACTTGCCGTTGAAAGCATTTGGCGACCCGAATGATCCTTTATTAAAAAAAGCACTTGAAATTTCCGGGAGTCAGCCTGTAGCTACAGCCTTATTGAGAAGCCTGCACAGGGGATCCGGAAATTTAAAATATCATTCTGCGATCACGAGGAACCGGGAACATGCTATTCTGGAGATCAGCAAATGACGTGTGTTTCCATCTTTTATTCAGCAAAAAAGGCAATATCATTAGGATATTGCCTTTTTTATGTTGTTTGAAGCCTCGTTATACCAGATATTCAAACAGCGTCTGGTCGTTGTTCAATTCAATAATGTCAAACTTAAATTCTTTCATTCGTTGAACCAGTGCTTGGTAATCCGCTTTATCAGCCAGTTCGATCCCTACTAATGCAGGCCCGTTTTCTTTATTGGTTTTCTTGATGAACTCAAAACGCGTAATATCGTCATGAGGGCCAAGTACGCTGTTCACAAAAAGCTTTAAGGCACCTGGCCTCTGCGGAAAGCGTACAATAAAATAATGCTTGAGCCCTTCATACAGCAGAGATTTTTCTTTAATCTCCTGCATGCGTTCAATATCATTGTTCCCTCCACTGATGACACACACCACTTTTTTGCCTTTGATTTCGGCTGCACACGCGTCAAGTGCGGTTACGGATAAGGCTCCCGCAGGTTCAACTACAATGGCATCCTCATTGTATAATTTTAAAATGGTGGTGCAAACCTGGCCTTCGGCAACAGAAAGCATCTGGTCGAGTACTTTTTCACACAGGAGGTAGGTTAATTCACCTACACGCTTTACAGCAGCTCCGTCAACAAAACGGTTGATATCGGCCAGAGTTACCGGTCCGCCTTCTTTAAGCGCCTCCAGCATGGATGGGGCACCCTCAGGCTCCACACCAATCAGCCTGATCTCAGGTTTTTTATCTTTCAGATAAGTTCCCGTGCCAGCAGCAAGGCCACCACCGCCAACGGGCATAATCACTACATCCGTATCCGGCTGGTCCTCCAGTATTTCCACGCCAACGGTTCCTTGTCCCTCAATAACGCTGTAGTTGTCGAAAGGAGGGATGAAGGTCATGTTGTGCAGTTTGGTATAGGCCAGTGCTTCGGCCAGGCAATCGTCAAAAGTATCGCCCACCAGAACAAGTTCCACATGGCCATTGCCGAACATTTCTGTTTGTTTTACTTTTTGCCTGGGTGTAATTTCAGGCATAAAGATAACGCCCCTGGTACCCAGCTTATCGCAAGAGAAAGCGACACCCTGGGCATGATTACCGGCACTTGCGCAAACGATGCCCTGGCTGAGCTGTTCGGCACTCAGCTGACTAATCATATTGTAGGCTCCACGTAATTTATAGGAACGCACAACTTGCAGGTCTTCACGCTTCAGGTAAACTTCAGCTTCGTATTTTTCAGATAATTTGGCATTGTATATCAGCGGGGTACGTTTTACAATACCTTTAAGCCGCTTTGAGGCTGCCTCAGAATCCAGTTGAATCAAATCACTCATTTTTAGATATTGCTGGCCAGCCAGTCGCCTACTTCACTTGTTTTATATGCTTTGTTTTTTCCAGACAAATCTTCGGTTACAATTCCTTCTGCCAATGATTTGTTGACAACTGATCTGATCAGTTCTGCTTCTTCTTTTAACCCGAAGGCATCTTCGAACATCATCGCAGCAGACAATACGGTAGCCAGAGGGTTGGCAATGTCTTTACCTGCAGCCTGCGGATAAGAGCCGTGAATAGGTTCGAATAAAGAAGTATGTACACCGATAGAGGCTGATGGCATTAAGCCCATAGAACCAGAAATTACTGAAGCTTCATCTGTTAAGATATCGCCAAATAAATTTTCTGTGATCAATACATCGTATGAGCTTGGCCATTGCACTAAACGCATGGCTACTGCATCTACAAACTCGTAGCTTACTTCCACTTCAGGATAATCTTTTTCCATATCCTGCACGGTTTCTCTCCATAAACGTGAAGATTCCAGTACATTGGCCTTATCTACACAGCACAATTTCTTGCTGCGGGTCATGGCCATTTCAAAACCTAATTTAGCCAAACGCTGAATTTCTGCCCTGGTATAGGTACAAGTATCGAAAGCCGTATTGCCATCATCTTTTCTGCCTCTTTCACCAAAATAGATACCTCCGGTCAGTTCGCGCAGGATAATCAGGTCTGTACCTTCAATGCGCTCTCTTTTTAAGGGAGAATTGTCTATTAAGGAAGGGAAAGTGAATGTTGGACGTACATTGGCAAACAGGCCCAGTTTCTGACGCATTTTTAGCAAACCCTGTTCCGGACGAACGGTAGCTTTAGGATCATTGTCGAAACGCGGGTGGCCGATGGCACCAAAAAGTACAGCATCAGCAGCCATACAAATTTCATGTGTAGCATCTGGATAAGGTTCGCCCACAGCATCAATTGCAGCTGCTCCTGTTATTCCTGATGTCCATACGATTTCGTGGTTAAATTTCTTTGCTACCGCATTTGATACTTTAACAGCCTGTTCAATAACCTCTGGCCCGATTCCATCTCCTGCTAAAAGAGCAATATTAAGTTTCATATATTCTTAATTGTGTTTTAGTGTTTGTTTATTTTATATCAGTTTTGATGTTTTTTAAAGCCTTCAGGCTTAAATAATATTCAGCATTTTCTGGGTGGCCTTAATGGCACAAACCGTTTGATCTGAATCCAATCCTCTGGTGATAAAGACTTTCTTATCCGTTTCCCAGGTAATTACGGTTTCGCACAAGGCATCCGAATTACTGCCTGGTGCAATGCGCACGGTATAATCGATCAGCTTGGGTAAATTCCGTTGTTTCTTCGTGTACACCTTGTTCAATGCATTCATGAAGGCGTCAAATTGTCCGTCGCCCTGTGCGTGCTCCTCAAATTTTTCGCCCTCAATTAAAACAGAGATGGTTGCAGAAGGGCGCAAACCCATCGCATTGGTCAGCACATAAGATTGTACAGTGACTTTCTCTTCGTATAAGGAGCTGTCGAGTACATCAGAAATGATATAAGGCAAATCTTCCTTGGTTACCGTTTCTTTTTTATCGCCCAGTTCAATGACCCGCTGGGTAACTTTTTTCAGATCGGCATCATTTAGCTTTAAACCCAGTTCCTGCAAATTTTTCTCAATGTTTGCTTTTCCTGATGTTTTTCCAAGCGCATATTTCCGTTTTCTTCCAAATCTTTCCGGAAGGAGGTCGTTGAAATATAAATTGTTCTTGTTGTCGCCATCTGCGTGAATACCTGCCGTTTGAGTAAAGACGCTGTCGCCCACAATGGGTTTGTTAGAAGGAATCCGTACTCCGGAGAAGGTTTCGACCAGTTTGCTCACTTTATAGATGGACGACTCTTTGATCTGTATGTCCACCTCAGGTACAAAATCTTTAATCACAGCAACAGCGCTGGCCATTGCGGCATTTCCTGCTCTTTCGCCCATCCCGTTTACCGTCAGATGAAGACCATTGATGCCGGCCTTTACTGCTTCCAGCACATTGGCGGTACCCAGATCATAATCATTGTGGGCATGGAAATCAAAATGGATACCGGGATATTTGGCCAGCAACTGCGTCAGGAATTTCGTGGTTTCTGCCGGTGTTAAAATTCCAAGCGTATCCGGTAGTAAAATCCTTTTTACAGGTTGGGTGGTCAGGAAGTCCAGGAACTGGAAAACATATTCAGGAGAATTACGCATGCCATTGCTCCAGTCTTCCAGATAAACATTAGTAGCAATATTGTTGGCTGTTGCAAGGTCAATCACCTGTTTAATTTCTGCAAAATGCTGTTCGCTTGTTTTCTTCAGCTGATGGGTTAAATGGTTTAATGAACCCTTGGTGAGCAAGTTCTGAACTTTAACACCTGCATTAAGCATCCATTCAATAGAAACACCATTGTCTACAAAAGACAAGACTTCGATACGGTCGGCATAGCCATGCTGGTTTGCCCAGTTTAAAACTGCTTTAACGGCCAGGAATTCTCCATCAGATACACGTGCAGAGGCAATTTCGACCCGGTCTACGTGGAGTTCTTCCAAGAGCAGCTGGGTGATGGTTAATTTTTCTGAAATGGAAAATGACACTCCCGATGTTTGTTCTCCATCGCGGAGTGTGGTATCCATAATCTCTATTTTCCTTCTTTCCATGTAACTGGTTATGATTGATTAAAGAGGAAGATGCAAGGCAAACTCCTCAATTTCCGGTTTTATGCTTTGCAGATAATCGATATCGTCAAAACCATTCATCATATTGTCTTTTTTATAAGGGCTGATTTCAAAAGTCTCTTTCTCGCCCGTAGCCAGAAGCGTTACGGTCTGCTCTGGTAAGTTGACTTCCAATTCTGTTTTGGGATCGGCATGAATTGCGGTAAAGATCTTTTCAGCAAATTCAGGGCTAACTTGTACAGGCAATACACCAATGTTCAAGCAGTTGTTTTTAAAAATATCTGCAAAAAAACTGGAAATTACGCATCTGAAGCCGTAATCATACACT
This sequence comes from Pedobacter sp., assembly GCF_035566355.1. Classification (GTDB taxonomy): domain Bacteria; phylum Bacteroidota; class Bacteroidia; order Sphingobacteriales; family Sphingobacteriaceae; genus Pedobacter. The sequence continues at coordinate 14,647 of NZ_DATMRL010000229.1, forward strand.
GCCCATGCAGCATGCTCTCTGGATGAACCTGATCCGAAGTTTTTACCGCCAACCAGTATTTTTCCGCTGTAAATGGGATTGTTCAGCACAAAATCTTTTTTTGGTGTATTGTCTGGATTGTACCTCCAGTCGCGGAATAAGTTATCTCCAAATCCAACGCGCTCAGTTGCTTTTAAAAAACGTGCAGGGATCAACTGATCGGTATCTATATTTTCAATAGGAAGCGGAACTGCCGTGCTTCTTAATGTATTAAATTTATCGTAAGCCATTTTAATGTTTGTTTGTGTTAGACAAGTTCTTCAATTAATGTTCTTGGGTCTGTAACTACGCCGGTAACGGCAGCAGCAGCAGCAACAAGCGGACTGGCCAGCATGGTTCTTGAACCAGGGCCCTGTCTGCCTTCAAAGTTCCTGTTAGAAGTACTTACCGCATATTTACCTGCAGGTATTTTATCGTCGTTCATGGCTAAACAAGCAGAACAACCTGGCTGGCGTAAGGTAAAGCCGGCTTCAGTTAGAATGTCCAGTAAGCCTTCATCCTTGATCTGTGATTCAACAATATGTGAACCAGGTACCAGCCAAACGGTAACATCATCAGCTTTATGGCGGCCCTTTACAATCGAGGTAAATGCCCTGAAATCTTCAATACGGCCATTGGTACAACTGCCCACAAAAACAAAATCTACTTTTTTGCCGATCATAGAATCGCCTTCATGAAATCCCATGTAATCCAATGATTTGGCATAAGTTGCAGCACCGCCTTCAACATGGGCCGCATCGGGAATATCATGAGAAATTCCCATACCCATTCCTGGATTGGTACCATAAGTGATCATCGGCTCTATTGTGGAGCCATCAAAGGTCAGCTCTTTATCAAAAACAGCATCAGGATCTGTTTTTAATGTTTTGTAGTAAGCCAGTGCTTTATCCCAGGCTTCTCCTTTAGGACTAAATTCGCGACCTTTTACATAGTTGATGGTGGTTTCATCGGGAGCGATCATACCACCACGTGCACCCATTTCGATACTTAAATTACAAACCGTCATCCGGCCTTCCATACTCATGTTTTCGAAAACATCACCAGCATATTCAACAAAGTAGCCTGTTGCACCTGATGTGGTCAACTGAGAAATGATGAACAAAGCAACGTCTTTAGGGGTAACACCTACACCCAATTTACCGTTTACGTTGATCCGCATTTTTTTAGGTTTTGGCTGCATGATACATTGTGTGGAAAGTACCATTTCTACTTCAGAAGTACCTATACCAAAAGCAATAGCACCAAAGGCACCGTGGGTAGAAGTATGTGAATCACCACAAACGATAGTCGCACCTGGTTGTGTAATGCCATATTCTGGTCCTACAACGTGAACGATACCGTTTTTCTGATGGCCCAAACCCCAGTGGCTGATGCCATATTCATTAGAGTTAGACTCCAGTGCTTTTAACTGGTTGGCAGAAAGAGGGTCTGCAACAGGTAAATGCTGGTTAATGGTTGGCGTATTGTGATCCGCAGTAGCGAAAGTACGTTCGGGATACAACACTTTGATTCCCCTGCTTTTTAAACCTAAAAAGGCAACGGGGCTGGTTACTTCGTGAATAAGGTGACGATCAATAAAAAGTACATCTGGACCACCTTCTATCTTACGTACGACGTGAGTATCCCACACCTTATCAAATAATGTCTTGCTCATTTTTTAATTTATTATAAATTCATTTATATGGATGCTGGGCTATGCCAATTGTTGCTTACCCATCATCAAGATCAAATCCTGATCGTTAATATCTAATTTATTGTCTGCTACAGTAAGAAAGCGGTGATAGGCATCGGCCAGTTCCTCTTTGCTTAAAGTAAAACCTAAGCGCTCCAAATGGAACTTTAAGGCATGTCTGCCGCTGCGGGCAGTAAGTACGATACTGGCATCAGGGAAACCAACATCTTCCGGGCGTATAATTTCGTAATTTTCGCGGTTTTTAAGAAATCCATCCTGATGTATTCCAGAGCTGTGTGCAAAAGCGTTGCTGCCTACAATAGCTTTGTTGGGCTGTACCGGCATGCGCATTTGACTGCTGACCATGCGGCTAAGCTCGTAAAAGTTCTTTGTATTGATATTGGTGTTTAAGCCCAGGGCCTGGTGTGTTTTCAGGATCATGACGACTTCTTCAATGGATGTATTTCCTGCACGCTCTCCAATACCGTTAATAGTACCTTCGATCTGGCGGGCACCGTTTTGAAGACCGGCAATTGAATTGGCTGTAGCTAAACCCAAATCGTTGTGGCAATGCACAGAAATAATAGCCTGGTCAATGTTTTTAACATTTTCTTTCAGGAATTTGATCTTGCTTCCGTATTGATCAGGAAGGCAATAGCCGTTGGTGTCTGGTATGTTGACCACTGTAGCACCGGCGCCAATAACGGCTTCTATCATTTGTGCCAGGAAATGAATGTCTGCCCGGCCTGCATCTTCAGCGTAAAATTCTATATCCTCCACAAATTGTTTTGCATATTTAACAGCTTCAACTGCTCTAACCAGGATGTCCTCCCGTGTGCTGTTGAATTTGTGTTTAATGTGCATGTCTGATGAACCAATACCCGTATGGATTCTGGGGCGTTTGGCATATTTCAAGGCTGCAACAGCAGAATCAATATCCCCTTTATTTGCTCTTGTTAATGCACAAATGATGGGTTCAGATACGGCCTTGGAAAGCTCTACAACACTCTGGAAGTCGCCAGGGCTTGAAATAGGAAAGCCTGCTTCAATGATATCCACGCCAAGCGCTTCAAGTTCTTTGGCAATTTCAATTTTTTCTGGGGTTGTCAATTGGCAACCTGGTACTTGTTCACCATCACGAAGGGTGGTGTCAAACACATAAACTCTATTCGGATCGTGTAACATAATCTTGTTTTTTAGTTAGTATAGGTTTTTTGTGTAATGGTTTTGACGGATTTTACCTCGCCGTTCTCTAATAAAATTCTTTTCTCTATGCAGTTGGGTATCTGGGATTCAAAATGGCCTACGTAAATCAGTGTGGTGCCATTTTTACACAATTCATCTACCAAGCTGTTGAAATGTTGTGTTTGTTGCTGATCTAAACCTTGACAAGGTTCATCCAGGATCAATAATTCCGGGTTTTTTATAATGGTTCGGCCCAGCAAGGCCAGTCGTTGTTTACCAAGCGGAAGTTCGTTTACCAGGGTGTCTTTGTATTCATCCAGTCCGAAATAACTGATCAGTTCATCGGCCTGGGCTTTTTTGGTGTAGCCTGGATCAGAAAAAAGACCTGAGCTATCATAAAAGCCAGAAACAATACTTTGCCAAACGGTTGCGGAAGGATCAAAATACCAATGCAGTTCTGGTGATATTAAGCCAATCCGTTGTTTAATTTCCCAGATACTTTCGCCGCTGCCTCTTTTATTTCCGAACAGATGAAAATCATTGGCATAGGCTTGAGGGTGGTCTCCACAAATTAAACTCAATAAGGTAGATTTTCCTGAGCCATTATGGCCATGCAATACCCATTTTTCACCGGCTTTAACTTCCCAGCTGATGTTTTTTAACACCTGCTTGTCGCCATAACTCACGTTAACATCATTCATTTTAATGATCTGTTCTGACGAAAAGGGGGCAACAGCATCACTCAGAAATGCAGGGACGGGTTTGTTCAGGGTCTCCAATTCATTTCTGTTGTTTTCTCCTGCCGGAATCTCAATCAGTTTACCGGATTCGATGAGGGCAAAATGATCTATACATGCAGGTAATTCATTTTCATTGCTGATTAAAATGAGCTGTGTACCGCTTTTGGTGATCTGTTCTAAAAGAGTATTGAGATTTTTGCGGGAAAGCGCATCTAAACCATTGTAGGGAAGATCCAGAATCAGTAGCTGGGGTTTAAGCCATAGGGCTTTAACCAATTGCAGTTTTTTATGTTCTCCGCTGGACAACTGGATCAGTGTAGCATTTTTTTGCCCTGAAAAGCCTAATGCATCCAAAATGCCATCTATATCATCAAACTGAAGTGTATGTTGTTTGCCAAAGTTTTCCAGTTCGGCTTTCACAGTAGCTGTAGTTTCTACAGACTGTTTGTTGTAGCGTTGCTGATAGTAGAAATTAGACTGGCCTTCCAGATCTTTAAACTGATGCCAGTTGGCAACATAGTAAACCATTGCCGGTAAACTGCTGTGTGGGTTGAAGCTGATGGCTATATTCCCGTAACTGTGTGTTAAACCAGCAATGGCTTTTGCTAATGATGTCTTTCCGGTTCCGCTTGCTCCGCAAAGTAACCAGTTTTCCCCCCGGTTTATGTTCCAGCACAAATCCTTAAGTACCGGTTTGTTCCGGTACTTTAAATTCAGGTTTGTGATATGGACGACGGGTTGTATCATCATTAATTAAGCTGTTTTGATAGATTTCATAGCAGTCATAGCTTTTCTTAACTGCGCACCAATAACTTCAACTTCGTGTGTACGTAAGGCTTCGTTTACGGCAATCAGCGTTCTGTTGTCCACACCAGCATCTTTACCTTCGTTGAAGTTTTTACCAACCAGATCAGTATCTACTTTTTTCATGAAGTCTGCCAACAGGGGCTTACATGCCTGGTCAAATAAATAACAGCCATATTCTGCGGTATCCGAAATGACACGGTTCATTTCAAATAGTTTTTTACGTGCAATGGTATTGGCGATTAGAGGTGTTTCGTGTAAAGACTCATAGTATGCCGATTCTGGTTTGATACCAGCTTGAACCATAGTTTCAAAAGCAAGTTCAACACCGGCTCTTACAAAGGCAACCATTAAGGTGTAATTGTCAAAATATTCTTGTTCTGCAATTTTAACATCACCTGCAGGAGTTTTCTCGAAAGCAGTTTCGCCTGTTTCTGCACGCCATGCCAATAGGTTTTTATCGCCTGCAGCCCAGTCTTCCATCATGATGCGGCTAAATTCGCCACTCATAATGTCGTCCTGATGTTTCTGGAACAATGGACGCATAATGTCTTTCAACTCTTCTGAAATTTCAAAAGCTTTGATCTTAGCGGGATTGCTCAATCTGTCCATCATTCCGGTTACACCACCATGTTTTAAAGCTTCGGTGATCACTTCTACACCATATTGAACCAGTTTAGATGCATAACCTGCATCAATTCCTTTTTCAATCATTTTATCGAATGAAAGGATAGAGCCTGTTTGCAGCAAACCGCAAAGGATGGTTTGCTCACCCATCAGATCTGATTTTACTTCGGCAACAAATGATGATTTTAATACACCTGCCCTGTGGCCGCCTGTTCCAACGCAATAAGCTTTTGCCTGTGCCAAACCTTTTCCTTCAGGATCGTTTTCCGGGTGTACTGCAATCAGGGTTGGTACACCAAAACCACGTACATATTCTGCTCTTACTTCAGAACCAGGACATTTAGGGGCTACCATGATTACGGTAAGGTCTTTACGGATCTGCATGCCTTCTTCCACAATGTTGAAACCATGGGAGTAGGAGAGTGTAGCACCTTGTTTCATTAAAGGCATTACGGCGTTAACTACTGCAGTATGTTGTTTATCTGGAGTAAGGT
>NZ_DATMRL010000230.1:0-2276 GCF_035566355.1 Pedobacter sp.
AACAAGCATGTATGTAGACCGGCTGAACCAGTTACTGGCCGAATTGCTTGATGTATCTAAAATCCAAACAGGAAATATAGAATTACATAAGCATCCTTTCGACTTTGACAAAATGGTCAGCGAAACGATAGAAGGCTTACAAACTGCTACGCCGCATTATAGAATAATTACAAAAGGTAAAGTTGGCGTGAACTTCAACGGAGATGAATCGCATTTGATACAGGTGCTCACAAACCTGGTCAGCAATGCCATCAAATATTCTCCTGATGCCAATGAAATAGAAATCTATATATCCAAAGTGAGCAACTTTATCAAGGTGTCTGTCAAAGATCATGGAATGGGTATTAAAGATGAGGAACTGAAGAAAATATTTGCACGGTTTTACAGGGTTGGGGAAACACAAAAGCGTTTTCCTGGAATGGGTATTGGCTTGTACATCAGCGATCAGATTGTAAAAAACCATGGCGGTACATTATGGGCAGAAAGTGAAGTGGGAAAAGGATCAGTATTTAACTTCACTTTACCCATACATGAGGAAAGAGAGGGGATAAAGAATGGCTAAGAAGATAATGATATGTGATGACGATTCGGGCATTTTGGAAATGATGGCAATGATTATTGAAGAGTACGGCTTTGAGGTTTTTACTGAAGCAAATAGTGTAAATGTTTTAAAAGATCTTGAAAGGGAAAAACCAGATTTACTATTGCTCGACATCTGGATGCCTATACTATCCGGTGATCAAATCCTTAAGACTATAAAAGCAGAACCCAAGTTTTCCAGTTTACCTGTTATCATGTATTCTGCCAGCACAGAAGGATTTGCAATTGCTCAAAAAGCCGGAGCAGATGATTATATTTCCAAACCATTTGACATGAATGATCTGGAAGCAAAAATAACTGCTTTACTATAAATTTGGGATAACTATCCCCCACTGTCCATTCACTGGCAGTGGGGGATAATTTATCTCAGCAATTCTGCGATAAATTCCTTTAAAGTCGTCTGACCACGAACCGGATCTTCTGCTTTTTCATGCTGCTCAAGGGTAATCTGAGTCATTGCAACCATAGACTGCGCCGCCTTTTCTGAAAAACCAGCTTCTTGCAAGGATGCAAACCACTGCGATTTTGGCGTTTGGATAACTTCTACAGGCTTGTTTAATAGTTCTGCAAAAGCATCAGCCACATCCCCGGGCGAATACTCTTCTGGACCTTCAACATAATGCAAACCGGTTTGATCAACCGGTTCCAGCATTAATCTGGCAGCAACCTGGCCAATATCTTTAGGTGCCACCATCGGCAATTTAAAACCAGCGGGATATAAAGTATAGAGCTGACCAGTCTTCTCCACCATATCCAAAGACGCCGCCCAGTTGCTCATATAATAAGCGCCACGAATAATACTCACAGGTACTTCCATTTCCCCTAATGCCTGTTCCATGCTATACAACACACCTAAATCCCCAATGTCTTCGCCAGGCTGCGCCCCATAAGTAGATTCAGCCACCACTTTTTTAATTTTAGAACCATTCAATGCTTTTAAAATAGCAGCTAAACTTTTCTTTTCCCGGGCAACGGTATCGGTAGAAGGAGCCGCTGGAGGATTCAGTAAAAACAAGCGTTCTCCTCGATTAAAAACTTGCCTTAGCGGCTGCTCATCAAAAATGTCCACCACCGCAAACTCCGCTCCTTTCTGCTCCCATTCTTCTCTCTTATTTTGATCGTGAGAAACGATTGTCACCTTTTCCCCTTTAGCAATTAAAGCTTCAGCTAACGCAGAACCAATATGTCCTGTACCTCCTAATATGATATGCATAATAAGGTCTTTTAATGAATGATATATAGTATAACAGCCTAAAACATTGATGGTTTGAGATTTTCACTACAAAAACCCCCACAGGCCATATAACTGGCATTGTGGGGGCTATAAAGATTAAGCCATCACACCCACCAATCCCAGATGCTCACTCACAGATACCAATTCCTTGTGTTTTGAAGAATTGAAACTGATGTAACAATGTACATCATCATCCACGAAGCTTGCTGGTACCTGCAATGTATATGTGCCTATAGATCTCGGCACCACATTCACTACTTTAACAAACTTCGCCTTAACCGGGTTGTACACCAATATGGTGACCATATCCGTTGCATCCAGCAACTTACCATCAGGTTCTGCATGTAACCAGGAAAACTTCAGCTTGGCCGCAGGAAGCGATTCCACAGCCAGTCCGTCTGGTAAAGCCAGCTTCCCATTACTGAAACTGATCTTCGAATAA
>NZ_DATMRL010000231.1:0-2629 GCF_035566355.1 Pedobacter sp.
CTGGGACCCGGAAACCAATACCAGTGGGTCCTATTATCCGATTCTGGCCGCTTATACCTTGGGTTTAAATGTTAATTTTTAATGATTTGGAAATGAAAATATTCTATAAAAATATAATACTGGGCATTTTCGTTCTGCTGGCAACTGCTTCATGCAGAAAAGAGCTGAACAGGGCTCCTCTGGACCAATTCTCCAGCGAAACTTTCTGGACTTCAGAACAAAATACCATGCTGGCGCTTACAGGGGTATATCGTGGTAATATCCAAATGTCTGTGAACCCAACCGGAGCAGAGTATTCTGCAACAGATTGGTGGTCTTACCATGGTTTGTTGTACCTGGAACTGGCAACAGACAATGCCTACGACAGGCGAGGGGACAATTCTGCTTTTAACAAATTGACCAACGGAACACTGACAGCGACCAATAGCTATCTCAGCAATTACTGGAGCTTAAGTTACAGCCGGATAGCGAGGTGTAATTATTTTCTTGAAAATATTGGTAAAGCGCCTATTGATGCAGCTAAGCTGTCCAGAATGACGGCAGAAGCCAAATTCATCAGGGCTTGTCAGTATTTTTACCTTTCGCAATATTTCGGTGCAGTTCCACTTGTGCAAAAAACGTTATCATTAACTGAAGCGAATACGGTAACTAAAAGCACAAAAGAACAGGTACAGGCCTTTGCAGAGGCTGAATTTAAATCTGTGGCCAGCTTACTGCCAAAGCAAAGTGCTTTGCCTTCAACCGAACGTGGCAGGGCCACCCAACAGGCTGCTCTGGCTTTTCTGGGGAGAACTTATCTGGCAGAACAAAAATGGACAGATGCTGCTGCGTGTTACAAGCAGATCATAGATGTTAATGATAATATTATTGATCCTGATTTTGAAGGCCTGTTTAATGGTACGAACGAAAGCAGCCGGGAGATTCTTTTTGCCACCCAGTATTTGCAGGACCTGGCTCCAAATGCAATGTTACAGCATAATTATCCGGCTAAACTTGGCGGATATGTATTGGAATGCCCTTTAGGCAGTTTGGTAGAATCTTATGAATTTACCGATGGTACGCCTTTCTCATTTACCGATCCGCGATACAACGCTGCAGATCCGGGACAAAACCGTGATCCTAGACTTCGGTATACGGTATTATATAATGGCCGGGCCTTCAAAAACATCATTTACAACAGTAATCCCGACGATGCTTCTTCAGCGGATCAATTGACCTTGTCAAAACAGGCCACACGTACAGGTTTTGCGCTTAAAAAATTTAACAGCGAAGCTTTTTCAGGTGGTGATCTTCAAAATTCAGGTATTGACCTGCCCATAGTGAGGTATGCTGAGGTATTGTTAAGCTATCTGGAAGCGAAATTAGAATCTGGTTCTGCAATTGATCAGACACTTTTGGACCAGACCATTAATAAAGTAAGAGGCCGTGCTTCGGTAAATATGCCAAAGGTAACAGAAACCAATCCTTCTGCGCTGCGTACGATATTGCGCAGGGAAAGGAGGAATGAGCTTGCTCTGGAAGGGCTCCGCTATTGGGATTTGTTGCGTTGGAAAGTTATTGGCCAGGTTTTAAACGGAGATTTTTATGGTGCTGCTTTTCCTAATGCCGTTAATTTGAGAAAAAAGGGAACAACATCAGATCCGTATGGACGCTGGTATGTGACCTCAAAAGCTTTTCGCACCGGGACTGATGAGTTGTGGCCTGTTCCACAATCTGAAGTAAGTATTAACCCTAATCTAAAATAAAATATGAAGTTCCTATTCCTTTTTATTGCCGTTTCCCTGACCATGAATGCTTTTTCGCAGGAGAAGCCAAATGTGATCCTTATATGTGCAGATGATCTTGGGTATGGAGATTTAAGTTGCTATGGTGCCACAAAGATCCATACGCCCAATCTGGACCGATTGGCTTCTACAGGTTTACGCCTCACCAACGGGCATTCTACTTCAGCGACCTGTACACCTTCCAGATATGCGATGATGACGGGAAATTATCCCTGGAGGAAAAAAGGTACTGGAATTTTACCTGGTGATGCGGCACTGATCATACCTACAGGACAAAAAAATCTGCCTTTGGTATTTAAAGGTGCGGGATACGCAACCGGAATTATAGGTAAATGGCATCTTGGACTTGGTACACAGGTAGAAAAGGACTGGAACAACGAAATCAAACCCGGCCCGAATGAGGTTGGGTTTGATTATTCATTTATTTTTCCGGCAACAGCAGATAGAGTACCTACCGTTTTTCTGCAGAACCATTCTGTTGTCGCACTAGACAAAAATGATCCTATTGCTGTAGATTATAAGCATAAGATCGGAACGGATCCAACGGGTAAGGAGCATCCGGAATTGTTGAAAATGAAAAGCTCGCCGGGACAGGGCCATGATAATACCATTGTGAATGGTATTGGAAGGATTGGTTATATGAGTGGAGGACATATGGCCAGATGGGCGGATGAAGAACTCTCTTATACTTTTTTGAGCCAGGCACAGGGCTTTATTGAAGAACATAAAACCAAACCCTTCTTTTTATACCTGGCTTTAACGGAGCCGCATGTACCCAGAATGCCAGGTACTCAGTTTAAAGATAAAAGCGGTTTAGGCGCACGGGGTGATGCGATATTGCAGAT
>NZ_DATMRL010000232.1:0-9391 GCF_035566355.1 Pedobacter sp.
CTCAGCCCGCTTGCGGCAATAACAGCCTCATCCTCTATCTTCACCATAGAAAGTTTAAAACCACCAAGATCGTCGGCTTCTCCTTCCAGTTTTCTGCCAAAGGTATCTAGCTGAACAGATTCTAGTTGTAATGTTCCATAAGAGAATAAATTTTCCATTGTTCTTTTTTTGGGACAAAAGTAAACATCTTTTAAATTGTTAGATATCCAATTTCACAATAGTGCTCGTTGCAACCCCATCCTCTACATCCAATACCCCTGCTCATCAAATCATCTATCATCCGATAAAAAAAATAAAAAATAATTCTTTGTATTGCATAAACTTTATGTATGTTTACGTCGAGAGCGTTAATTTAATGAAAAGGGGCCAGTCGCAAGATTCGGTCCCTTTTTTCATGTGATCTGCATCATAAAATCAAGACTCTGGATAAAGCTGTTTCATATGTGCCAGCGAATGATCTATGAGCTGTATTAACACACCCATATTGACATCCTCAAGCTTTTTAATATAGATACAACTTTTACCTGTTTTATGTTTCCCCAGCCGCTGTAGCAGCTTTTCTTTAGTCTCAAAATCTGAAGCCATATATAAGGATATGGCAGTACTCCTGGGCGAGAAGGCAATTAAAGGTGCGTCTCCTTCATGTCCGCTTGGGTATCTATAATGATAGCTGCCAAAGCCAACAATCGCAGTTCCCCACATTTTCGGTTCAAATCCACTCTGCTTCTCCATAAGCGCAGCAATCACATAGCTGTCTTTTCGTTGTACCGGCTCGTTTATCTTTTCCAGGAAGTCTCTAATGCTCGCTGTTGTCTCACTGGTTTTGTTCTTTGCCATGCGTATATTTGGTTTGAACAATCAATTCAAAATTAAATGTTCTTAAAAAAAAAAGAATTTTGTCCCCATACCGAGATTATGATCGTTATCAGGGCAAACAATAAATATAGAAAAAATGAAAGAATTTGCATTAATTTTCAGATTGAACGACACCTCAGACTTCAAACCATCACCTGAACAAATGCAGGAGAGGATGAACTGGCTTGGCAGTATTGCTGCTCAAAACAAACTGGCCGACAAGGGAAACACACTTTTACCAATTCCCGGAAGTGCAAAAACAGTTAGGCCAGACAATGTAGTAACAGATGGGCCTTACACTGAAATCAAAGAATTTATAAGTGGCTACATCGTAGTTAGAGTGGAGAATATTGAAGAAGCCGTAGAACTGGCAAAAAGTAATCCTATTTTTAAGATCGGCGGCAATATTGAAGTAAGAGAAGTTTTAAAGCGCGACTAATGCAGCAAAACGGAATTTCGCCTGAAGCAATTCTACCACACTTGTTCAGACAAGAGTATACCAAAATAACGGCTGTATTGTGCCGTTATTTTGGCTTGCGACACATTGAAACTGCGGAAGACATTGCCAGTGAAACGTTTTTGAAAGCATCCGAAAACTGGGCCGTAAATGGTGTACCTATCAACCCAACTGCATGGCTTTATACAGTTGCAAAAAACAAAGCCAAAGATTATTTCAAGCATTTGGCTGTTTTTGAAACCCAGGTTAAAAAAGAACTCCCAACAGATACGATACAAGAGAGTCATACCTTTGAATTTAACACTAAAATCATCTCAGACAGCCAACTGGCAATGATATTTGCTGTATGCAACCCCACAAATTCAACAGAGGCACAAATCTGCCTGGCGCTCCAGATCCTCTGCGGTTTTAGCGTCGAAGAAATAGCGAACGCCTTTTTAACAAAAACGGAAACTATAAAAAAGCGACTGCAAAGAGCAAGGAATAATCTTCGAAATGAAAATTTTCAGATCAGGGAGTTAGCCGCAGTGGATATTCAGCAAAGGCTTAATGTTGTTTTAAAAACCCTGTATTTACTGTTTAACGAAGGTTATTTTTCAAAAACCAACAACCAATTGATTCGAAAGGAATTATGCTCAGAAGCAGTCCGGCTAACCTTGGTTCTCGTAGAAAATCAATTGACCAATACACCTCAAACAAACGCCCTTCTTGCGTTAATGTGTTTTCAAAGTTCACGCCTGGAAGCACGGATAAATGACAACGGAGAAGTCATTCTATTTGAACAGCAGGATACAAGTTTATGGGATCAAATATTGATTGAAAAGGGCAATTATTATTTGGTAAATGCTTGTGATGGTCTGGAAATCTCCAAGTACCATTTGGAGGCAGGTATTGCCTATTGGCATACGACATTGGCAACTGAGAATAAATGGCCGCATATTTTGCAATTGTACAATCAACTGATCCTGATGGAATATTCACCTGTAACTGCACTAAACAGAACCTTCGCTTTTGCACGTGTATATGGAAATGAAAAAGCAATTCCTGAAGCCGAGCAACTAAAGCTTACAGAAAATAGTTATTATCATGCATTACTGGGTAACTTATACACCGGTACTGATTTTGAAAAGGCTATTAATCATTATCAGAAGGCGATTGGGCTAACAAAATCCAAAACAGAAAGACAAACCCTGGCAAAGGAAATTGAACGGATCAAAGAAAAAATCTATTTAACCACCCATTCATGAATCCCTGAAGAATTTTCCTTTGGAAGTTGTACCTCCAGCTTCAGACTTTTGGTTTTAACAGGTTTAAAATTCATAGTATTAAACTTATCTTTTTCTATTGCATAAGTGTTCACAGGCTCTACAGGAATCCATTGTCCGTCCTTTAGGTAAAGGACTTTATAGTTTTCCGGAATTCTGCATCCACCCCAAGGCCCATCATCATACCAATACACCTGCGACTGGGATACCTGATACTCCTGGTCAAAATCATATTGCAAATATTCCTGTGAATCCTTTTTTGGCCACCAATGTAAATATGGATAATTGGTGTCTTTTGAGTCTGCTGGCTCATATTGATCTTTAACAGCAACCAGCAATTGTTTATTTCTCAATGAACCAGACACTTTACTTTTAGAGGCAATAGTTGCTGCAGGTCTTGGTCTTGAAGCCGATTCCTGATAAGGAATCCAGACTGCCATTTCACTTGGCCCCCGGTTGGCCCAGGCGTAATAAGGAATTGCTCTTACTTCCTGGTTTACCTTGATCAGTTCATCACTATTTACCTGTCTGCTGGTACTGGTTCCACTAACCGTTAACAGCTCTATGCCATTGAGCATATTGGGTTTAAAGGCCATAGAAGGTATTGCATTTTTATCAACCAGAATATCCTGCACTACACTATCTCTATTGTCTGGGCCTTCCAGGCAATACACAATGGGACCGCGCTGAAAAGCAAAACGGCCCTTATCGTCTTTAACCTTGTCATTTGCAAGAACTTTGCGGACTTCCATTGGAACGTCTAAAGTAAGCCTGTCCCCTTTTTTCCAGATACGGTCTATAACAGCATAACCTTTAACCAGATCATATTGAAGTGGTTTACCATTTAAGGAAAGTGCTGCCGTGTAAACATTACCATCAGCAAAACGATATAATGTTCCTGGTACCGGTTCCATTCCTGCCCAGCCAGGAATACGGATATGGAGGGCAAATTTAGCATCCCGTTCCGGATTTATTTGAATATCTACGTTTCCCTTCCATGGATAATCAGTGCTCTGCGCAATGTTCACTTTCGCCACAGGCAATTTAACTTCACTGTTGTTGCTCATGAAGAGATTTACGTATAGATTGTTATCATTCTGCGCATAGACATAACCTGGAACTGAAGGTAAAAAACGGGTCATGTTGGAAATACAACAGGCACAGCTAAACCAGGCACTTCGCTGGTGCTGGTGCATGGAAGCAAGCGGATTTGGATAAAAGAAGCGATCTCCCGAAAGGGAAACCCCGGAAAGCAATCCGTTGTAGAGCGTGCGTTCCAGTACATCTATATATTTGGAATCACCATGGAGCTGGAACATCCGGCTGTTCCAATAGATATTAGCAATAGCTGCACAGGTTTCTGCATACGCCGACATATTTGGCAATTGGTAAGCAGCCCCAAAAGCTTCACCTGCTCCCGTTGCTCCAATTCCACCTGTAATATATAGTTTTTTGTTTACCACATCATTCCAAATATCATCAATGGCATGGAGGTATTTCTGGTCGCCGGTAATGGCCGCTACGTCTGCCATACCTGTATACATATAGGTTGCCCTTACCGCATGTCCTACGGCTTCATGCTGGTCTACAACTTTTGCCTGGGCCTGGTTGTAAGCATCTCCTTTTGGACCCCGTACATCGAGAAAGAACTTAGCCAGTTGTAAGTATTTTTCATTTCCGGTTATCCGGTATAATTTGACCAGACCAATCTCCACTACCTGATGCCCAGGGTATTTTTCTTCCTTACCATAACCAAAATCCTTCACCAGCAGATCTGCATTTCTAATGGCAATATTCAGTAATGTTTTCTTTCCCGTCGCCTGGTAGTGCGCTGCAGCAGATTCAAACAAATGGCCCGAATTATACAACTCATGACTCAATTCTTCTTCCTTTTCCCAGCGTTTAGATCCTACCCAATCGTGAGGCTTTGCTGCGTGTACGGTACGAAAAGTATAGAGGTAGCCATCTTTTTCCTGGGCTTTCCCTATAATAGTGATCAGGGAATCCACATATTTATCCAAAGCAGGATCTGCTTTCACTTGCATCGCATAAGAAGCACCTTCTATCACTTTATAAATATCAGTATCATCAAATGGAAAAGCACTTAATTTATCTCCGGGGATCGTCTTCGATGCACGCAGAAAATTATCAATCCTGCCATCCATTTTACATTGCTGCAGCGTATACGGAATGGTCACCTCTGCATTTATTTCCATTTTTGGTGCCCAGAAAGCATCATTTACATGCACATGAGTAAAAGCAACAGGCTGTATAGGATAATCTTTTTTCTGAGCATATATAGCCATAGGGAACATGGATAATAGAAGTAGCCAGCGATTCGGTTTCATAGTGTGGTTAGGTCTAAGTTTAAGGATATTCAAATGTATTTGAATGCAGAGCTTTGGGCATACCAAATTTTAACCAATAGCAACAACATATTGCCTCATAACACGCATTTTAAAGAATATGGTCAGAATTACTGATGCAGATAACTTTGTTCTTTTATTCTCGGAGAAACAACCAGATAGATCAGGATCAACACCAGCATTAATCCAATAAAAAGCCAGTAATAACTGGCTCCCTGAAAGGAGGAAAAAAAACCTTTATTGGAGATACTGTGGTTTACCAGGGCCGTAAAAACATTTCCGACAGCTATAGTAAGCAACCATACCGCCCCCATCGTACTCTTCATAGAGGCTGGTGCATGTGTATAAGCATATTCAAGGCAGGTCACAGACACCATCACCTCTGCAGCAGCCAAAATAAAATACGCCAGAACCTGCCACCAGATAGAAGGGCTAAGTCCCTTATCAACAGCACCCTGCAAAATGGCAATAACCACAAAAGAAATGACCATCAATATGAGTCCTGCACCTATTCGTCTTAAGGGACTTGTCTTTATACCTCTACGCTCAAAGAAGGGGTAGATACCATAATTAAAGACCGGGATCAACAACAACAGGAAGAACGGATTTACAGTCTGTACCTGCTGTGGCAACAGTTCGTAACCTAGAATATGCCTATCCAGCTTTCCAGCCTGCAAGACCCATTCAGAAAGGTTCTGATCCCACATGGCCCAAAACAGTGGAATGAAACTAAAAATCCCGATCACCCGGTATGCAGCTTTGATGTCTTCGACTTTCTCCGGACTAAATTTTTCTTTAGCAACATCCAGTAATGAGGTACCAGGTTTCCGTTTATAAAAGTGGACAAGGGAATAGACGGAAATAAAAAGAAAATTATCCTTTCTTATCCCGGAAGGAGGAACACGAACATAAGTTTTACGGCCCGAGTAAAAAATCAATGTAGACACTGCCATCAAAATCCCTGGAATTCCAAATGCCCATTTAGGGCCATAAGCCGCATAAACCAAAGGAATTACTAGTGTGGAAATGGCAGACCCCGCATTGATACTGAAGTAAAACCATCCGTAAACCTTCGTAAGCAAATGCTTATTCTCTGCATTGAACTGATCTCCCACATTGGCCGATACACAAGATTTTATACCTCCAGCCCCTATTGCGATTAAAACCAGTCCGATTCTGAATACGTCAAAGTCATTCTCAAACATGGAGAGGATCAGATGTCCAAAACAATACAAGATCGATATCCAAAGAATAACTTTATATTTTCCAAAAAACCAATCAGCAGCAACAGCGCCCAGAAAAGGGACTGCATAAGCCAATGATACAAAAAAATGCGTAGCCTCATTGGCTCGTGCCTCAGCAACACCTTGTAAAGAAGGATTTAACGCTGGATTAAAAAACTGCACAACCAGAAAGGTGGTTAAAATGGATCGCATACCATAGAAACTAAAACGTTCGGCGGCTTCATTAGCAATAATATAGGGTAAACTTTTGGGATAGGCCATATCCGTAAATCTGCTCATTTATTTGTCTGTAAAATAATCGGTTATTAATTTAAACCAGCAGGATATTAACCAATAATCTATGTTTAATATCCTGGATTACTTCTATTTCACAAATTATACAACAGCATACATACAAAAACATTTGATGGCAACAACTACAAATACCCATATTTTATTTTACCACAACACAACTTAACCGAATCAGGTTAAAAAATGGCTGATATTAGATAAAATCTACTGAATAGAGGGAAAGTCACAACACTAATTTTATAAACGTCAACACAACGATTATAAAAACCAACCAAATTATGAATGTGAAACTTACCCTATCTTTAAGTAAGTTGTTCTGGATTTTCTTTCTGATGATCCCGTGGCTTGCTTACGGCCAAACCAAAGTTACCGGAATGGTGACAGACAAAAGTAACCTGCCTTTACCCGGCGTTACCATTAAACTGAAAGGAACAACTACTGGAACAATTACAGATGGTTCCGGTAAATTTTCTTTAATAGTCAAGCCAGATCAAAGCGCAGTTGCGAGATTTAGCCTGGTGGGCTACAAATCCAAAGAAGTCCCTATAGGTAACAATACCAGTTTAAGTGTCCAGCTAACTGAAGATGAAAATATGCTGGAAGATGTAGTGCTGGTTGGTTATCAGAATGTACAACGAAAGAAAACCGCCGGAGCTATTGCAACGGTGAAAGGTAAAGATTTTGAAAACACCCCCTACTCTACTTTTGATGCCATGTTACAAGGACGGGTAGCTGGATTAAACGTATTAAGTACTTCCGGCGAACCAGGTGGGAACACCATCGTGAACATCAGAGGGGCCAGTAATGTCAACTTTGGGCAAAACAGTGCGCCACTATATGTGATTGACGGAATTATTTATGACGTAAACGATATCAATTCGGCTTACGGCAGCAGCCCCCTTCAAGCCATTAATCCCAATGATATTGAATCTGTAGACATATTAAAGGATGCCTCTGCATCTGCCGTTTATGGAGCCCGGGCGGCAAACGGCGTAATCATTGTAAAAACAAAACATGCCGCACTGGGGGCACCACCGCAAATCAGACTCTCTACCTATTTCGGTATTGCCAATAAGCCTGCTTTAAAGCCCATACAAACAGGAACCGCAGAAAGAAGGCTCAAAATGGACCTGCTCTACGGTGGCAACGCAAATTACCAGAGTCTGGGTAATTTGAGCATGATGCTTACAGATAGTTTAAATTCAGCATTTAACAACAATACCGACTGGCAGGGTCTGTTTCTTCAGACAGGCCTGATCAGTAATGTTGACGCCAGTATTGCAGCTGCTAAAGAAGACTATTCTTACCGGTTCTCTTTTAACCGTTATTCAGAAGATGGGGTAATGAAGGGCTATGGGATACAGCGTGTTACACCCAGGTTATTTTTACAGGTTAGCCCCGCTAAATCCCTTCAAATCCAAACCAATTTGTTTGTTGGCTTAACAACCGCCAAACATGGCCAGGGCGATCAGAATAAATATCCATTTACAACCTGGGGATTTCCTTCTTCTTTCTGGAAAATCGGAAAAGCTGAAGAAGAGTTATATACCGGGCGGTATGACCAATTGATGGATGATGATAAAACTACCAGCATTAATGGAAATACCTCTGCACAATACACTATTATGCCCGGGCTAAATTTAAAAAGTACCATTTCTTACAACATCAACAACAATACCCGTAGCTATTTTAAACCGGGCCTGTTAAGCAACAGCGGCCTTAATGAAGCTTACGGTTGGATTTATCAAGGTAACCGCTGGGAACTGGAAAATACACTGAATTATAACAAGTCTTTAAAAAGTGGACACAATTTTAACCTGATCCTGCTCCAGGGGATGGAAAAAAATGTGAACAACAGCAGCTATAGCAGTAGTGTAGGCAACTCTGATGCCGTGAAAACGGTGAATGGAATTGCCTCCGGGGCAAACCTATTTGCCAGTAATGTGATTGAAAAGCGCTCCCGCTTGTCCTGGATGGGAAGCTTTATATATGATTACAAGAGCCGTTACCTATTGCAAGCCGTTTATCGTGCCGATGCTTCTTCAAGATACAGTACATCCAGCCAATGGGGTTCTTTCCCATCTCTCTCTGCAGGTTGGAACATTTCTGAAGAAAAATTCTTTGAACCCCTAAAAAAAGTAATCTCTTACCTCAAATTCAGAGGAAGCTATGGAATCACAGGAAATGACCCGGGCGCATATTATGCTCAATACCAATCACTAATATCAAACTCCAGCTATGATGGTTCAGTACTAGGTAATGGTCAACTCGGTTCGCAAACCACTTACAACGGTACACAAGTCATCTATCCGGATTATACAAGGCCCGCTTCTGCAACCAGCATTACCTGGGAAAGAAGTCCGCAAGCCAACTTTGGAATTGACCTTGGGTTGTTCAATGACCGGATCTCTTTAACTGCAGATTATTATATCAGGGATTCCAAAAATAAAGTATTTGATGTGGCTGTACCCCTTACTACCGGCTATTCACTAACTTCTAATAATTATGTAAATCTCCGCAACAGTGGAATTGAATTCAGTATAAATACCCGTAATCTTTCAGAAAAGTCTAAACTGCAATGGAATACAAACTTCAATATTGCCTACAACA
The DNA here is from genome assembly GCF_035566355.1 of Pedobacter sp. Lineage (GTDB taxonomy): Bacteria > Bacteroidota > Bacteroidia > Sphingobacteriales > Sphingobacteriaceae > Pedobacter. The sequence goes on from NZ_DATMRL010000232.1 coordinate 9,089, forward strand.
AAAACTATATTACTAAACTACCAAATGGCGGACGGGATTTTACATTTGGCCCTCCATGGATGCAGCAAACCTTAAGTGTTGGTGAGCCCCTTTTCACTTATAAAGTATGGGACGTAAGAGGTGTTTATTCAAGAGACTCTGATGTACCTGTAGACCCCATGACAGGCAAAAGAATTACTCAGTTTGGCGGCTCCCAGTTTAGCGCTGGTGACCCGGCACGTGTAGATCAAAACGGAGACTATAATATCGATTATAATGATCTGGTTTCTTATGGCAATCCGAATCCGGACATTACTGGCGGTT
>NZ_DATMRL010000233.1:0-13992 GCF_035566355.1 Pedobacter sp.
TAAGCAGGTATTACACGGCTTGTTGTAGAGGCATACTGATAGGGATCTACACCTAAAAATCCGGCAGTGTTTGTGTAATTACCCGACAAGCGAGCAGAAACAGACAATTTAGGGGTAATATAACTGGTAAAATTAATGCTCCCCATATAGCCGTCCATATTGTTGCCTTTTGCTTGACCTTTCTGATTCGAATAGCCAAATGAGCCATAATAAGTACTTGAATTTCCTCCTCCGCTAATACTTAGGTTATGATTTTGACTTACAGGCTGCACAAAAAGTAAATCAAACCAATCGGTATTGTTTGTTTCGAGTTGTTTTGCACCTGCATTGAAACTATCATATGGCAATTTCCCATTAAGGTATTGATTTAAGAGGCCTTGATAACCAATATTGTCTAATGCGTAAAAAGAAAGAAGTCCTTTTTCATAAATTTCCCGGGAAACGTCTAGTCTATCCTTGGAATTCATGAGGTCCATTTTATTGTAGTTAGGCTTCTGTTGCGTAGAGAAACTGGTATTATATGAAATAGAAGGTGCACGGCCGGTTTTTCCTCTTTTGGTGTTGATAACGATAACGCCATTTGCTGCTTTTACGCCATAAATGGCCGTTGAAGCCGCATCTTTTAAAATGGTTACGTCTTCAATATCATAGGGGTTTAACCAGGATATCGCACTGCCTATATAATTCTTTAAAGCTTGTGCGTTGGATGGATCTGTACCAAAGGCATTTAATTGTGTAGCTTTAAATGGCAGTGGGTCTTCTTGTATAATTCCATCTACTACCCAAACCGGCTGCTGATTACCTAATAATGTGGATGTTCCTCGTACCCGAACGGTTTGTCTTGTACCCAGCTGACCAGAATTATTGACTACTTCCATTCCGGCCAGTTTGCCCTGAAGCATCTGCTCTATGGTTGTTGTACCGTTGATAACGAGGTCTTCTGATTTTACCTGGGCAGTGGATCCGGTCATTAATTTCTTTTGAATCTGCTGATAACCTGTGGAAACAACAGATACTTCGTCCAGCCTTCCATCTGCTGTTTTCAGTTCGATGACCATATCCTTAGTAGCCGGGACCTCTTTGGTTTCATATCCCAAATAAGAAATGATCAGAATAGATTTCTCATCTACCTTGTTCATGATAAAATCTCCATTGGTATTTGTTATTGCATAACGTTTGCTTCCCTTAAGTTTAATAGTGGCCATAGGCAATGGTTTACCATTTTCATCTGTTACTTTTCCAGATACATCAATATTTGCCACGAAGGTATTCTTAAAAAGATTGGAGGCTTTTTCCATATAGGTTTTTTCCTTGATAATGATCACCTTATCTTCAATTGTATAATTGAAGGGCTCACCTTTAAAACACTTCTCCAGCACCTGGTCTAAAGGCGTATCCTTAAAGTTCACGTCAAATTGCCTGATCTTTTTTACCGCATTAGAAGGCCATACAATGCCATAACCGGTTTGTTGCTTTATCACCTTAAATATTTGGGTCAGGGAGGCTTTTTTTTGCTGAAAAGTTACCTTCTGAGCAAATCCTGCCGCACTAACCTGAACTATGGCTACCATAAGCAATACTGTTGTAATCTTAGCGCTCATAATAATTCGTTTTTTTACTGATGCATTGGGCACCAGTAAATTTGCGAGCCTACCCCACTGTACATACAGCATACGGCAGATAGGCGCGCATAAAATCTTGGTATAAATTTTATACATTTGGTTATCTGTTTAAATTCCTTGAATGTTGAAAATATCTTTTTGGAGTTAGCCAGAACTTAAGGACTTCGATCACGACTCGGAGTCCTTGCTTTTTTTTCTGACCTCTTAGCCGGCGGGGCTTATTGATCTGGTAGAAATTGGTTCATGTAAGTTGGTTTTATGGTTTAATGATCAGTTGATTACGGTTTATTAATTTATTTGACAATCACTTTGTCTTTTTCTATAGTAAATTCTGCAAGTCCAGTCAGTTCGAGCATTTTTAAAACTTTTGAAATGCTGCTGAACCGGGAAATATAGCCTCCAATCCGGACGTCCTTTTTGGAGGGATCCTGGAAAACGACGTCTACATTATACCAGCGGCTAATTTTCTTCATAATGCTTTCCAGTCGTTCTTCATCGAAGTAGAACTCTCCCTTTTTCCAGGCCAGTGCCTCATCTATATCGGCTGTTTCAATCTGAAGGGAATCTCCGTAAAAACGGATCACGGACTGCTGACCTGGTTTTAAAACTCCGGAAGCCCTGGATTTTAAATTAAGAACTTTGACACTCCCTTCCAGCAAAGTGGTTTTCACTGCCGGTTCATCTTTATAGCTGTTAATGTTGAAGTGTGTACCGAGAACCTCTACACTTTGCTGATTTGTTTTTACAATAAAAGGATGTTTTTTGTCTTTATAAACCTCAAAGTAGGCTTCGCCGTTCAATTCTACAATACGCCGGGCGCGGCCTTTGAGAACCGTTGGGTAAGATAGACTTGAAGCAGCGTTGAGCCATACATTTGTGCCGTCTGGCAAACGCACCTGGTATTGTTGACCACGTGCGGTAGAAAGCGTATTCATTTTATTTAGTGCGGTATCTGCTGAAACTGATTTCAGGTCATAAATGACCTGGCCACTAGCCGTCTTTGTTATGGTAATTCCTGTTTCTTCTGCAAGTTTTCCATTTGCGGTATTGGCAAGAACAATCTTTTGCCCGTTAGACAATTGGAGCGTTGCCGCGTTCTGCCCAGGGCCAACATCAAATGTTGTTTGTTTCTTTGTATAAGAGGTTTTATAAAAATAAAAGCCAAGTCCAACACAGAGCAATATGGAAGCTGCTGCAATAGAACGTGGCCAAAGGTTAATCTTTTTTGGCTGAGACCGGTTCAGGGAGAGTCTGTTCCAAACTTTTCTTTCTGCATGCGCTATGGAAGATATATCTGGTACAGATCCTTGCTCCTGCTGGTTCAGATACCAGGTCTCCAGCATAGCTTGCTCCTGCTGATCAGCTTTGCCGTTTAAGTATCTTTCTACTAGAAGTTCTTCTTTTGATTTATCCATAATATGGTGAATATCTCCTCTTTATATACTAAGACTATTAAACAGGGAGGATAGGGTATCGGAAATAAAAAAAAATTAATATTTGCTTTGACTAAGTAAAAAAAACAGATACAAAACCAATCCAAGCCGGGACCGAAGTATTCTCAAAGATTTTTTAATTTGTGTGCGGATCGTATGTTCGGAAGTCCCCAGTTCATTAGCAATATCTTTATGGCTCATTCCCTCTTTCCTGCTCATCTCAAATACTTTTTTCATTTGAGGAGGCAGTGCGTCTATTTCTTTTTCTATCAATTTGGACAACTCCCGTTCTCTGACGTATAGATCTGTCAGAAACTCTCCCTTTTCTATAAAGTCTTTTAAAGAATCCAGGTAACGGCTTTTTCGTTCTGAACGCAGGCTTAATGTAAATATCTGGTTGCGGACCGCTGCATACAGATAAGAGGAAAGTTTAGTAGTAATCTCCATCTGCTCTCTTTTTGACCAGACAAACTCAAACAGGTCATGAACGACATCGCTTGCTTCTTCTTCGTCCTTTAATCTTTTACAGGCGTGGATATACAAGAGTTTAAAGTAGCGCTGATAAATTTCAGTAAAAGCATTTTTATCTCCTTCTCTTAAAAGAGTACTTAAATCCTGATCAGATAAAGAATGGTAAACAATCATTTCTTTTTTGAGGGCAGTTTTCTATATGCAAAATACGGTGAATTGATACTGCAACAAAGGGATGGATAAATATAAACCTACCAAATATTCTGGCCAATAATAAATAATAATTTTGGTAATAGCTATATATCTATATAAATATTACCAAACGCGAAAAAGCAAACTATTGGCTCGATGTCAAATCAGAAAAGGAGGCAAAAATAACTGAACCCTTTCTGAACAGGATTTCTGTTCGGAAAGGGCTCAGTTATGTAGATTGAACTACTTAATTAAATCACTTGGCACTTAGTGCTTCGTTAATACGTACCGGGGTTTTATCTTCACTTGGCCTTGGTGCATCATTGTCAAAGATCTTTCCATCTTTACCTATAATGATATAACGGGGAATCCCCTGAATATTAAAGGCCTTTCCAACCGGGCTCTTCATCCCTCCTTTGGAAAGCAAATGAATCCCTTGAATCTTGTCGTCAGCGATTGCTTTTTTCCATAGGTCGGCTCTGTCGTCTACACTGATGTACAGGAAAACCACATCCTTGTTCTCTTTAAATTTCTCGTGGAGTTTAGGACTGCCATTTTTCATTTCATACCGGCATGGTGTGCACCAGCTGGCCCAGAAATCCATGTATACTACTTTTCCTGCAAAATCTTTTAAGGTGACGTCTTTTCCCTGCTCATCTTTTAACACAAAAAATGGGGGCGTTTTTCCAGCTGCAAGGGTAAGTATCTTCTTATAAGTTGCCTGTAGACTTTTGGCATCTTCGGAATCTGCATATTTCGCGATATACTCGTCCATCAGCGGTTTTACCGTCTCCACATTTTTAACTGTTTGGAAAAGAGTATTGATTTGAGTGTTTAAGGCCATGCTACGTATTTTTCCGGTGTAATATTTTTCAACCAGACGGTACCGCTGAACAGATTTCTTCTCCATGCTTATAGCGGTAGTGCTATCCAGTATTCCTTGTTTAAATAATTCACGCCAGCCTAGAAAAGCAGGAAAATTCCCCCGTATAAACCCCTTGTAGGTATCGTTGCTTAGCCATTCTTCCTTCATTTCAACTTGTTTGTCCAGGTCCCAGTAACCTTCAGGAATAATTTCAGACATCTTTTTCCCGAAACCTAAACTGTAATAATATGGCATCATGATTTGATTGCCCAATTTCTGATACTTCAATGTAACCGATTGAGAACTGTAAAAAACTGGTGTTACCTTTTGTTTGTTTGCCTCAAGGATATCTATAGACTGCTGGTCCATAGCATGGCCCATGGCATAATATTGTTGTGGGGACATTCCTTTGGCGTCGGCTTTATTGTTAGCATCTATATAAGCGCTCATGTATTTGAAAAGTACGCGGTTATTCTCAGCGCCAGTACCCGTAAAAACAGTTTGTTCGCCAAAATCCGTTTGAATATTCAACCTATTCCCTTCTTCCAGAAACAGGAACATTTGTGCTTTTTTAGGTGCATCAATCCCCATTCTAATGGATTTCGGAAAATTCCCGGTAAAGGTGTGTACGTATTTACCTTCTTTATCCGGTTTGGCCATGATCACCTCTTCATCAGCCGCGACTATCCACATGGAGTCTATCTTGGAGGAAGCCATGTCAACCACAATCGTTGCTTCTTTTTTTTGTCCGAATGTTATCCCTGCATATAAGCAGAGTATGATCATTACGATTGTTTTTTTTATCATGATATTTAGTTTTTTATGGGTGTTTTCAAAAATTATTTTGCGCTTAATGCTTCATTGATCTTAGATTGGGTAATATCCTGGCTTGGCCTCGGCGCATTGTTGTCGAATATCTTCCCATCCTTGCCAATAATGATATACTGAGGTACGCCGTCAATATTGAAAGCCCGGCCAACAGGACTTTTAAACCCTCCTGCTGACAAGACATGTACCCCTTCTACATGATCCTCCGCAATTGCTTTTTTCCAAAGATCCGCCCGGTCATCTATACTCACATAGAGGAAAACCACATCAGTGTTTTCTTTGAATTTCGCATGTAATTTTGGACTGCCGTTCTTCATCTCATACCTGCACGGGCTACACCAGCTGGCCCAGAAATCCATATATATCACCTTACCCGCAAAATCCTTAAGTGTAACATCTTTACCTTGCTGGTCTTTTAGTATAAAATATGGAGGTGTTTTTCCAACACTTGTTTTACCAAGGTTGCTATAGGCTGTTTCCACTTCCTTTGCATTTTTTGGTGTGGCATATTTAGCCAGGTACTCTTCCATTAATGGTTTAAAAACCTCCACATCTTTGGCTGTATTAAACCCGGCCTTCAAAATGGCAGCAAGAGCCTCGCTTCGCACTCTTCCTTTATAGGCTTTTTCTACCAGACGATAATCTAACTTTGCACCTTCTTCCCTGGAAATGGGGGTATCTATTGTACCTTTGTTAAACAGCTCTTTATATCTGAGAAACACAGGATAAGAATAGGCCATAAACTGCAGGTAAGCTTTATTATCCAGGAGTTGATCGTCCATCGGAATATCTTTGTCCAGACCCCAGTAGTCATCTGGTATAGAAGCAGATAACTTACGACCCAGGTAACCTTTGCAAAATAATGGCACCGTCAATTCAGCGCCCAGTTTCTTATAAATAAGGGCCATTGATTGCTCCTTGTAAAATGTTGGGCTGACCTTTGCCTTACTAGATTTTAGGTTCGTAATAGCCTGTTGTCCCAGCTTAGTGAACATTTGCAGCAATTCATTTGCGGTAACATTTTTCCAATCGAGTTTTTCAAAAGCAATTTCATTGGCTTTTGCTTCCTGATACATTACTTCTGCTTTGCCAGCACCCTTGCCAGAAAATTTTGCTGTTTTTCCAAAATCGGTTTCTATTTTCACACCGTCTCCCGGTTCTGCATAAAAAGAGATTTGCCATTTTTTTGGATTGTCTATCCCCATACGCAGATCAGCGGGAAATTTTCCGTTAAACCGAAGTACAAACTGGCCCTTAGCATTGGGTTTTGCAAAGTAAGTATCCTTTTTTGCAGGGTCAAGGACCCACATGGAATCGGCTTTTACAGTGCTTTGCTGTATCGTGATGGTTACACCAGCATCCTTTTTTTGTCCAAACGACATAGCTGTGCTAAGACACAGCATAAATATGCCTGTTATTTTTCTTATCATAATGTATTTTTTATCGGTTAATTATATCCGGGATTTTGGTCTAATGCCGGATTGATTCTGATCTGATTAGCAGGAATAGGGAACAATACATCCGTAGATTGCCAAAAAGACCCTTTTACGAGTGACAATACTTCATCAGCCCGTGTTTTCGAGGGATCCGTAAAACCAGAGGTGCGTTTCAGGTCAAACCAACGGTGCGGATATTCACCAAATAATTCCACCTTACGTTCCTGTTCAATAGCCGCCAGCATAACTGTTTTATTTAAACCCGACTTAGGGTCTAACCCTGCACGGTTCCTGAGGGCATTTAAATCAGCCTCTGCCCCGCTCGTGCCCGTCAATTTATTTTGCTGCGTTCTGGCTTCCGCACGGATCAGGTATAACTCAGCCAGCCTGAATAGGACTGTATATTCGTCTCCGCTCCCAGTCAGTACTTTGTATTTGTTTACGTAGTAAATTCCAGCATTATTTTTTCCAGTCCAATTGGTTTTGCGGAGGTCGTCTGTACCACTTCCGTTTTTTTCAAAAGCAAGATCAAATCCCGTTCGAAGGTAATACCTTGGTGTTGTAGTCGGTACACCAGGAACAAAATAGGTGGTCAGCGGACTTCTGCCTGTTTGAGCATAACACTGTAAAATGGTCTCCTTACTGGTTTTCTTAAAAGTGCCGGCGGGGTTTTCCAAGCTATATATATTTGATCCAATTACTTCAGTAGCTTCGGTTTCAGCTTTAGCCCAATCTTTATGATACAAATATGCTCTGGCCAGTAAAGCGGATACGGCATATTTATTTACTCTTGCCCGCTCCGCAGAAGGATATTCAGGTTTTAATAATCCTTTTGCAGTTTGAAGGTCTGTAAAAATCTGGCTCCAAACGGCTTCAGTTTCCGCCCGGGGCAATGCCGAATTTTCTGTTTCAACGGCAGATAAAGGCAAAGGTATCCGGCCATACAAATTCATTAAATTAAAGAATAGCACCGCACGCATAAACCGGGCTTCGCCGGATAGTTGATCTTTTATGGTGGCGCTCATCCCTGTAGAAAGCTTGATTCCCTCTACCGCCAGGTTACATTCCCTGATAGCAATATAAGCCGGTCCCCAAATAGACGAGGCGTTAGTTGTGCTGGTAATTGCGATGTTATTATTTAAAAATTCCGCATAAGAAGTTGAACTGGAAAAAAGTTCATCCGCACTTAAACCTCCCATGTAATTCAATGTGGGCAATACATCATTGTCGTATTTCGGATAGATATCCAGCACTGCAGCAGTAGCTGAGCCATCATTACTAAATGTGGTGGCCCAATCTTGGAGTCCATCCGGAGCAGGGATATCTACAAACTTCTTACAAGAAGAAAAGAAGCAAGCAGCCATCAGGAGTGCAGTAAGCAACTGATAAACACCAATATTTTTATATGTTGATTTCATATCTAATAGTTTAAAACGTACAATTAACACCAAAGATCCAGGTACGCAGGCCCGGATAAGCACCATATCCATATTCTGGATCTAGTACATATTTATTTTTAGTAATACTGAACAAGTTCAGGCCCTGCAAACTCAGTTTCACATGTTGAAGTTTTGCTTTTTGAATCCAGCTTTTCGGCAGATTATAGCTTAAACTGGCTGTTTTCAATTTAATATAACTGTTGTCGCCCCAGCCAAAATCAGAAGAAGGTAGGAGTGCATAGCTGCTGCTCTGGCTCCCAAAACCTGTTACTGCCAGTGGCCACTCTGTTCCAGTATCTCCATTTTTTTGCCACCTGTTCAATACAGATGCATTCTGGTTCATTAAACCGCCTGGCACAATTTCGTTTGGAAGTTGGTTTATAGGTCCGTTCTTTTGTTCAAATTTAAAGAACACATCCAGTGTTAGACCTTTATAGCTAAAACTATTATTTAAACCACCATAAAAAGGATGGCCAATGCTTGCGATATACTGATCATCCGTTCCAAGTCCAGGTTTCCCATCTAAATCTGCATAGGTAGGTACTCCGGTTGAAGGATCAATTCCACTATATTTAAATCTTGACCGCATGAGATAGGCATCCACAGTTTCACCAACTCTGTAGTAATTACCATATGTTGCTTTATCTTTATCGTTAAAACTCAACAGGACATTCCGCTCAAAAGAGATATTAAAACTAGTGCTCCAGCTAAAATCTTTGCGGTTTATGTTTTTAGTAGTCAATTCCAGTTCCAGCCCTTTATTCTGAACTACGGCATCAAGATTTGTGATGAGGACCGAACCCCCGGTTTGTGAAGGCAGTGCAGTATAATTCAACATATTGCTGGACCGGTTCCGATAAACATTTCCGGTAAAAAGAATACGGTCTTTTAAAAAACCAAGGTTTAAACTCAGCTCTAATTTTTTTGTGCTTTCCCATTTCAAATCTGGATTGGCTGGTAAGCCCGCTCTTAGTGTACGGATATCCTGATAAGGGTAAAAACCAGCACTGTAAGACCGTAGGTAACTATAATTTGAAATCCGATCATTGCCGGTTGTTCCGTAGCTCATTTTTAATTTACCAAAACTTAAAAACTGAACATTCTCTTTCAGCCAGCCTTCTTCAGAAAAAATCCAGGCGGCACCTACCGAACCAAAACCGGCCAGTCTGTTATTGGTTCCAAACCGGGAAGAAGCGTCATTTCTATAAGTTATATTCAACAAATATTTACTACGGATATCATAACTTAAACGGCCATACAATGATGCATAGTGATATTGTTGATAATCATATTCAGGAGTTACCAAACCTGCTCCCTGGATATTGTTAAGCTGGGTATCGTAGGTATAGTTTTCTCCTTTCAACTTGGTATATTTTGAAATGGCTTCACTAAAAGTGGTTCCAGCCAACGCCGTAAGTTTACCTGGTCCAACGTTCAGGATATATTCTGCCTGGGGTTCAATAGTATAATTGCTATTCGGGGAATTTGCAAACCATGCCCAGCTTGCTGCTGGTGCCGCCGGATTATTGCTTGCTGCTGGAATCTGGAAGTTGTTTTCCAGCCCGTTTAACGTATAACCTGCTGTTGTTCTCAAAGTAAGACCTGCAAAAGGTCTATAACTAAGGTTGGTGTTTGCAGAGAAAAAGGTCCCTGTAGCCCTGTATTTGGTTAAAAAAGAAGCCATGGGATTGTCAAAGCTATTGTCCCAGTTCAAACTTCCATCTGCCCTATACAAATTAAAGTTAGGCGGCAGATAGATGAAGTTCATAAAAGAAGACTCTGTAATTAAGCTGCTCTTTTCTATGGCATAATTGGTTGAGATCTGTGCAGTGAATTTATGGTTAGGAGAAGCAAAACCAAGGGTCATCAAGCCACCTATCCGGTTCACGTGCTGGTCTTTTGCAATGACCGTACCTTCTTTACGGTAATTTAATCCGATATAATAGTTCATCAGTTCATTGCCCCCCGAAGCACTCAGATTGGCTGTTCGCTGAGCAGCCGTTCCGCCAAGCAGCAAACGTTGAAAATCGGTATAGGTATTCTGGTCCCAGCTGGTCAGATCAGGTGCATTATCTGCATCTGGCGTAATCCCTTCATTTTTAAAGGCTTCTTTCCTTAAGGCCAGATATTGCTGTGTATTCAGCATCGGAATGTAATGGCCAACCTTACCCGCACCGCTGGTTAAATCAACATTGATCTTAACCCTTCCTGCCTTTCCTTTTTTTGTAGTGATGACCACAACTCCATTGGCACCACGGGCACCATAAATGGAGGTAGCGTCAGCATCTTTAAGTACATCAATCTGTTCAATATCTTCTACATTCAGGGAATTGAACATATTGGTAAAACCATTCATCCCTCTTACATTAGAAATCACGTTTTGAGTATCGTATCTTGTACCAGATGCCTGAGGAATCCCATCGATCACATATAATGGATCCGATGAACTGGAACCTAGTAATCCAAAAGAATTGTCCCCCCTAACTTTAACGGAAATCCCTGCACCGGGCATACCGCCTCCACCGCTTGTGATCTGTACTCCGGTCATACGCCCATTCAAAGCATTGAGGACATTGTTAACCGGTTGTTCCGCTAAGGTTTCTGCATTTACGGTACTCACTGTAGCGGTATTTAAACGCTTTGAAACAGAGCCATAGGCGATGACCTGGACCTGATCTAAAGAGCCCACTTCCTGTACCATCTTGATCAGCAATTCTTTAGCTGCTTTTGTAGTATAGGTTTGATACCCAGTGAAAGAAACAGAGATCATAGCTTTCTCATCTACATGATGCAGCAGAAATTCTCCGTTGGCATTCGTTAAAGCAGCCACTTTACGCCCTTTTGCAGACATCGAAAAATCTCCGCTCTTTTTATCTTCGGCATAATCCATAAGCACAACACTTACCGTAGCGCCTGGAAGAGGCTTCCCATTTTCATCAATGACACGTCCTCTTACCTCAATTTCGGTAAGCAAACTAATAACCTTATCCAGGATGGATTTCTTTTTGGGCTCGATCACTACGATTTTACCATTGACATTATAGGTAAGTGGCAGGGAATTTAAAAGACTTTTCATGGTCTCCTCGAGTGTTGCATTACGGACTTCAATATTTACCTCTCCGGCATTTTTGACCAGGTTCCGGTCAAATAAGAAATCGTAACCGGTCTGTGACCTGATTTTACGCAACACATTTTCAATAGAAGATTTCTGCTCATTCAGTGTGATCCGCTGGCCAAAGGTTGCGGCACTGACTTGCATAAACGTGGCGATAAGTATGACGGTGGTTAGTCGCATAATGACCAATAATTTATGGGTATAAATTTTATACATTTGCTTAAGTTTTTGGTTCAGCAAAGTGCCTTTAGGTTCGAAGCTTCGGCATCTTGCATATACGGTTGATAATTTTTATTGATCTTAAACCAAACTGAGGTCAGGGGTGTTTCGCGACACTTCTGACTTGTTTGTTTTTTAAGGCATTTTCTGCGTTATTTTGTGACCAGTACCCTCCTTCCTTCTACCTTAAAGTGTACACTTCCGGCCAGTTCTATCCTGCTAAGTACTTCAGATAATTTACTGCTTCTGGATACCCAGCCGCCGAGTTCTATATGTTCATTTAAACCAGGTTCGTATTCAATATCTACATCATACCATCTGGCAATCTTTCTCATATTGGTTTTAAAATCTTCTCCCTTAAATATAAAATCGCCATTTTTCCAAGCCACAGACGATTCTATGTCTGCAGGAAAAACCTTGATCTTTTTCCCGCTTAAAACAGATTGCTGACCGGGCTTCAGCATGGCATCATTTACTTTTACGCTCCCTTCAAGAAGTGTGGTTTTTGTTGCACTTTCGTCGGCATAGCTGTTGATATTAAAGTGGGTTCCCAATACCGCTACCTCCTGCCCTTCACTTTTTACAATAAATGGATGCTGTTTGTCTTTGGCAACCTCGAAGTAGGCCTCGCCGCTCAAAGTCACCATCCGTTCTTTATTATTTTTAAAAGAAACCGGATAACTGAACTTTGAAGCGGCGTTGAGCCATACTTTGGAACCGTCAGGTAAAAGAACCTGATATTGCCCCCCCCTTGGGGTCTCAATCGTATTGATCGATTCCTCATTATGATGAGCGTTATTAAAAACCTTATAGATAATCTGGCCATTGGCTGTCTTGGATATTTCAACCCCTGCTTCCCTGGCAATTTCACCATTGGCTGCATCGGTTAGCGAAATGCGCTTTCCATTAGCCAGGGTTAAATACGCCTTATTGTTTCCAGGTTTAATTTGACGATCTGCAAATTCGAGGTTTTGGTTTGCGCCTGGGTTACCAAACGGGCCTGTATGTTTGGTATAGAAAAATAAACTCCCTGCAACAACCAGAAAAACAGCTGCAGCTATAGACAGGCGTTTGAAACCAAATTTTATTTTATAGGTACCACTTTTCTGTCTGGTTTCGTAATCATCTATCTTATCTTCTATTTTTTTGAACAGCAAAGTATCTGTTGACTCATAAATCCCTGCGTCTAAAAGTAATGCATAATAAGAAACCATCAATTCATTATATTCCTCATCTGTAGCCGTTTTCAGCCAGGCATTGAATTGTTGCCTTTCTGCATCGGATGTATTCCCAGCTGCAAAGTGCTTCAAAATTTCGTAGAGTTGTTTCTTTTCCATCTGCTTGATACACATAAGACGGCGCCGCTTCGAAAAAGTACACCTCTAATTTTGAAATAAAATCAAATTAATTTTAAAACAGGCTGACTGACCTAAATTTAAGAAAGTATCGTCATAAAAACCAGTAACATTGGCCAGCCTGTTTGATGGTTAAGATGTTCCTTTATCGTATGTATGGCTTCATACAATTGCTTTTTAACAGCTGATTGCGAAATTCCAAGTTGTGCAGCAATTTCATTGATGTTTAAATCCTGCTCTGTACGCATTTCAAATATTTTTTTCCGCTGTGGGCTGAGGGCTTGTATAGCATCCTTTGCCGACTTTAAGTATTCTTTATAAAACAATTCTTCATCAGCAGGAGCTGAGACTGTATTTGAAATGTATAATAAACCATCTGTTCTTACTTTTCGCGCCTGATCACTTACTCTTTGATCTGTAAGTCTGTTTCTGGCCATTCTGAACAGGTAAGCTTCAAAAGACTTAATACCAATCAAAATTTCCTTCTTCATCCAGATCTTCAAGAATACATCCTGAATTACTTCATCGGCATCTTCTTTATTTTGATTGGTAAAGGGATATAGAAACCGCTGAAGTTTGGGTACGTAAAAGGTGTATAATCGAGCAAAGGCCTTCCTGTTGCCCAAAGCAATTTCTTCAAGCAACTCACGTTCTTCTCCGGAAAACACCTTTTCAGTCATACATTAAAAGCTTCAGACAAGTTAGTTTTAAGTTTACAAATTCAGATGCCGCAATACTATGCATAATTTTTCATCAGAATATAATTTTATTTTAATGGTGATGAAGTTATAGATGGGAATTAGCGCTCTATTACCATCCCATTCTTTTGCGTAATGAAATGATCTGCTCTGCATGATGTGCTCCATGCCAGTTATACTGATTGACCATTTGCCAGATCGGCATGTATTCCTTATTTCCGGGATGGTAATAGGTTCTTTCCCAATCTTCGTCTTTAACATTCTCCAACAAAACTGTCCATCTTCTGTGCAAAGCATGCAGCAGCGTCACAGATACGTT
>NZ_DATMRL010000234.1:0-21951 GCF_035566355.1 Pedobacter sp.
CTCAATCTGGTGATCCGGCTGGGATTCGGGCCTGGTTCAAATATCAGGGTTTCCGGACTTTGGTCTTACCAGGATTTTTAATGTTTGATCTTCCATTTATCTGCTAACTCGGCATTAAAACCATCAGCATCTTTAGGGTTAGGTTTTCCCTTGCCAGTAGTAATTAAACTGTATAAACTATTGTTAATATAATTCCCCCAGGCATCCTGGCAAACTTTGTAACATTCATATTCCGGCACTAAGCCTTGATGAGTGAATTTCACCTTTGTTTTCGTTCCTTCTGTAGAAATATTGAAGACGAGTTTAGTACCGATCCATTCCGTTTTATCCTTAGTAAAACTGAACTGATTGTCGAGAACTTCATAAACCAATTTTTTATAAGGGTCCATTTCTATGAGTTTAATTTTGCATATATGGACATCTTTATAGTGATAGACGAATACTTCGCCCAGCTTATCTGTCTGGCCTTCTATTTCTTCAGACCACCAGCCGCGAAAATTGCTGATAGCTTCGAAAGCAGCTTTTGGGTCCTGCTCCACTAAAATGGAGGTGGTGTAATCTTGCTTTTCCATATCATTTTGTTTTAAATGGGTTACGTTGACCTGATACTTTATTTCGGTCATTTGCTTTGGGCGATTGTTCCAGTTTGAGAGCAATAGTGTTGTCAAAAGGACGGTTGTCAAATTTGATGCAATCATTTATTGTCTTTAGTTAGGTAATTTATTGTTTAATAAGGTTTCCAATTTTTTCAGTTTCGATGTCCAGAACTCATCAAAGTAGTTCAGCCATGCCTGCAATTCTTCAAAACCGTCCTTTTTCAGGGTGCAATAGCGTTCCCGGCCCACATCCTGAATGGAAATAAATCCGGCAGTTTCTAATATTTTGACGTGCTTGGATACAGCTGGGCGGCTCATATCGAAATTATCGGCCAGGCTGTTGATGGTCAAACTATCTTGCGAAAGGAGCAGCAGCATTTTCCTACGGCTCGGGTCCCCGATCACCTGGAAAGTATCAAGTGTTGGTATGGCCATGTGCATCAGCATTTAAAAGTTTTTCGATCTTTTGGAATTTCTCTAACCAGCCGTGCAGCAGACCATGATACATGTCCAGATTTTCTGCTTTATCGAAGCCGCGGTGATCCAAAGACACTTCCGTGCCGTTGTTTTTGGTTTCAAGCCTCCAGGTTACAACCGATTCAAGTGTGATTCTACCCTGCCCAGGGCCGCAATTCCAGGAATAGCTTAATGTTTTTAAGGGTTCAATTTCCAGCACCTTGCAATAAAAGATGCCGTCAAAATTCAGGTTAGCTTTACTGCCTGTCCGGAACTGAAATTCATGCCCTAAAACAGGCTTAAAATCATTTTTCATAAGCCACTGTGCCATGAGGTCGGAATTGGTTAAATACTCCCAGACCGTCTCGACGGGATGGGCGAAGAAATACTGATGTTTAATAACTTTTGCCATAATGAGTAACCTTTAAGTTACTCAAATATATAAGTAACCTCTGGGTTACGCAAATTTATTTTTATTTTTTTGATCGGAATGGTCAGTCTTGAAGAGAAAATAGCTGTAGTATTCGCGGCATCGGGAAAAATTGCAGGAACAGATGCCTTTCACATAAAGGGTGTTTTTAACGCAAAAAGCCCCAACTTTCGTTGAGGCTTTTCGTGATCCCGCTGGGATTCGAACCCAGGACCACTACATTAAAAGTGTAATGCTCTACCAGCTGAGCTACGGAATCATTCCCCTTTAAAGGGAGCGCAAAGATAGAGTTATTACTTAAATATTCAAAATAATTTTCTCTAAAATATTTGCTTAAAACCTGCTTCAGACCGACAAATCAACACCATCAATATTTAACCATCATACATCCAACACGTTGCTTAGCGAAAATTTTATTTTCTGATATTAAAAATAAATCTGTTTAAATTTCATAATCGCTTCTGCATAGAAGCAACTATTAATTAACTGCCAACTTTCTTTGAGTTCCGGTCCGGTACATTTGCAATGCCAGAGAAAGTAGTATAAGCGTACAGCCTGCATAAAATCCAATTGATAAGGACTTATTTTCATGATAAATGACAATTGCAAGCAAAATGGTATATAGAGGTTCAAGATTAAAAGTTAAGCTCACTGTAAAAGAGGAAATGACCCTTAGCGCATCTATAATTAACAGATACATCACTATAGTGCAAAGAATGGAAAGTACCAATAGCCAGCCTAAATCTGCCAAAGATGGCAAGAAAGAGGAGACTGGAGAGATGGCAAGAAATAATGGCATCAGAAGAGTCAATCCGAGAAAACCACCAAGCATCTGGTGCAGGATCATGGTCTCGCTTTTGTATACTTTTGTCAATCTCTCGTTGAAAATGGTATAGAGTGCTCCAAAGATGGAAGATACGACGCCCAAAAGTATTCCGGTTCTATAACTTGCATCCATTCCAAAAATTAAACCAATGCCACACAAAGTCAACCCGCTTAGCAAGAGCTCCTGCACAGACAGCCTTTTTTTATTGATGGCTGGAGCCAGTATGGCGTTAAAAAAACTGGTTAGTGCAAAACAAACCACTCCTACGGAGATGTTGGAATATTTTATACTGCCGTAAAAGAATACCCAGTGAAGCCCCAGAATGGACCCGGTAGCTGCAATTTTAAATTTACCCGGAGAAGACATGAACCGCTGCTTACCGCTGAACGTCAGATAAATCAACATGACTACTCCAGAGATCAACATTCTGTACCAACTGAGCAAGCCCTCATTTAGGGTGATTAAACGACCAAAAATTCCAGTAAAACCTGCAAGAATTAATGCTATATGTAATTTTATATATGCTGTTTTCATCAAAAAAAAATTATACAAAAGATAACTTGCCTGCATATGCAAGCAAATAATAGAGTAAGAAGAATAAATAAAATTTGTGAATCTGTTACATAGAATAACGATGCAGGCCGGAACAGCCAACAGCAATGTCTAATGTAATAACAGGAAATTAAACAGTTGGAGGAGGAAGTACGTTTCTGTTCATCACGGTATTTGATTTATACAGCTCTATTAACTTATAGCCTGATGATTCAAATATAGAAGCTTTGGTGGAAAAAACAAATAATGGATATTATTTTAAATCGTTTTTTAATGTAAACGTTAGTATATCGTCTACATCGTCATGCGTATTATTGTACGCTTTATCTTCTAATTGAAAATGTAGCTTTTTCAGCAAAGAAACAGAATTTATGTTCACTGCAGATGGAAATGCCGTAATAACCCCGGCATTCAATTGATCAAAAGTGTATTCGATTACCCTTTTTAGAGCTTCCTCCATTATTCCTTTTCTCCGGAATTCGGGAAGCATTTCATATCCGATCTCTACAATTTCATTTTGGACATCAAAATTCCAGCAACAAACTGCTCCAAGCAGACGATGGTCTTCCTTTAAAGAAATCACCCAGTACAAGCTTTCGTTTCTTTTAATCACCTGCTCGATCTTTAGGATAAACTCTTCAGTTTCTTTTAAAGACGAGGGCGTTTTTCTGCCAACCATTGCATTCACAGCCTGATCACAGCGCATTTTATGAATAGATTCCAGATCCTGGGCAGAGATATTTCTCAGCAACAATCTTTCTGTTGTCAATTGAGGAAACGGGGAGAAATTTACATTTAACATGATCCATTGATTTATTTAAAGATAAACAAAGGAAATCATTTCACTGACAACCCTATGTCAGGGGTGGTTATTTTTTTGTAAGCAACCTTCTACCTATCCTGAAATAGCCAGATAAAAGTCAAGATCATATGCCAGATCTTTTCCCTTTCCAGGAACAGGATCTTTTTTAGGCCAGTTAAGGGTTAAATTATCCAGGCCGGCCTCCGTCATAATTTGAGAAGAATTAAATAAAAGACCGTTATAAGGAACTTTAGCACAAAGAGTACCATCTGTTTTAAGGAAGTCGAGGTTTATTTTACTGCAGTTTTTCATAGGAATATAAATTATTTTTTAATGGAGATGAAGCTATTATGAGCATATTCATTGCTGTTTGCGAGCGTTTGCTCATGATGGTTTCATAGGAATATAATTTTATGGTTATGAAGTTAGTTTTATAATACAAATTTACTGTAAAGGCCTTTCTTAGCATTGCAATAATCCAAGTAATGATTGCAAAATTCAAACAATTGGCATTTTCCTAAAGCATTTCCATCTTTATACTCTCGAAACGCTTTTTCAAAAGCGATATTTCCTTATTTTATAGACAACCCCTACTTTTAACATAGTTTAACAACCATAAAGATAATACCTTATTCCAAAAAAGCAGACTCGGTAGAGTCTGCTTTTTTGGAAATGAATATATATGTTCAAAATATGACCTAAGGCTGATTCAATGGCTGCAAAGCCTTTCCATTAAGGGAAACAGTCGCTTTATTGGATAAAATATAGCTGGTTTTAACGATTGAAGGACTTTGCAGGTCAAGTTTGCCTTCTCCCGGGATGTTAAAAATGGCTGATTTGATTTCGTTAGCACTGGAAAGTACCAGATTGGTATTTCCATTTTTTTGGTCTCCAATAACAGCGTTCAAAGTCAACAACTGCATTTTGTCCAGATTGACATACATGGCCGAACCAAGGTCCAGTGCTAATGAATCCTGACTAAATCCGGATATACCAATATATCCCTGGTAATTTCGGCCGCCATGATTCTCCTTTTCTATATATGGATGGGCAACAACTTTGTAAATATTTGGCGTGATCAAAATAATTTCCCCACTATTAACTTGAAAATCACTTTCTTTAGCTTCTTTAGTGAGGTCTATTTTAAGTGCATTTCCTTCCTTTGTCCAAACCAATTTACCTTTAATTCTATCTCTTACCCAAAGCCCTTCGGTTTTTCCTGGTTGCACAGCAATAGCAATCTTATTAGCAGATTCGACATGAAGTGTATTTATATTCTTAACCGTATTGTATTCCAGGCCATAAAAAGGATTTTTGTAGTCTCCACTTAAAAAGGAAGCCTTAAGGTTAAAATTATACGCGGCAAGACAAATTAATGTAATGATAACCGCAGTAATAATTAATATTGTACTGGTTCTCATAATTCTTTAGTTTTATAGTTCTGTTCAATAAAATTTTTAAAACGCACTTCAATCTCTTCTATAGTAATCCCCAGCAGATACATATTTTTAAATAGTTCCGGAAGTTCCTGCCCTATGAAGCGTTCCTTGCTGTACGCTTTAATTTTCTCTTTGGCATCTGCCGATATAAAAAAACCTATTCCTCTCTTATTGGCAATTACCTCCTTATTCTGAAGAAAGTCATAAGCCCTCACTACAGTATGTGGATTAACCTGCAGATCAGAGGCCATTTCTCTTACCGATGGGATCTTTTGTTCCGGCAGCCACTCCTGGGTCATGATTCTTTCTGTTACAAAAGCAGCAATCTGGATATAAATAGCTTCGTTATCTCTAAATTCCATATTACACCTGTTTTTCTTTAAGCCTGAAATAAGTACTCGTCCATAACACAAGCGTTAATAACCCCGCCATAACCAATAAAATAATGTCGCTGGTACTGGTCGGTCTGATAAAACAAAACTTCTCATTAATTTCAAGGGCAACACTATTAAATGGAACTCCTTTCAATACTTTGGCAGGAAAAATTGCACCTAGCATAATGGCATTGATCAGACAAAGGAAAATAAGGAATATAAAAAATGTAAATGCAGTTTTTATAAAATGTAGCTTTTCAAAAAAGATAGAGCCTATGAAGCAAGTGGAGTGCAGCACTGCAAACATTGGAAATGCAATCCAAATTTTAAAATTCATTGAAAATACGTTGACCACTTCACTCTTATGGGTCTGATCCATATTGCCTACAGCAACTACGGCATAATCTATAGCATAAAAACAAGCTATGTACACAAGCTGAAATATCACAAAAGAATACAGCCAGGCCACAAGATACTTTTCCAAATGTGATGATGGAAGGGTTAGAATAGGTATAGACTTTTTACTGTTTCCTAAATCAGAAAAAATCAAACTGGTAAATATGGTACCTGAAAAAAGCATTAAATTAAAAAAAACAGCTCCCTGAACGGTCGGGCTTATATTCCCACCGCCACTGTAAGATATAAATCCAAGCAATAATGCCAGAATTCCGATAAGTACACCTGCAGACATCAAATAGGTTTTGTACTGTTCAGCTGTTTGCTTTTTAAAAAGGCGCAGAAACCGAATAAGATTAAATGTATTGTTCATAGGGCTTATTTTAAAGAGTTAATGATGACCTGGTGATCGTTAATAATGGCATTAAAAAGCAATTCCATATCTACTTTAGAGTATTGATCAGGATGGCTTAGGCTAATCGTATTGTTACCTATTCCATTTTGTTCAGTATAGATAATAGCCTCTTTATTTGCCTGTCCAGAGGTACTGAAGTGTAAACGATCTGCAATTTCGTCCAGACTCTTACGGAGGATGATCTCTTTCTCATGTAAGATGACAAGCGTATCGATTAAACTGTCCAAATCCCGGACCTGATGGGTTGATATAATTACACAGCGGTCTTCGGTTAAAGACGAAGCCACAATTTTCCGAAACTGAACTTTAGAAGGGATATCCAATCCATTTGTGGGCTCATCCATGATGAGCAAGGAAGTATTGGTTGAAAGACCAAAGGTGATCATTACTTTCTTTTGCTGTCCAAATGACAATTTATTGAGAATCAAATCTGGCGAAACATCAAATTCTGCAAGTACTTTATAAAACAAGGCCTGATCAAATTTTGGATAAAAATGTGCAGTCTGCCGAATAAATTCATTCGCTGTTACTGACGGCATATACACTTCTTCGGGGATAAAAAAGAGTTCCTGCAAAAATACGGGCAAACGTTTGGCAGCATCGAAGCCGTTTACCTTACACCTCCCTTCAAGGGGAAATACCAGACCAGCTATATTTTTCAGCAAAGTAGATTTACCTGCACCATTTTTACCCAGGAGACCATAAATATGACCAACATCCAGGTTGAGGTTGAGATTCTTGAATAAGAGCGATTTTTTGCTGTATCCAAAACTAAGGTTTGATAATTCAATCATAGAAACAAGTTTACAGTATTACTGTATTACTTATGTAATACAGTACAAATGTATTTTATTATTTCTTAAATCCAAATATTTTTATCTCTATTCTTTTTTTTACCGTAGCAGCTAAAGTAAAATCAGCATCATATTGCTGTTCTAAACTCATTTTTTTTAATCTTTGCATATCATTTCTGTTTCAATGAAGAAAAAATCAAAAAGCCCAAGCCCCCAACCCAAAAAAGTCACTCCTGCAAGCACAAAATATATTCGGAGTAAAATCATTTTAATGGGGATCATTATAGTACTCGGTTTAATTCTTGTTATTGATTCGTAAACCGGTTTTATTAAAGCGATTGTTGGCGATGGTATGATTCGCATACCCATCCCCCACTGGCTAAAAAGACTTATTGGCTAATATGCAATAGGATTTAGTTTTGGCCCTTTTCAGCAAGTTCTGATTCTGGTACTGCAGAAGAAAGCTGATTTCTTAAATTCATTTTATAAATGAACAAGCCAATCATCAAGGGCAAACCATACGAACCCATCATAACGATATTGCCCATGCTCCAAAAATGTTCCAAATCAGACATAGAAAATAACATAAAGACACCTATGGTACATATCAGACTAAACAGGGTCAGCAGCACTCTGATGCTTAATGCAGACAAAGAGGTTTTAACCAGAAGTGCATAACAAAGCCATAGTAAGAGAAAACAGGGTATTGAGCAAGCCCCCCCTACCCCTACTGCAACCAAATAATAGATGACAAAATCCTTTGAAAAAACGTAATCAATAATCTGGGTAATATCGGTATTGAACATCACGGCATTATTTTTACTGGCATTTAAAAGTAAAAACAAAGGGCCAATAAAAATACTGGTCAGCCAAACTTTAAGGGGAAAGTTAAGCGTGCTGTTCATAAACGTGAATTTAAGAAAATTTCGGCAAAAGAAACGATCTCTTCGCTATGATATCATTTAAAAGAACAATAAAAATGGCGAAGAATAACGTTTATCCCTGGCTAAGGTCAATGTCTTAAATAATCCATAACTGTCTTCCTGCAACCGGTAACGTACAATCTTCCCGCTTTCTACTGTAAAATGTGCAGAAAACATAGAAGAATATAATTTTCCGGTCTTTAGCATTTTTGAGCTAAATTCACCTGAAGCGATGGCAAAATTACCTTCAACAAAAATATGCTCAATCTGCGCGCTTACAGGTTCTATATTCTGCCATAAAAGAGGAAAGAAATCTTCAATTTCTTCTTTGCTCTCTCTTCTTCCCAGCCATGGTGCGACGCTCTGGTTTCCTGGTATGTACCAGTCTACGTTTTCTGAAAAGAGGCTGCAAAGTGTTTCCAGGTCTCTGCCGGCTAATGCCTGATAAAAATTTTGAACTATTTTTCTGGTTTGACTGGTCAGGATGTCTTTCATGGTTGATTTTCTTTGGATTTAAAGCCAAAGAAAAAACACCCCACTGACAACCCTATGGCAGTGCAGTAAAATGATCCATAACGGTCATTGATAAAATAGCTTGCTCAATAGAACAAGGATTATCTGACAAATGGCCAAGAAAATATTCATTTACCTTTTCAATCATGGGCTGCTCTACATGTGGGATAGGTGCAAAAACCAACTCTGATTCCTCTCCATTTTTAGTCAATAAAACTTTATTTCCAAATACAGAAAAACGGATCTTTCCTTTGGAACCCAGAATTTCGCACTCGTCCTTCTTATCTCCTGATGAAACCGTAAAACACCAGGTTCCATTGAATACCACTCCGTTCTTAAATAAAATATGCCCGGCTACCAGATCATCAGCTTTACTGATCAAAGACTGATTGACAGAAACTCCTGATGATGCCAGGGGATCACCAAAGAAGTAGATCATCAGATCGAGTTGATGAGGAGCAAGATCATGGAACAATCCGCCGCCTGAAATTTCCGGGTTTAGCCTCCAGTTGGTCTCAGAGGGCGCAACAATATCCGTGTTTTCAGGCTGCAGCATTTGCAACTGTACAAATCGTACATCGCCTATTTCTTTCTGTTCCAATAGTTCTTTAATCTTCAAAAACATAGGCTGGGCCCTGCGGTAATGAGCTACACTCAATTTGACACCATATTGCTGGGAAGCCATTTTCATTCGTACTGCAGAGCCCGCATTGATGGTTACAGGTTTTTCTACATAAACCGGTTTACCGGCTGCCATACAAAGCAATGTATATTCTTCGTGCTGCAGTGGAGGGGTGGCAATGTATACTGCATTTACTTCAGGATCATGGATGAGTTCATGTACATTGCTGTACCATTTCGGCACACCATGCCGACTGGCATAGTCTGCAGCTTTTACTGCATCCCTGCGCATTACTGCCACCAGAGATGAGTGGGGAACCTTATTAAAGGCTGGCCCGCTCTTCACTTCGGTTACATCACCGCAACCTATAATTCCCCATTTAATTTCCTGCATCTATTGTAATTCTCAATTGGTCTGGTAAAGCTAGTTTATTTTGCAAAAAAGATTCTAATATATTTTCACCAGCTTTGGAACTGATTTTGTTAGAAGAGCGACCAATGGCATCTACAATAATAACGCTTGGCATTTTTGTGCTAACCTTGTTCCTGATTCTTGTGAAGCCTAAAGGTTTACCTGAGGCTTGGGCTACTGTAATTGGTGCTGCCCTTATGTTGCTTACCCAAAGGGAAACCATAGCACAAGCGCTACAAATCACTGCTCAAGGTGCGGATGTATTGCTGTTTCTATTGGCTTTAATGTTATTATCAGACCTGCTTGACCGCTCTGGTTTCTTCGAATGGGCAGCCATATGGGCGGCGCGATGGGCAACGGGGCATGGAAAACTACTTTACCGGAATGTTTTTATTCTGGGCGCCATTACCACAGCGTTCCTATCGCTTGATACTACTGCCATTATCCTTACGCCAATCGTTTTATCCTTTGTAAAGAGATTAAAACTCCCCGCTTTACCTTTTTTAATGGCCTGCGCTTTTATTGCCAATACAGGTTCACTGCTCTTACCAGTTAGCAATCTGACCAACCTTCTTTTCCAGGGACCACTGAAATTTTCGTTCGCGACATTCGCTCTACGGATGCTTCTGCCTCAAATTGCAGTCATTTTCTTAAACTACCACTTATTCAAATGGTACTTTAGAAAAAGTTTACCAGAGAAATTTAATGCATTGGATTTACCGGAGCCTAAAAGTGTAATTAAGGATCCTTTTTATTTTAAGGGTGCAATTGTTGTATTGACTGGTGTAACTATCGGTTATTTTATTGGTGCATTAATTGGAATTGCGCCTTATATTATTGCACTAACAGGTGCGGGAGCTTTGTTGATTTGGAGTATATATAGAAAGCAGATCAGCAAGGAGGTCATCAAAGGGATTTCCTGGTCATTATTTCCTTTTATTATAGGCCTTTTCATCGTCATTCAAGGTGTGCAAAATTTGGGTTTAACTAAATATGCTGCGCAGGGATTAATGTCGCTTCAGCATATACCTCTGCCATTGCAGATGCTCGGTACTACATTTGGAGCGGGAATTGGATCGAATATTATCAACAATATCCCCATGGCTTTATTGTCTATTTCCGTACTGAACATGGCACATTCATCTGAATTGGTCCAATATGCAGCGCTGATTGGGTGCAACATTGGGCCAAACTTAACTGTAGCTGGTTCTTTAGCCACCATGCTGGTGATCAGTTCAGCAAGGCAAAAAGGAATCAGCATGAGTGCATACGATTTTTTCCGGGTTGGTTTATGGGCTACGCCATTGTTACTGGTCGCTGCTGTGACGATCCTTTATTTAACCAGCTTTCTCTTCTGAATCAGCCACATTTAAAATAACATAAGTTTAGTTTTTACGTATGCCGACAAACTATACTAACTGAAATCAGCTGATTATTAAGTCTTATTGCCAAAAAGCAAGAATAGACCTTGTTTATTTGGAAGACTCAAAAAATAGTGTATCCTTTGCTGTTAAAAACTCATCTTTTTTTGAACAAAACCTATAGCCAAATGCCATCTGCACTTTCAGATCACGAACTTGTTCTGCTCCTAAAAGAAGGTCGGCATACTGCATTCGAAGAACTATACAATCGATACTGGAAAAAGATCTTACATTTGGCCACCCAAAAAACAGGCGATATCATTGAGGCAGAGAATATAGTTCAGGACATCTTTGTTTCGCTCTGGAAAAGAAGAGAAGATCTCAGCATTAGCTCAAGTCTAAATAATTATCTGGTGGTATCGATTAAATACCGGGTTATTAAATGGCTGGATAAACAAAGATCCCAGCGACTTTATGAAGGAGAACAACTAGCTACTTATGACATATTGGACGACTCCACTCAACAATATCTGGAATTTCAGGAACTTCGCGATCGTTTAGAAAAAGTATTGGCCACGCTCCCCGAAAAAAGTGTGATCATTTACAGAATGAACAGAGAAGCGGGAATGAGCCACCGGGAAATTGCCATAGAACTCGGCATGAGTGAAAAGGCGATAAATTCGCATTTGGTTAGAACAAAAAAGATATTGCGTGCTCATTTAAGCAGTTTCCTCGCCAGTTTTCTGCTTTAATTCGAGGCGACACCTTTTCGTAAATAATATTTTAAAAATAATTTGAATCATTTTCTCTTCTCAGGGTACTAGTATATAAAGGCCTTTAAAATGCAGGAAAAAGAAAAGATCAGATTACAAGAACTGGCACACAAATATCTCAACGGAACATTAACCTCTGCTGAGCAATTTGAGTTTGATCACTGGTTTGAACAAAGCGTTGATGAACCACTGACTATTCCATTCCATAAAAAGGTCACAGAAAAAACCCATAAAGCAGAGATTTTTGCAAGCATACAGAAAGAATTAAAATTTACAGAGCGGAAAACCTACCGCATTTGGCCTCGTGTCCTTGTCGCGGCATCTTTACTTTTATGTACTACAGTTGCTCTTTACTTCTATTTCCACACATCTCCTCTCCCAGTTCTTGCTTTAAGCAAAAGTGCGAAGCCAATACAACCAGGTGGGAATAAGGCTTACCTCACCCTTGCAAATGGAAGACGTCTGGCCCTGACAGACGCAAGCAATGGTGCTTTAGCTAAAGAATCTGGTGTACAAATCAGTAAAACTGCAGATGGGCAACTCATTTATACTATAGCAGACGATCAACAGAAAGAATCCCCGGGGGGATACAATACCGTAGAGACACCAAGAGGCGGCCAGTATCAAATACGTTTACCAGACGGAACCCAGGTCTGGCTAAATTCTGCTTCGACATTGAAGTATCCGGTTTGTTTTACTGCAAAAGCAACGCGTGAAGTTAAACTTCAGGGCGAGGCTTATTTCGAAGTAGCAAAAAATAAAAATGTACCATTCATTGTTGAGGTACAAGACAAGCAGAAAGTAAAAGTTTTAGGCACGCATTTTAACATTAAGGCCTATATTGATGAACCTGCACTAGAAACTACCCTTCTTGAAGGATCTGTTGAAGTCTCCAATACTTTCCAGAAAAACACCTTAAAACCAGGACAGCAGGCCTCCCTTCAGGACAATAAGCACTTCATTATTTCCGATAACATAGATTTAAAGAGTGTAGTTGCCTGGAAAAACGGTCAAATCCTCTTTGCAGACCAGGATATCAAATCAATTATGCGCCAGATCTCCCGTTGGTACGATGTCGATGTGGAATACAGGGGTAATATACCTGAGCGCTCCTTTAACGGCGGCTTTTCAAAAAGCTCGAATCTGGAGGAAATATTAAAAATTCTGGAATTAAGCCATATTCATTTTAAAACAGAAGGCCGAAAACTCATTGTAACTCCCTAATCTTAAAGCTAACCAATTATGAACCTTAAATACATCAGCTATGAAAAATTAACCGCATAGAAACATCTTCCGGTTAATAAAAAAACCGGCAATGCGACCAACATTGCCGGGCAATAAAAGTTAACCTTCCGTTCGCAACGGTAAATCTATTTCCAGATCATTTTTCCAGTTAACCAAATAACAAAAGTATGAATTTTTA
Organism: Pedobacter sp.; assembly: GCF_035566355.1. Taxonomy (GTDB): domain Bacteria; phylum Bacteroidota; class Bacteroidia; order Sphingobacteriales; family Sphingobacteriaceae; genus Pedobacter. Next base: position 13,107 of record NZ_DATMRL010000234.1, read on the forward strand.
TACGCTATTTAAGCCGGCGATCCAAAAACGCCAGGCTTCCTTTAAACTCATTCTGTTTATGAAGTGTGTGTTTTTTTTAATGACTGTATTTTGCCTGCAAGCCTCAGCCTCCGGCTATGCTCAGCAAATCAATTTTTCAGAGCGGAATACCTCTCTGAAAAAAATTTTTAGTGTAATTCAAAAACAAACCAAATATGTAATCTGGTATGAGAACAAAACTTTAGAAGGCACAAACAATCTAAATGTGTCTTTGCGTAACGCTACATTAATTGAAGCTTTGGATGCGTGTTTTAAGGACCAGCCTTTATCCTATACCATTGTTAACAATACAATTGTTGTTCAGCGAAAGAACAAAAACAATGAGATCCAGACAAATGAATTTTCTGTAAAAGGGATGGTTACTGATGAAAAGGGATTGGGGCTGCCTGGTGTGACCATCAAACTTAAAGGGAGCTCAACCACGGTCATTTCTTCCAATAATGGATCTTATTCCTTTAACGTTCCCGATGGCAATGGCATATTAGTATTTAGTTATATTGGCTACATCAGTCAGGAGGTGAATATCAATGGAAAATCTACTGTTAATGTTCAGTTAAAGCCAGCCAACAGTGATTTAAGTGAGGTTGTGGTGGTTGGTTATGGTACACAAAAGAAACTGGATTTAACAGGCTCCATTGCTAGTGTTGGGAGTGAAAAGCTGGACAGCCGGCCAATGACAAATCTAGGCGACGGTTTAAACGGCCTGGTACCCAACTTAAATGTAAATATTAATAACGGACAACCGGGAACGGGTGCCAGTTTTAACATCAGGAATTACACAACCATTGGCCAAAATTCGAGTTCAAGCCCTTTAGTGCTTGTTGACGGCGTGCAGCGTGACCCTAACCTAATCGACCCAAACGATGTCGAAAGTGTGACCGTGTTAAAAGATGCCGCTTCCGCAGCTATTTATGGCGGCAGAGCGGCCTATGGTGTAATTCTGATTACTACAAAGACGGGAAAAAAGGGTAAAACACAAGTGAGTTATTCGGGCTCGTACACGACCTCACGACCAACAAAAATACTTTCCTCCATCAATTCACAACAGTATATCGATATATTCAACAGTGCGCAGAGAACAGGCTCAAAAAGCGGTGGTTATACCTCATCAGAGCCCTTTACCAATCAGGATTCACTTTTAATTGCAGCTTATTTCAGAGATCCTGCCAACAATCCCGATGCCTATATTGATCCGGGTAATCCAAAACGATACAGATATGTTGGGAATACCGACTGGGTAAAAGTCTTATATCCCGGATGGGCGCCACAGCAACAGCATTACCTGTCTGTTTCCGGTGGTGAAGGCAAAACCACCTATTCTGCAAACATGGGCTATTTTACGCAGGATGGTCTGGAAAAAGTTGCCAATCAGGTTTACAAACGCTATACACCAAGCTTAAAAGTGAATTCTGATGTAACCAAATGGCTGACCTTCAATTTAAGCATGTCTATGACTCATACAGACAATAACAAAAGTGCGAGTACAAACGTAAATCAAGGCGGAGCATGGATTCCCGGAGACCTTCGTCCGGTCATGCCTGTTTATCATCCCGATGGAAATTACTCAGGCCAGGGCAATTATACCAACCCGATTGCTGTTATTAATCAGAGCGGAAGAGATATTGAATCACAAAATGATTTCTGGACAACAGGAAGAGTTATTTTGAAACCAATAGACCATCTTACCATTACTTCAGACTACACCTGGAACAATTACAATCAATTTGACAAACAGCATTTAATCCCGTTTAATGAATACGGCGTGAACGGAGCATTCCTGGATGTTTTCCCTTATACAAATCCATCAAGAGTATCTGAATACAGACAAAACAACAACTATAATGCTTTCAATGCTTATGCCACATACGAGAACACATTTGCAGACAAGCATTACTTCAAGGCCATGGCCGGTTACAATCAGGAATACCAGCATTATGTTCTGAGCAATGAGTCTGCAAACAACCTCATTGATAATATGCTGCCTGCAATCGGTGCCAATAATGACCCTAAGCCAAGCGTGGGTGGAACTGAAACCCAATATGCATTAATTGGTTCTTTTTTCAGACTTAATTATGTTTACGATAAAAAATATCTTCTGGAAGTAAATGGCAGATATGACGGAACTTCACGTTTCCCTGCTGATCACCGCTATGCCTTTTCACCATCTGTTTCCGCAGGATGGAATATTTCTGAAGAGTCCTTTATGGAAAACACCAAAGACATCCTGAACGAATTAAAAATCAGGGCATCATATGGCCAACTTCCCAACCAACAGGTGAGTACCGGAATAATTACTTCTGCGGCTCAGTATCCATATATTGCAACACAACCAGGTGGCTCTGTGGGTTATTTGTTCAACAACCAGAAAGGTGTTACCGTTGGGGTTCCTGCTTTGATCAGTCCAGACCTTACCTGGGAAAAAGTACAAACCAAAAATATCGGACTTGACTATGCTCTGTTTAAAAACAAGCTGAGTGGGAGTTTCGATTACTTTATTACGGATACCAAGGATATGCTTGTTGCCGGACAGCAATTGCCAGCTACGCTGGGAACCGGCGCACCCTTGAGGAACGCAGCAAATCTAAGAACACAGGGATGGGAGCTGAGTATGACCTGGAAAGACCGTGCTTTTAACAATCAATTGTCCTATAACATTACATTAGGACTTTCGGATGCCTACAGTACCATCAAAAAATACGACCTGAACCCTATTATGAGTATCACTCAGAGTTACCCCGGTCAAAGACTTGGAGATATCTGGGGATTTGTAACCGAAGGCTTCTACAAAACAGATGCTGAAGCCGCTGCAGTTGATAATACTGCTCTTGCAGGTTACAAATGGCTTGCGGGAGACATCAGATATGCCGACTTGAATAATGATGGAAAGATCAGCAAAGGCAACAGTACCTTATCAGACCCTGGAGATCAGAAGATTATAGGTAACAAGACCCCAAGATACAAGTTTGGTTTTAACCTGGGCCTTGCTTACAAAAACTTTGATTTCACCACTTTTATTCAAGGTGTTTTAAAAGCCGATTTTATGCCTAATGATTATGCATTTTATGCATTTCAGGGAAATGAATGGAATATCCCCTATCAGTATGCAACAGACTACTGGACTCCGCAAAACACCAATGCTTATTTTGCACGCCCGCGTTTTGCAGGATCTGGCAACCAGCAGGCTCAAACCAAATTTCTTCAAAATGCAGCATATGCCAGGATAAAGCAGCTGACTTTAGGGTATTCACTACCTACACCGCTCATTAATAAGTTAAACATCCAAAAAGTAAGATTTTATGTAACAGGAGCCAATCTGTTCACCATTACCTCACTGTTTAAAGCCTATGATCCTGAAATGGTAACCAATGGTTTTGGCTATCAAGTTTATCCGATCAACAAATCCGTTTCATTCGGCTTACAGGTTACTTTATAAAAGAGTAGAAACTTAATTATAACAACATGAAAACAAAACAAATTATATATATACTCCTGTTTGCAGCAATTGCCTTTGCATCCTGCAAAAAAGATAGTTTCCTAAACCGGACCCCACTAAGCGACATCAGCCCGCAGAATTTTTTCAAAAATGAGAATGATCTGCAGCTGTATTGTAATCAGTACTATTCTCAACTCCCGGTACAAACTTTTGTAAATGCAGATGACAACTCAGATGATAAAGCAAATGCCTCCTTAAATGTCTTTCTGGCGGGTACATATACCATTCCAAATACAGCACCAACTTCCCCTGATCTAACTCAGGTACAATGGAATTTTAATTACATCAGGAGTTACAATTTCTTTCTGGCCAACTACGCTAAAGCAAATATCAGTGAAGACATCAAGAACATCTATGTAAGCGAGACCTTATTTTTCAGGGCAAATGATTTTTGGGGAAAAGTAAAAGCATTTGGTGATGTTCCCTATATCAACAAGTATATATCTGATACTTCCAAAAGTGTTCTTTATGGCACAAGAATGCCACACAAACAGGTTATGGATTCCGTATTAAAAGATATCAATTTTGCGGTTGATCATTTGCCGGTAAACGCAGCCGACGGACGTTTGAATAAATACGCAGCTCTTGCTCTTAAAGCCCGTATATGTTTATGGGAAGGTACTTACAGAAAATACTTTGGCGTTGGTGATGAGTCCATGTACCTTCAACAGGCAGCAGACGCTGCTGAACAGCTGATGAACTCGGGAAAGTTTGGCATTTATACAACTGGAAATCCCGGATCCGACTACTACAATCTCTTTATCCAGGATGAACTCAAGGGAAATACAGAAGCCATCATGCCAATGAGGTACATTACAACTATACTCATGAACAACTATGACCGGCAGCTCGGAGAAGCAGGAGATGGCTACAGCAAAAATTTCGCCAGATCTTTTCTTTGTAAAGATGGTTTACCTACTTCACTTAGCCCTTTATACAAGGGAGATGATACACCAGAGGATGAGGCAAGCAATCGTGACCCTCGTTATAAGCAGCAAATAGCGACAAGGGGTTTCGATTTTCTGAATGGAGACCTGATTACACTTCCACGAATAGGCACCTCGGTTACCTCTACCGGCTATCAACCTATTAAAGGAAGATCGTCGAGTCTGGCTGCCTGGAATGCAGGGCAATCTACCTTAGATCTTTTCATTTTCAGATATGCTGAGATATTATTAATTGAAGCAGAAGCCAAAGCAGAACTCGGCTTATGTACACAAGCTGTACTGGACCAGACCATTAATAAATTACGAGACAGAGTGGGTATGCCGCATATGATGTTAGCCAGTCTGGTAAAAGATCCTAAGTCAGATTTTCCAGGACTGCCGGTACTGATCGATGAAATCAGACGGGAACGCAGAATAGAACTGGGCTCTGAAGGTTTTCGTTTTGATGACTTACACAGATGGCATGCCGGAAGCTTGATCAACAATCCCGAAACCACCTTGGGCATGAAACTCACACCTGCACTTAAAGCGCAATATCCGGCAGGACAAGTAGGCAGCCTTGTGCTAGATAACAATAATTACATACAAATATACCCTGGTATTACCCGAACCTGGAACGATAAATTATACCTGTACCCAATACCAACACAAGAACTCACTTTAAATCCCAATCTAAAACAAAACCCCGGATGGTAGTTCAAACCTGTACATATTAAATTTTAATAAAGGAGCCCTCTTTAAAAGGGCTCCTTTTTATCTTAAATTAGCAAGCACAAACACAACAAATGAAATATTTAAAACACCTAAGCCTGCCTTTGCTGATCTGTACCTTATCGGCAAATGCTCAAACCAAAAACTTTGTCCAGATTCTTCCAACGGATACCGAAAAAGAGGTGATCCAAAAGGCTGCAAATGTAATCCCTGCTCCAAGGCAACTGCGCTGGCAAAATCTGGAGCTCACTACCTTTTTCCATTTTGGCGTTAACACCATGACGGGCCGGGAATGGGGTGATGGAAAAGAAGACATTTCTACATTTAATCCTGCGGAGTTAGACGCAAAACAATGGGTAAAAACCGTAAAAGACGCAGGTTTTAAACAGGTGATCATTACAGCTAAACACCATGATGGCTTTTGCCTCTGGCCAAGTAAATACACAGAACACTCTATTAAAAACACGCCTTATAAAGGCGGAAAAGGAGATATCGTAAAAGAAGTGGCAGAAGCATGTAAACTTTACAAGGTAGGCTTTGGCGTTTATCTTTCTCCCTGGGACAGAAACAATGCAGACTATGGAGATACCGAAAAATACAACAAATATTTTATGGAGCAATTGACAGAATTGCTGAGTAACTACGGAAAAGTAGATGAAGTATGGTTTGATGGTGCCAATGGAGAAGGGCCAAATGGTAAAAAACCAGCCTATCATTTTGAAGACTGGTATCGTCTGATCCGTAAACTCCAGCCACAAGCGGTAATTGCAATATCCGGCCCCGATGTTCGCTGGGTAGGAACAGAATCAGGAAAAGGTCGTTTAACAGAATGGAGTGTAGTACCAATAGGTCAGCAAAGCAATGCCAATACCGCACAAAACTCGCAAAAAGATATTTCATTTCCACCGCAGGGTGATATGACTGGAGATGATCTGGGTGGCAGAGATAAAATTGTTAAGGCCAAAACACTTGCCTGGTATCCTGCCGAAACGGATGTATCGATAAGGCCGGGATGGTTCTACCATGCGGCTGAAGATTCAAAAGTTAAAACACCAGACGAACTGATGAATATTTATTTCACCTCGGTTGGCCGCAACAGTGTACTCCTTCTCAACATCCCTCCCAATAAAGAAGGTCTGATCAGCGAAAGTGACCAAAAGACCTTACAGGAATGGAAACACAAAATGGATGCTACTTTTAACCATAATTTACTATCTGGAGCATCGGTTAAAAAAACCGGCATAAGCTGGCAATATGATTTAAAACAAGCTAAGACTTTCGATGTACTCGCTCTGCAGGAAGACATCAGCAAAGGCCAGCGGGTGGAAAAATTTACAGCAGAATACTGGAGCAATAACCAATGGGTGAAATTTGCAGAAGGAACCACCGTTGGCTATAAACGATTGATCAAGTTTGAGCCAATTACTGCTGGCAAAGTCAGGGTTCGCATTGAATCTTCCAGGTTAACACCTTATGTCTCCAATATTGGCCTTTACAAACTTGCTAAATAACCTGATGAAACTATTTTTAAAAAAGACGATCTTCTTTACATGCATGTTCCTGTATGGTATCTCGGCTCAGGCACAGGAAAAATTATCTTTCAATAAAGGCTGGAAGTTCTATGAAGGAGATATTCCTTTCCCCGTTATCAAAGGACATGGCCAAAGCTACATGAATGCGAAAGCAGGCAGCGCGTCTGGTGCAGCGGCACCAGGATATGATGACCATAGCTGGAGAACACTGAACTTACCCCACGACTGGGCGATAGAAAACCCAAATGATTCAACAGAAAATGTTTCACAGGGTTACAGGAAAAGAGGGTTTGGATGGTACAGAAGAAAGTTCAAATTAGATTCATTAGATCGCGGTAAGCACCTGGAACTACAATTTGAAGGTATTGCAACCTATGCCACCATCTGGATCAACGGTTCAGTTGTGCATAGAAACTGGTGCGGATATACCTCTTCTTATATTGACATTACGCCTTTCGCTAAATACGGCGATGAGGTGAACACCATAGCCGTTCGCGTAGATGCAAACTCCATGGAAGGCTGGTGGTACGAAGGTGCAGGAATTTACAGAGATACCTGGCTCATTAAACGCTCACCAATACATATCATTACTGATGGCGTATACGCCAACCCAGTTAAGCTGGCCAGCGGCCAGTGGGAAATTCCGGCGGAGATCAGTTTACAAAATACGGGTTCCAAACCAGCAACCGCACAGGTGGAAGTTGGATTGTATACCCCAGCAGGAAAATTAGTAGAGAAAAAAGAGCAATCTGTTACCATAAATACACTTGATACAAATTCTGTTCTTCTTAAAATCCAGACCAGCAATCCAGCTTTATGGACAATTGAAAACCCAACACTCTACCAAGTCAAAACTATTGTAAAATTAAATGGCAACGTAATAGACACCCTAAGCACTAAATGTGGGTTCAGAACCTTAAAATTTGACGCAGATTCTGGTTTTTATCTCAATGGCAAACACGTAAAACTGAAAGGCGTATGCAACCACCTGGACCATGCAGGTTTAGGTGTAGCCGTACCAGATGCCATTCAGGAATTCAGGTTACGAAAGCTGAAAGAAATGGGCGTAAATGCTTACAGATGTTCCCACAACCCTCCTTCCGCCTCATTTCTTGATCTTTGCGACCGCATGGGAATCCTGGTCATGGATGAAAACAGAAATTTCAACTCTTCGCCAGAATACGTTAGGCAATTGCAATGGCTGGTGCGCAGAGACCGCAATCACCCAAGTATCATCTTATGGTCTGTTTTTAATGAAGAACCCATGCAGGGCACAGAAATCGGCTATCAAATGGTTAGAAGAATGAGTCATGAGGTCAAAAAACTGGATTCTACGCGCCCGGTAACGGCTGCTATGAACGGCGGGCTATTTGACCCTGTAAATGTAAGCCAGGCCGTAGATGTGGTTGGTTTTAACTATCAAATCTGGGCTTATGACCGTTTTCATAAAGAAAACCCAAACATCCCTTTAACCAGTTCAGAAGACGTATCGGCCTTTATGACCCGGGGTGAATATACTACAAACAACGGTAAACATGTTTTTGACGGTTATGATACCCACGCCGCAGATTGGGGTGCAACACATCGCAATGGCTGGAAAGCAATTGCGGAACGCCCTTATCTTGCAGGTGGTTTTGTATGGACAGGCTTTGACTATCACGGAGAACCAACGCCTCATGCCTGGCCGACCGTCAGTTCCTTTTTCGGTATTATGGACCTCTGCGGATTTCCAAAAACAGCGTACTATATCCACCAGGCACAATGGCTGGAAGACAAAACTGTTATGCACCTGGTTCCTGACTGGAACTGGCCTGCCGATAGCATTGGCAAAAATATCAAAGTGATGGCCATCAGCAATGCAGAAACTGTAAAACTCTTTTTAAACGGCAAATTGATTGGAGAACAAAATGCAGATAAATATGAAATGAATACCTGGCAAGTTCCTTATCAGCCGGGAAAATTAATGGCTATTGGTTATTCCGGAGGAAAAGAAGTTTCCCGTTACACAGTTGAAACCACAGGCAACCCGGTTCGTTTGGCCCTAAGCCCAGACCGTACTTCAGTAAAAGGAAACGGCATTGATGCCATGCCTGTTACTGTTGAAGCCCTGGACGCCAAAGGCA
>NZ_DATMRL010000235.1:0-23522 GCF_035566355.1 Pedobacter sp.
GGACCAACAAATACTTTTCCAACTCTGCAGCGTGGGCATTTTGAATGACTAAAGGCATGCCATTGAGAAATATGGGGTACTGCGCTTGTGTTTTTATTGTTTTCCATTTTGTTGTGTATTATGTTTTCTGAATTTTTCTGGGGTTGTTTCTTCATACTTTTTGAAGAATTTAATAAAATAGGATTGATCGCTAAAGTTTAAATGTTCAGCGATCTCAGCGACGCTAAGGTCGAGATTGATCAATAAACGTTTGGCTTCTAAAATTACCCTTTCCCTGATGATCTCTCCTGAGGATTTACCCAGCAAATCATTGCAAAGTGCATTGAGGTGATTTGGTGTAATATACAGCAGTTCTGCATATTGTTTTGGGAATTTTAATTGGGCGTAATTAACTTCGATAAGACCTTGAAAATTCTTTAACAGGGTATGGCTGTAAGAATTCAAATGTATTTCTCCAGATCGTTGTTTTGTTCTGGCTGTATAAATAAACAACTGCAGAAGTAAAGTTCTGACCAGATCATCTTCAAAAGATCTGCTGGAAATCCCTTCTTTTAAAATCTCTTCGAACAGGTAAACTAATTTCGCACCTGTTTCGTTTTCAACTTCTATAACCTGTTGTTCCGGTATTCCACTGAAAAATTCAAAGTTGTCGAGATAACCTGAATTGATTAAAAGCGAACCAAAATAATCTTTTGAAAAATTTATAATATAACCGTCCGGTTCTGTTTCAAAGTCCCAGCTGTGCACCTGGCCAGGAATCATAAAATAAATGAGTTGAGGTTTTACATCAAATTTTTTAAAATCAATATGTTGCTTACCCGTGCCCTTTGTAAAATAGACCAAATGATAAAAGGAATGCTTGTGTGCCGAGTGCAGGTGCTGATGGTTTTTAGAATAGTAACCAAATCTGCCCACAAATATCCCTTTGTTTTTATACTCCTCAAAGGTGCTGATGTCGTAAACAGGGATATTCGATTTCATACATCAAAGGTAGCCAATAAGAAGGGACTGTAAAAGGTAATAAATGAAGTTTAAATAGTACTTTTTACTGATCGGATTGCTTTTATGATAAGTTTTCGGCATTAAAACTGCGTAATATTAATCTTAAGATTGTATTTTTCATTAATATATAATTTGATTTTAATGGTTATGAAGCTATCATGTGCTACCGAATTCTATTCATTTCGGTTTGTGTAGTAATGCACATGATGGTTTTATCGGTATGTAGTCAATGGAGCGATCATATCTGTTGCGCAAATTCCGTTTCCGATAGAAACAGAATGTTTGGAATTGATCTTTGTCTGTACTGCCTTAATATTTTGTACATTGATAACTATATCAGACCTTTGAGATTATGGAACACCAGGAGAAACATCTTAAAAGTTCTGACTTTATAACAGACATCGTAATTGGTATAAGTGACGGACTTACTGTACCATTTGCGCTGGCGGCAGGCTTGAGTAGTGCGGTGAGTAGTAATAGCATCATCACTACAGCTGGTATTGCAGAGATTATAGCTGGTAGTATTGCAATGGGACTTGGCGGCTATCTTGCCGGGAAAACAGAGTCGGAGCATTATCAATCTGAACTCTCCAGAGAATATGCAGAAGTAGAGCGAATCCCTGAAGAAGAAAAACAGGAAATAAAGGAGATTTTTTCCGCCTATGGTTTTTCTGAGGAAGCACAGAATCTGCTCGCCGATGAACTTTCGAAGGACAAGGATAAATGGGTGCAGTTTATGATGAAGTATGAGCTGGGACTGGAGGAACCTAATCCGAACCGGGCCAGAAATAGCGCGGCGACTATAGGACTGTCGTATGCTTTAGGTGGATTGATTCCATTACTTCCCTATTTTTTTACCTCGACGCCTCTCGAAGGTTTAAAGTATTCATCGGTTTTAGGTCTTGTAAGCTTATTCCTGTTTGGTTTTTTTAAAAGTAAAGTAACCGGACAACCTCTTTTTAAAGGAGCTTTAAAAGTGATGATCATTGGAGCCCTGGCTGCCAGCGCAGCTTTTGGGGTTGCAAAATTATTTAGTTCCTAGGAAGAACTTCATACTTGTTTTTTTATTTAACATTGCAGGCACAAGTCTGGACTGTAAATTATGCTGGAGGAAAATAAAGTTAACCATTACCTGGATTTTTTTGATCTGGCTCCCGAAGAGCTGATGTCATTATTTAGTCTTGCCAAAGAGAAGGTACTTAAAGAGGGGGAGATATATGTGAAGGAGGGGAGCACCACTGGTAAATTGGCCTATATCAAGAGTGGTCTGATCCGTTGTTTTCTTTTAAAGGAGAATGGGGAGGAAACCACCGTCTTACTGCGTTGGGAAGACCAGTTTTTTACAGCATATGATACTGTTCTTTTTAACCAGGCTTCCCGGTTTACCTATCAGGCCATGGAGCCTACTGTTTTGCTCGAAGCCGATTACCAGGTATTTATGGAGTTTTTAAACAAGAATTCCAAGTTTAGTAAGGCGAAAGATTATTTTCTGATCTCTATGCTCGCCGAAATGATGGAACGAGTAGAGTCATTTGTGCTGCTCAATCCGGAGGAACGGTATCTGCGCTTGCTGAAAGATAAACCTAATATTGTACAGCGCTGTCCAGACAAATATATTGCCACCTTGCTCGGAATTACCCCGGTATCTTTAAGCAGAATCAGAAAAAGGCTTGCGAATTCGCCAATTGCAGTGTCGAAAAAAATGAAATAAAATTTAAAGGCCCGACATTAATTAACTTTTGTTAATTCAGCCTGGCCTCTTGATGGACTAATTTTGAGTGTTTAAAAAGAAACACTATGGAACAGTTTATCGAAATATCAGCCAAATTATTTGCCATCTCGGCAGTTCGTTATTTTGTCCTCGCGGGCATACCATTTTTCCTTTTTTATAAATTGCTGCATTCAAAGTTCAGTAAGTCAAAGATTCAGAGCAGGCTGGCCTCGAAAAAGGATTTTATAAGGGAGGTATTCTATTCAATGCTCAGTACGGCCATTATGTCGGTGATCGCTTTTGCCGTATTGTTTACTCCCCTTAAAGTATATACATTGATATATACGGATATAAATACATTTGGTCTGTGGTATATCGGCTTGAGTGTATTTCTTGCGCTGGTTGTGCATGATACCTATTTTTATTGGATGCACCGGTTGCTCCATCACCCCAAGATATTCAGGTACACCCACCTTGTTCATCACAAATCGGTAAACCCTTCGCCTTGGGCATCCTATTCCTTTCACTTTTTTGAAGCCATTACCGAGGGACTTGTACTCGTCGTGATTGTTATGGTATTGCCCATGCATCCAATATCTATTACGTCATTTGTTGTAGTGGCATTTATGATCAATGTTTATGGACATTTGGGCTATGAGATCATGCCAAAATGGTTCAGGCATTCCTGGCTGTTCGAAATCAGCAATTCATCTGTTTATCATAACTTACATCACAGCAAGTTTAAAGGAAATTACGGTTTATATTTTCGTGTTTGGGACAGGATCATGAAAACGGAACATCCGGATTATGTGAAAGAATATGACCGTATACAAGCGCAGAGATTTGGAATTCAGGAAGAAAAAGAAAGAATCGCTGCTTAAGGCGATTCTTTCTTTTAATTATTTAGGTTTGACTTCTGCATATTCGTCTGCAAGGTCATTATATTTTCTTTCTATATCCCGTTTGAAGTCTTTGGCTTTGTCCATCCATTCAGGCGTTTTGTCTTTAAACTCATCAACGAGTGATCTGCCGGTTTCATCTTTTTTGGTGATGTATTTATAGGCGCCATAGATTGCTGCACCAATAATTGCTGTTCTGAAAAGTCCCATAGCTCTGTTTTTTCTTCTTTAACAAATGACAGTTACAAATTGTTCTGAACATTTTGCATTATTGCGATTTTTCTTGCATACGCTTGATCCGTCTTTTGACAAGCCATCCATACCATAGCTCTTTTAGTTTGACAACAAAAGGTTTTAGGAGGTATTCTCCTTCAAAGGTACCACTCGCCATAGCTTCGGGCAGAAGATTGTAAATAGAGATTCCAAGGAACGCCGCAATGGAGTATAAATGGCTAACTTTAACTTCTGTTTCGCCACGTTCTATTTTTGAATAAGCCGCTTGGGACATACCTATGGCATAGGCTACCGCATATTGAGAAATTTTCTTCATTTCCCTTTGCTCACGTATCTTTTCACCAATCATTTTAATCAATTTAGCTTATTACCTGCAAATTAATTATTTTTTTATTACAACCACAAGTTATACGATATAACTTGTGGTTGTTGTCTCATTATGAGTATGTTATGAGATTTGTCTCAATCTTGAATGTTCAAGAGAAACAAATCAAATTAAACTCAGAATGAAAGATTTAACTCAAGAAGAAATTATTGAAATTGAAGGTGGAAAAGAAAAGGAAAGAGATGGTATTGATAAATTGGCAGAGATGGTTGGTGGGGTAGTTGGGGGTATCGCTGGCGCCATAGCGGGATGGTTTTAATTTAATACTATTGAAATTATTTACCATCTCGATTTTAGGTGGTAAATAATTTCATTAACCAAAACAGGCCTGAATAGGACTGCCAGCACAAAGCCTATTAAAAGTCCTGTGAGGTGTATTTTATGATTTGTTAAAGATTTTTTTCGATAGATTGCTGTTAATATTGCGAATATAATTAAAAGCGCAAAGGCAAAATCGTAGCCATAATATAGTGGCATAAATTTATGTGGTCTGCTGACATGGTCTATGGGGAAATATAGAGCTACAAATCCAGCAAATGCAGTTACCGCACCGGATGCACCTACACTAGTAAAATTAAGGTTATAACGTTGAGCCCATCCAACAATGAGATTACTTGCAATAACAGAAAATAGAAGTACAAACAAACAGATCAACTTGATTTCAATCTGATTATAATTTTTTTCCAGGATGTAGTACTCCATGTCTTTAGACATGAAATAGTAGAAATAAATGTTAATGATTAAGTGTTTCCAATTCTTATGCAGAAATACCGAGGTAAATAAAGTATGAATCCGATTTCCTCTAAAAACTTCGAAAGGATGATAAACCAGTTTATTATATAGCGGTTTATAATAAAATCCTACAATACTTAGCAAAATAATTAAGCCTGAAAACACATAGGTTAAAGGCATTTCTATAAATGGTGGAAACATCAGGATAAAAGTAATAAACTTCTGCTTTGATATCTGCTCATTTTTTTGTTTCTATTATTTTTAAATACAACCACAGGTTGTTGCGGTTCTGCCTCAACCAAAAGAACTTTACGATATCGCAGAACTGTTATTAATGCGGTTTATTATTAAACATGAATAAATACAATATATAAAGTGTTTGACCGGCATGCTCTCGAACCCTCCCTTCCTAACCGTACACGAAAGTGTACGGGGGAGAGGTGCTTTGCAGAGCGTATCTTTAATTAAATGGTTTAAATATGAGAGTTTTAGAAGGTAGCGAGATTTTGATTATGTTTTCCACAGGAGAGTACAGTTTATTGCATTCCAGGTTGAAGGGGGTAAGCATTTCTAAAAAGGAGGAACAAGTTACAATAGATTTATTCATTGATCTTTTGTATTCTAAGTATGAGCAGCAGATGAGCTTGAAATTCATTGATGTGTCAGATTATTCTTTGAACGAGGATAACTGGACAAATTTTCCATCGATAGAAAAGTATAAATTTTATAAAAACTATAATGGATTCTATATCAGCCTGAATCCAGAAGTAACTTTTGCCGGTTCCGTTGCTACAGATCAGGAATACATCCGGAGTAAAAATGTCAAAGCAACTTTAATGAAGTAACTACATCCTTTTGCATAAGGATTGCTGGACCTTTTCTAAATAAAAAAAACCGCTGTTCATTTGAATCAGCGGTTTTGTTTCACATCGGTAAATGTAGAGAACATCAACTATAAATGGTACGCACCAAATAACTTAATAAGGTCCATTGGAGATTTTAAATGCCTGATAAAAACAAAGCATGAACAGGGCCAGAGCGACTAACTTCAGAACAATAAGAAGGTAATGGGTTTTATCTGATTTATTCATTCTTATAAATTGCATATTTATTCTATTTTGGGGTTAATTAAAATCAATTTTTAAATACGATCTGATGTTTGTTATGGAAATCAGTTCTATTTTATTTAAACTTGTGCCAAAGTTACATTCGGAGACGATGTCCATCAACTGAGAAAATACACAGGCAGTTTGATTTGCTTTTCCGATGAATGCAGTTATAGGCCTATCCTGAGAAATGAGGTCTATTTAAATTAAGATACCATGAACTCGAAAAAGAATTTTGGGGAATATTCCAAAAATTTTATATCTGATGTCCCTGCTGACCAGGAAAGTGATGAAGCACAATACTTCAATCAAACCATTCCGAGGTTCCCTGAAGAAGCAATTTATATTTACTCCTTTAAGCTGAATAAAATGGTATATGCCAGCGGCTGGGAAGAGGTGGTTGGCTACAAAGATGATGAAATTAATATGCTGGCTATCGTAAATATGTCGGCACCTGAATTTGCACCTTTTTCTCATGATCTGAATGATAAAGCTTTAAAGTTCATCCATAATAAAACAAAAGACCTGGAAAAATACAGTTTTACCATTGAACTCAAAAAGATACATAAAAATGGCACACTGGTGCCAATTGTAGCGAGGGTGGGGGTATATAGCTCTGAAAATGGTAAAGTTACGGCAATCATTGGCAGGTTTCAGATCAATAGAAATTTGATTTTTGGAAAAGTAATGCGTTACGCTGCCTTTGGACCGGAAAAGGAAAAATTTGAGGAAGAGCTTAATAAAATTCTTTTTTCTCATCTGGCCATTTCCGATAAAGAAAAAGAAGCACTTGCTCTGGTGGCCAAAGGATACTCGTTCAAGGAAATTGCCCATGAGTTGAATGTATCACATTCTGCAATTGAAAAGAGGATAATTCCGCTGTACAAGCGTTTTAATGTGAAAAGCTTGACTCATCTGGTTAGCTTTTCTTATGACAATTCGATCCTGCCTTAGGCGGCAGGATCAAGGTTTATCGTAATGATATTTGACCGTTCAATGCCGATTTGCTGTAATAAATCCTGCCATTTCTCTTCCAGTAATGTAGTTGGATCATCGCTACCCATTACCCAAATAATATTTTTGTCCTTAATGTGTTTAATATTGTCTGGTCCGCAATCTACATTGTTTAGTAATTCATAAAACAACTGGGTACTGATAATATCTCCCTTTACTGGTCTTCCTGGGTTGATATCGTCGATGACCAGCAAATTGCAATTGCGCCAGTTCCATAAATTATTCATGTTTTCGATTTGATTTTCTGTTCTTTCAAAGAACATACTTAATAGTTTGACTGCTGTAACATAACTGCAACATCCACTTCGGATCGAGGCTTCTGTTGCAATTCCAACGGATAAAGTGGTTTTACCACTTCCTTTTGAACCAAAAATCAGCATATGTTTACCCTGATCCCTGTTGTCCAGAAATTCAATGACAGCCTGTTTGTGCTCATCTTTTATTTTCCGGCTCCACTGGCTCAACCGCAATTGAAATGGATACTCTGCATTTTGGATATACATTTTTGTTGTATACCAGTAGTAAGCAGGATAAGCCACCAATACCACAAGCAGCAATGCTGCAAGTAGCATCTGGCCATGGTAATTACAAAATAAGCTTCCCGTTAAGGCCCCAATTCCGAAATAAGTTAAGTCTGTAACCGTATCAAAAGCAACATTAGACCAGGCAGGAGCAAAGGTGTAATTTATGTTTTTAAGTGAACTACGTCCGGAAGGAAGTTTGAGAAGCAAAGGGCCAAGAAAATTATACAGTTCAAAAAGTATCCAGGCACCCCAAACACCAAAGGCTGCCCACAATTCAGGATAGTGGAGTCCAGGCTTATTCTTAATAAAGGTAAATACTATAATGGTTGGAATAAAGCCGAGGGAAAAATGCCCAAATTGATTGGCTAGCCAGGAGTAAGTTAGCGTAACACCACGGTAAGAGTCTTTGCCTATTAAGTCTTTTTTAAGCTGATCTATTATAGCCTTTCTGGTAATAAAATTCATGAATTTTGATAGAAAATTTCTTAAAAATAGTAGTTTAAAAGCAAATTCATAAAATTATTTATTCTATTCATTTTGCCTTTCTCTAATTTTTATATTTGGTATAATTTCTCGTCGAATGTAATACTTTAAATGATTAAAGATTACTGAACCGAATTATCAAACTGAAGGTCTTTTCTCTTTTTTACGACACCAAAGTTATAGCTAAGGCCAAGGTAAACGATGCGCGAGTTATTCTTAGTGAGGATGTGCTGGGTTAAGAGCGGACTTTGCAGCTCGGCTTCCTGTCTAATGGAGCGAAATATATCTGACACCGTTATATAAACAGATGCTTTTTTATTCAAAATGTCTTGCCTTGCGCCACAATTCATAACAAAGCTGGGGAGGTATTTTCCCTGAGGAGTTAATCTAGCTGATTTATAGATGGAGTTGACCTGTAGCGAGGCTCTTTTCGTAATTGCATAGGTTGCATTTAGATTTGCAGACCATGTAATTGTCGATTTTTTTGAGCTGTAGCCAAGGTTAGAAGCATCGATGGTACTGTAAAATACATTTGGGGTAAAGCTAAAATTTAATTGATCACCTACAGCTCCTGATACCACGAGGTCGGCACCAAGGGCTTGGTCACTGGCCAGATTTTGCTGTCTGGTGACCAGTACTGAATCGTTCAGGGCTTCGGTAATTGCGGTAAAACGGTTGTATGTATAGCGGTAGTAGATTCCTGGAAGTACACTGATGCCGCCTTTTCGCCATTGGTAAGCCAGTTCTACAGAATGAATAATTTCAGGGAGCAAATAGGGATTGCCAACTTTTACATTTGTTGGGTCCTGATATTCGGGAAAAGGATTCAGGTCATCAGCTTCAGGTCTGCGGACCCTTCTGCTGTAATTAAGTTGTAACTCTTTGTTTTCTTCAAACTTGTAACCTAGATGAAGGCTTGGGTACAGCTTGAAATAGCTGTTAGGAATCGAAATTCCAGTTGTAAGGAGCCTGGATTCCAAGGCGGAATGTTCTCCTCTTAAACCCAGCATCAGGCTGATTTTTTTATAGACTGTAGAGAATGTGCTGTATAATGCCTGCACGTTTTCGTTATAGATAAAATGATTTGTCTTGGTTAGATCCGTAACAAACATTTGTTTATTCTGAGCAAAGGCTGCACCATAAAAATCCATATCCTGTTTGTTGAACTGGCCATCATAGCCAGCTTCAAATTTTCCTTCTTTGCCTACCGGAGTTTCATATCCCAGGTTAGCGTGCCGGTTGTCTGCGGTTTGTTTAATCAGGGTATTGTCCAGTTCGTCGGGAATTAATGGGAACCGGTAAGTGTTTGTATAGTGGTTGTCTTCTATTTCTGGTTTATGATCAAGATTAAGTTCCAGACGTAATTTTTGATCTGGTCTGTTAAAAAGATGTTCAAAATACGCCGCAGCACCGGAAGAGGATTCGCGTTCATAATTTTCTCTTTTTCTGTCGTAATCCTGATTTCCATTTGCAGCACTTTGTACTTTTTTGGTCACCAGATCGTGTTTGTGCATATTTCTCAAATAGTAGTTCAGAGAAACGCCAAAACTGTTTTTATCATCTAACGTATAATCAAAACCAAGTGTAGCCAGGTTAGAAAAAGGACGTGCGCGTGCAAGGGTATAATCGTGGTCGTCATTTACAGAGCCACTTATGGGGTCGGTTTGAATACGGTCGTTCAGGATGGTTCGCAGCCGGTCGTCTTGTTTCAGACTGTAACTCCCAAATATATTTAGTTTTCCTGTATTATAATTCAATGCAGTACCGGCATTGTATCGGTCCCTGTTTCCCGCATTTACCGTAACATTCCCATTGAGCCCTCTTTTTGTGTTTTTCTTCAATACAATATTGATGATTCCTCCAATGCCATCAGGCTTATATTTTGCTGAAGGATTGGTAATCACCTCAATTCTCTCAATACTATTTGCCGGCAATTGCTGAAGCGCTGCTGCTGCGTTACTTCCAGACATCAGCGGTGATACCTTGCCATTGATCAAAATCATAGCAGAGGAGTTCCTTAGACTGACATTACCATCAATATCCACTTGTACCAGTGGCACATTTTGAAGTACTTCGCTGGCTGAACCTGATTTGGCAGTGAGATCCATATCTACATGGTATACTTTTCTATCAATAGAATTGCTAAACAAAGCCTTTTTTGTACTAATTTCTACTTCATTTAACTGTTTGCCTGAACCGTTCATTTGTAAATTCAATTCTGCGGTAGAGTGGGTGGCATCCAGAACGAATATATTTGATTTTACATCGCGATAACCAATATAGGTACAAAGAATATAATAGCTGCCAGAAGGGATATTGGGTATAATAAATTTGCCTTTTTTATCGGTCACCTCGTGTGCAGTAACTTTATTGTCTTTTTGGTTCTTTAAAATAACATTAACAAACTCCAAAGGTTGTTTTGATGGAAGATCCGTGATACTTCCGGTAACTCTTGCATTGTTTTGGGCCTTGGCTAAATAGGGGAATAGGAGTATAGATAAAAGGAGATAGGTAAACAAAATTCGCATCAGCAGTTTTTTCTGCATAAATAAGATTGAATTCTGTAGTTATTTTGAAGATTGTTCAAATATTGTTTACCTTGAAGGTTTATACAGCACCTATTCGTCCATGTCTAAAAACTACTTTACCTTTCTTGCTACCTTAATTCTGTTTTTCAATTTCCCGCAACGGGGTCTTTCACAAGTAAAGGATTCTGTACTAATTGACAGTGTTTCTTTAAAAAATACAGTAAATCAGGTATCTGACAGGACAAGCTTTAAAAGCTTCATTCCGGGAATAGCTGCAACAGGGTATGGCCTGATTGCATTAACCGGCGGACCACTTAAAAACTTTGATCATTATATACAGGAGAAAAGAAATGAGCGCAGGCCAAATTTCAGTACCCATGCGGATGACTATCTAAGATATGTTCCATTTGTAGCTTTATATGGATTAGAGGCCCTGGGTGTTAAAGGCAAACATCGTATTGCGGATAAAACAGGTTTAATGCTTCTTTCCGGTGTACTGGTCATGGGATCGGTAAGTATTGTGAAAAAAGCGACTGATAAAGAACGGCCGGATCATTCAGATTTTGTTTCTTTCCCTTCAGGTCATGCTGCAATCGCGTTTGCGGGTGCTGAACTGATCAATCAGGAATATGGTGATCTCTCTCCGTGGTATAGTGTTGCGGGCTATACTGTTGCTTCGGCAACTGCTGTTTTAAGAGTATACAATAATGCACATTGGTTTAGCGATGTTGTAGCGGGCGCGGGTATAGGGATTTTATCAACGAAAGTTGCTTACCTGGTTTATCCGCCATTGAAACGATTACTTACGGGGCAAAAGAATCTCCGTCTTAGTGCAGCACCATTTTATCAAAATCATGCTGCAGGTCTGTCTATAGCTGGGAAATTTTAAATCCAATAGCCAACTACAGAATTTCTTCATAATTCGAATCTAGCTTAGAGTCGAATTTAAGCACCACTAGGGCGATGAAGATATTTAAATTACTATGGCTGTTTTGTATACCTGGTCTATGTTATGCACAGCAAAAAGATTCACTGGATACAGTCTCTGTTAAACAACATGCTCTGATCAATTCAGGGATTGATTATAAACCGAAAGTGACCTCTTTTATTATACCAGCAGTGTTCATAAGCTATGGATTGGTTTCTTTGACCAATTTTCAGCCGGTAAAACAATTGGACAAAAGTACGAAAGATGAGTTGCAGGAAGATCATCCGTTATTTGCGGCCCATGCGGATAATTACTTGCAGTTTGCACCGGCTGCAGCTGTATACGCCTTAAACCTTGCCGGCGTTAAAGGAAAACATAATTTAATTGACGCCACTGGTTTATATGTGTTATCTGAAGCGATCATGGGAGGGACTGTAACCAGTTTGAAGAAAATCACCCATCGTCAGCGGCCGGATGAGTCTGCATACGATTCTTTTCCCTCCGGTCATACCGCAAATGCCTTTGCTGCAGCAGAATTTCTAAATCAGGAATATAAAGATGTATCTCCCTGGATTGGTTATGCCGGGTATACCGTTGCTACGGCTACGGGCGTACTGAGACTCTATAATAACAGGCATTGGGTAAGTGATGTCGTAGCCGGAGCTGGGTTTGGAATACTCTCTACGAAAGTCGCTTATTATGTTTATCCTAAACTGAAAAGACTTATCTTAGGTAAAAATGCTTTAAGTTACAATGTGATGCCTTCTTATCAGCAACATAGT
The DNA here is from genome assembly GCF_035566355.1 of Pedobacter sp. Taxonomy (GTDB): domain Bacteria; phylum Bacteroidota; class Bacteroidia; order Sphingobacteriales; family Sphingobacteriaceae; genus Pedobacter. The sequence goes on from NZ_DATMRL010000235.1 coordinate 12,329, forward strand.
TTTGGATTGTCATTCAATGGAACATTTTAAAAAGACGCTTTTAATCCTCTTGTTTCCAATTTTGCTGGTCAGTATTGGAAAGGCACAGGTCCATCCGGCAGCGCAGGATTTAGAATTCTTTGTTGGCCAGGCGATCAAATTTAGTCCATTAGCTAAGGATTATAACAATCAATTGCTCATGAACAAAATTGATAGTATGCGTTTAAAAGCCGGATATCTTCCTCAATTGACAGCCAGCTCTACAGGTTTATATGCTCCGGTTATTAAAGGTTATGGTTATGACGAGGCCTTAACAAATTCTCATACCCTGGATGCTTTACTCACTATGAATTATGGTATTGTTGGGAATGGGATAAAGCAAAATCAACAAAAAGCAATTCGTTTGCAAGCGGATTCTATTCGTTATGCCAGCAAACTCTCAGAACTGGATCTTCGAAAAGCCATTACCGATCAATACATTACCGCTTACGCCAGTCAGTTGCAGGTGGAGTTTAATCTGGACATTGTTCGTTTATTGAAAACGGAAGAATCTTTACTCAAGGAATTGACCAGGGCTAATGCGTATAAGCAGACCGAATATCTGACATTTCTGGTTACTTATCAGCAACAACAATTGCAGTTGAAACAAGCAGAATTGCAATACAAAGTGGACTATGCCTCGTTGAATTATCTTTCTGGGATTAATGATACCTCCACAGTTGTTTTAAAAGAACCCGTTTTTAACCCTGTGAAACCTTTAGCACAGGAAGGCTTCTTTCTTAGACGGTTTGAAATTGATAGTCTAAAAACCGTTAATGACAGAAAGGCTGTAGACAATGCCTATAAACCCAAAGCGGGTGTATACGTAAATGGAGGATACAACTCGTCTTTTCTCTTACAGCCTTACCGGAATTTTGGAACAAGTGCTGGTTTTACGATTTCCATACCCATATACGATGGACATCAAAGAAAAATGCAACACAACAAACTTGATCTTCAGGCACAGACCAGTTCCTATTATAGAAACTATTTCCTTAATCAGCATAAACAACAATTAGATATGCTCCAGCAGCAAATCCGGGAAACAGATGCTATGTTTAAACAAATCGAAGCGCAAATTAAATTTACCAGAAGCCTCATAGAAGTTGACAGTAAACTCCTTCGGACCGGAGATGTGAAAATTGCAGATTTTGTGATTGCAATTAATAATTATATGAACTCACAAAATCTCTTGCGGCAAACTAATATAAACCGTTTAAAACTCATTAATCAGCTGAATTACTGGAACAGATAAAGCTTAAAATTATGATCATGAAGAACTTATTGCCACTGCTATTGTTTTCGGGGCTGTTTTTAACTGCCTGTAATCAAAATAAAGAAGCCGCTTCAGAACCTGCTGCCCCGGTTACACCGGTACAGGTAACTTATGTAGAAACCAATCCACTTTCAGATTTTATTGAATTGAATGCAGTAAGTTCTTATTTGCAAAAAAGTTATGTAAAAGCAAATATCAATGGGTATGTGCAATTTTCTGGTGCACAACTCGGTAAAGAGGTAAGTGGACATGAAAACTTGTTTACCTTAATTACCAAAGAAGCAAGAGCAATTGGAAATGCGGTAAATCAGTTAGATCCTGGTTTTAAATTTTCGGGAATTTCAAAAATACGTGCCGAGCAGCGTGGCTTTATAACGCAGGTAAATCATCAACAAGGAGATTATGTTCAGGATGGCGAAGCTTTGGCTGTGATCAGCAACCGGAATAGCCTCGTGTTTTTGCTGGATCTTCCATACGAATTACGTTCAGTTGTTGATCAAAACAAGAATATAGAACTTATTTTGCCTGATGGTGAAAAATTGAAAGGTACGTTAGGTGGGGCGATGCCCTCTGTGGATTCTGCTGCACAAACACAAAGAATTATGATCAGGGTAAATCCATCGCATACTATTCCTGAAGGTCTCATTGCTAAAGTAAGAATAACCAGGACAGCAAAATCAAATGCGCAGACGCTTCCAAAGTCAGCTGTTCTTGCTAATGAAACGGAAGATGAATTTTGGGTGATGAAACTTATTAACGATTCAACAGCAGTTAAGGTTCCCATTAAAAAAGGCATCGAGAGCGCTCAGTTCATTGAGATTATTGACCCTATATTTAATTCAAAAGACAGGATTATTACTACTGGGAACTATGGAATAGCAGATACGGCAAAAGTTAAAGTCGATAAGTAGTTATGAAGAACTTTTTTATATCCCACAAAAATCCTTTGCTGGTTGTGCTCATCCTTATCCTTGCGGGGGGGCTGTTCTCTTATACGCAATTGAAGACTTCTTTATTTCCTGAAATTACCTTTCCGAAAATCAAGATCATCGCAGATGCAGAACTCCAGCCGGTAGATAAAATGGTGGTTACAGTGACCCGGCCACTGGAAAATGCGGTTAAACAGATACCCGATCTTAAGCTGATCCGCAGTGTAACAAGCAGGGGAAGCTGTGAGATTTCTGCTTACATGAATGGCAGTGCGGATATAGATTTGAGTCAGCAGCGAATTGAATCACAGATTCAAAAAATCAGCAATAGTCTGCCTGCAGGCGTAAACATATCTGTAGAAAAGATGAATCCTTCTATATTGCCGGTAAGTGGTTATAGTCTGGAAAGTCATACAAAGTCCCCGATTGAATTGAAGCAGTTGGCCACTTACACCGTTAAACCCTTTCTTTCACAAGTCAGTGGTGTATCTGAGATTCGTGTTATCGGAGGAAAAACGAAGGAATACTGGCTTGAACTTGATCATCAAAAAATGGTTGCACTGGGTATCTCTCCAGACCAGATCAACAATGCTCTTTCTCAAACCAATTTTATAAAATCCAATGGTTATCTTTCAGATTATAACTATTTGTATCTTTCTATAACGGACGCAACAGTTAAAACAAAATCAGACCTCGAGAACTTAACCCTGACTAAAAATGGAAACCGGATTGTCAGAGTTAAGGATATCGCAAATGTAAATATTCAGGAAGGGGTGGAATACACCCGGATTAACGCCAATGGAAAAGATGGGATTTTAATTGCGGTCATTAAACAGCCCAATGCAAATCTGGTGGACTTGTCAGACCAGATGGATCAGAAAATCGGTCAGCTAAGGAAAATTCTTCCTTCCGGCGTATTTATTAAGCCTTATTATGTACAGGCCGACTTTGTAAACGAATCTGTTAAGAGTGTAAGGGATAGTTTACTGGTAGGTCTGGCGCTTGCCATTGTAGTGGCCATTATATTTCTGAGATCGTTAAAAGCGAGCTCAACCATTCTTATCACCATTCCTGTAACGCTTTGTCTAAGCATTATTGTTTTGTATTTTATTGGTTATTCCTTAAACATCATGACATTAGGCGCTATCGCTGCAGCAATAGGTTTGATCATAGATGATGCTATTGTTGTGGTCGAACAGATTCACCGGACTCATGAAGAACATCCGGAAGAACCAACAGTTACCTTGCTGAAGAAAGCGGTGGATTACTTGTTCCCGGCAATGCTCGGATCATCGGTAAGTACGATTGTTATTTTTATACCATTTGTTTTGATGACGGGCGTGGCCGGATCCTATTTCCAGGTCATGACCAATACGATGATCATTACACTTGTTTGCTCATTTTTTGTAACCTGGATTGGTTTACCGGTAATTTACCTGTTTCTAACGAAAAACAGTCAACTCAATACCGTAGGAAAGCCGGAAGAAGCCCACCAGGTAAAAAGTCAGAAATGGATAGGATATTTTATTCGCAGGCCATATATCAGTTTGGTCACGATTTTAGTGCTTGTGGCCTCCATTGTCTTGGTTTTCCCTCACCTGGAAACTGGATTTCTTCCTGAAATGGATGAAGGAAGTATTGTACTTGATTATAGTACTCCTCCGGGAACTTCGCTTACCGAAACAGACAGGACACTACGGGAGGTCGAGAAACAACTCGTTAAAATTCCAGAAGTACAGGCTTATTCCAGAAGAACAGGCACACAAATGGGATTTTTCATTACTGAACCTAATACCGGCGACTACCTGATCCAGTTAAAGAAGAACAGAAGTAAAACAACTGAAGAAGTTATTGCAGACATCAGGACAAAAATTGAGACCACTCAGCCTGCACTGAAAGTAGATTTTGGTCAGGTAATAGGTGATATGCTCGGGGATCTGATGAGTTCTACACAGCCCATAGAAGTTAAAATATTTGGCAACGATCAGGATAAACTTCAGGCCATAGCTAAGAAAGTTGCTGATGTTGTCCATCATGTAAGTGGTACAGCAGATGTATTTAACGGGATCGTATTGTCTGGGCCTACATTAAATATTCAGCCAGACTTCAGTATGCTTGCCCAGTATGGAGTTAGTCCGGCCAGTTTCCAGTTTCAGGTTCAAACCGCACTGCAAGGCAATATTATCGGGCAACTCTATGATAAACAGCAACTTTCTCCTATACGGATGATTTACCCTGGAAGCAGAAATTTCGGAACAGCAGATTTGGCGAAGTTAAAGATCTTTCTTCCCGGAGGTGCGGTGATTCCGATCCAAAATATGGCTAAAGTTGAATTGAAAACGGGCTCAGCAGAGATTGACCGGGAGAACCTCCAGTCCATAGGCGTAGTTACTGCCAGACTGGATAGCCGGGATTTGGGTAGCGTAATGAAAGATATTCAGTCGGAAGTGGGAGCTAAGCTTGCTTTGCCTTCAGGATACCATATTGAATATGGAGGGGCTTATGCCGATCAGCAGCAATCCTTTAAAGAACTGTTAACGATCTTAATTGCATCCAGTTTATTGGTCTTTAGCGTGATCTTATTCCTTTTTAAAGATTTCAGGGTTGCATTTATTATTCTTACGATTTCTGTTCTGGGCATTTCAGGGAGTTATCTCGCTTTGTTTTTAACACATACCCCTTTAAATGTAGGGAGCTATACCGGATTAATTATGATTGTTGGGATTATAGGCGAAAATGCAATCTTCACTTTCCTGCAGTTTAAAAAGTCTCTGCATGAAAAAGACATGGATGAAGCCATTACCTATGCAATTTCTACACGTTTGAGACCGAAGCTGATGACAGCTCTCGGAGCAATTATTGCCCTTTTTCCATTGGCATTGGGCATAGGAGCGGGAGCACAGCTTCATCAACCACTTGCCATAGCTGTAATTGGTGGCTTTTTAATTGCGCTCCCGCTGTTGTTGATTGTATTGCCTAGTCTGATCCGTAAATTTTACAAGCTCAGCGGCTAAAGCGGTAGATGTGTTTTTGATTTGAGATAGTTTTCGTTAAAGGGTGTTCTAACGAGATAGACGAATTTATCAGAATGTTTTGCGTCAAAAATGTCCAGGCCGTAATTGATCGTACTGTGATCCATTTCTTTATAGGTGCCGAAAATACGATCCCAAATGCTAAATACGTCGCCGTAATTGCAATCGGTATAAGGCATACTGTCGTGATGGTGTACATGGTGAAGATTGGGAGTGATCAATAGCCATCCAAGAACTTTATCTATTTTTCCGGGAAGCTGTAAGTGCGTATGGGCAATAATATTAGAAAAAGTCTGAACAGTTTGTCTTAATACCAGCAAACCCAGAGAGGCACCTGAAAGAAAAACCCACAGACCTAAGAAACATACCCTGATCAAAGTTTCTCCCGGATGTTCCCGGATGGTTGTAGAAACATCAAGTTGTGTATCTGTATGGTGTACCAGGTGGAATTTCCAGAGTCTGTTCACCTTATGCATGGTTACGTGATAAGCATATTCAAAAAAGTCAAGCAGGAAAAAGCCAATCACATACTTAACCCAATAACTTTCTGGATGGGGAAGTAAAAATAACAGGCCCCAGTGATGACTGATCACCCAGTCGGAAATGACCAGTACCCCAAGGGTGACGCCCAGTTGGATAGGGAGGGCTGTAAAAATGAAAAGAAAATTAACAGAAGAATGATTTAATTTCTTTTTCCACGGGTTTGCAGAAATGAATACCTCTGCAAACCATAAAATTGAAATTAAACCTGCAAACAGGCTCACCTGGATCAGTGTTAAATGCTCCTGAAAAATGGAGGCAATAGAATTAAAAAAGTTCATGTTTTGTTGATCTAACCGAAATAGTCGGTTAATATAAAGATATTTTCTTATTTCCCAATTTCGAGTACCCGAAATGTTTGGGGAACCCGTTGGGGGCGTTTTCCTGTAGCGGTGGCTGCTGAAAAATCTGCTGTTGGCATAAAGATATGATGGCTCTTGGGGTCTATAGCCAATGTTCGGGCACCTGGAGCCGTTTTAATGTTTTCAAGGACCTCAAACCGGGAAGCAGAGAATTCTTTAACTACAGTCATTGTTCCATCTCCGTTAGAACTGTAAGCCAGCTGATAGACTGGATCAAAGGCAACCCCGTCCGAACCATCACCTATGGGCAGCGTTGCAACTTCTTTTCCAGTTTTGGCGTTTAGTACCACCATTATTTTATTGCTGCAAACTGTAAATAAACGACTGTTCATTCTATCTATTGCAAGACCGCTTGGTTCTTCTCCTTTCGAAAGTTTATAATGGTGTTTAATTTTAAAGGTTTTGGCATCAAACGCAACGATTTCATTTTTGTTTTCCAGATTTACGAAAATAGTACCTTTTCCATCAGAAACACCTGCCTCAGGTTTTCCTCCTAAATCTATTGTGGCGATCACCTTATCGTTTACTGGATTTATAATGCTGGCATTTGCGCTGTGGCCATTAAATACAATAATGTTTTTAGAAAAATCATCATAGAATATGGCATCGGGGTTTTGTCCAACCGGAATTTGTTTGAGCACTTTATGATTATTCAAATCAATAACCGTGCAATTTGCGAGTTTCCCATTGCTGATGTAGCCCTTATCAAATGGAGTTGCAAATGCTATTCCATGCACTCCGGTTGTATTTGGAATAAAACCAGCAGAATCGCCTGTAAGCGCATTCAATATATTAACTTGTGTAGCATGAGAGACGTAAATACGCTGGTGTACAGGATCAATACTAATGTAGTCCCATCCACCGTCACTATTGATCTTGTGTTGTTTTAGCAGATGTAAGCCGGTTTTAGTTTGTGAATTGGCCAGAGCACATAAGCTCATTAGAAAGGCGGTTAATGCAGTTATCCTTTTCATGTAAATTGATTTTAACTTAAATAACCGAAATAAGTCTGTAGGAATTCTGTAGCTTCTTTGATATGCGAGGGACCTGCTAAAGGACTGAAAAACGAAAATATAGCCTCAATGATACAATAATAAGCATATTTGAAAGGAGAGGTTGTATGTTTTTTTGTTAAAAAGTATATATTTGGCAAATAAATTAAAAATCAAAACATGGAAAAATTCACAAAAGTTAAAGAACTGATCTCTTCAATTGAGGCTGATGTAGAGAAATTTTACAATGCAGGAAACGGCGCTGCAGGTACAAGAGTACGTAAAGCGATGCAAGATTTAAAGGTACTTGCTCAAGAGATCCGTACTGAAGTAACTGAGAAAAAAAACACTGCTAAATAATTTTAGTTTAGCTATATGAAAGAGGTGTCAGTTTATACTGACACCTCTTTTTGTTTGTGTCCCACCTAAATCCTGGGTGAATTAAAATGCCCTTTACTGAATGATCGCAGCGGCATAAGGCAGATCATAATCATGAAATTGAAATAACTGTATAATAAGGTCATATTATTTATCTTTGGCCGCAAATAAAGCGCGTTAAAATGACAATAGAAGAGAAGATCAAAGCATCAGAAACCAGAATCTTTAAAGCTGTATTTCCAAATACAACAAATCACTACGATACCCTTTTTGGCGGCACCGCCATGCATATGATGGATGAAGTAGCATTTATCACGGCTACCCGTTTCAGCCGCCAGATCATGGTAACAGTAAGTAGTGACAGAATTGATTTCAAGCAACCTATACCAGCCGGAACAATTGTGGAACTGATCGGAGTGGTCAGTCATATTGGAAATACCAGTTTAAAAGTGAAGGTTGATATTTACGTAGAACAGATGTATTCTGAACAGAGAGAGAAAGCGGTGACCGGAGAGTTCTCTTTTGTAGCCATCGATGAAAACAAGAAGCCAGTATCCATTATAAAATAGCAAAATGTTTATACAAAAAAGGGGAACAAACTCCGCGTTTGTTCCCCTTTTTTGTATGTATAATCTTAAATGCTTAGTTTTTTGCGAACATCAGAAGGTATGCCTGATTTATTTAACAGGAAAGCAGTGGTTTTATATTTAACAAAGTTTTTGGTTACATATAAATAGCCTTTATAATCGTTGGTTTCTCCCCATGAGTTTTTAACGATATAATATTCTTTTCCATTTTGATCTTTTGCGAGTCCAACAATGTGCATACCATGATCATCTGTAGTCTGGTAATTATTAAAAGCTTCCTGACGGTTTACTTCTGTAATTTCCATTTCCGGCTTAGGACCATCAAACATAGTTGCTTTTTCGTCTGCACTCATTTGCTCAAATGGTTTCTCGGGAACAAAAGCTACTCCGTTTTTGTAGGAAAATCCTTTTTCACTAACATCGGTAGCCCATGCCACAGTAAAACCTTTTTTTAATGCATTGTCGATAATGTCGGTGATCTCGTTCACTTTAACATTGTACACCTGATCAAATGACCAGTTATCTGGTACCAATAGGGTAAATTTGCTGTAATAAGGGTGATCATTAAAAGAAGACAATTCCACATAATCATCAGGATTAATTCCTACTACTTCTTTTGCGAAGCTTTGTGGTGTATACTTCTTTCCATTATAGTCAAAAGATTTAGGAACCTCTCCTAAGTAAGAATCAATTACAGCAGTATAGGCTTTTTCCCAGTTCGGGGTAAGGGTTTGATTAGGGTTTTTAACTACGGCAGCCAAAACACCATTCATAATTTCGCCCATTTCACCAAATTTATTTACAGTTGTACCATAATTCAAACCTGTATAAACAGATTGTGGTACTGCACCGTATTTTCTATACATATTGATTACATCGTGAAGCGCGCCACCATCACCCAGGGTTACTGCGCCATGCATACGCACATAATTCTTTCCTTTTTCCACATAGGCGTTTCTTGCGGAGAAGATTTGAGAAAGAGGAACAGGTGTTTTACCTGCTTTGATCATTTCTGATTCAAGGAAAGAATTTGTCGAATAGCTCCAGCAGGTACCAGACGATCCCTGATTTTTAACTGGTGTATTGGCTAGATTGATGACGTCTGTGAATTTAAAGCTTTCCTTACTTTTAGCACTTTGGTTGTTCTTTAAGGAATTTACCAGGTTATCCTGGGCATTAACAAAGTTTGCGCTACATAGCAATGCAGTTGCAAGAATCAGAGGTTTAAAATTGAATTTATTCATGTGTGTTAGTTAATATGCTTTTAAAGGCCAATCTATGAAAGGTTATACAAAGGTGCCAAATGTAATGAATATTTGCAATTCAGTTGCATTTATTAATTATCTTTGTTGTCATGTACATGCTCAACTAAGGTTAGCGGATAAGAGGCTAAATTTACAATGGATACTGAACCTGTACAAGACTATATTATCTTTTTTACATAAATATTTTTTAAATGGCAGGTGCTAAAGAGGTTACTTTACTTACAGGTTTTTTAGGAGCGGGAAAAACAACTTTGCTCAATGGCATCATTGCAGAGAAAACAGAGGTAAGGTTTGCGGTCATAGAAAATGAAATCGGAGCGGAAAATATAGATGCAGAGCTCATTGTGAATACAGCTTTACCTATTTCTGAATTACAAAATGGCTGCCTGTGCTGCTCTTTAAGCGAGGACATATTTGAAGTTTTAAACCAGCTTTGGGATCAGCGGGAATCCTGGGACCACTTGATTATTGAAGCAACTGGTATTGCTGACCCGGCAAACATTGCACATCCCTTTCTCACCAATTCCAATGTAAGGAAAGGGTTCCTACTGAAACGTGTTATTTGTGTAGTCGATGCAGAGCTTGTAGAAGACCAGCTCCGGGAAATTCCGGAGTCCATCTCTCAGATTGCTTTCAGCGATATCATTCTGATCAATAAAATAGAACAGGTGAGCCCGATGTATATCATTGGCCTTGAACAATTGTTAAGACGTCTGAATCCTTTTGCTGTTATTTTAAGCAAACCTCAAAGCGGATTTAACGTGAACACCCTCTTTACCTATGAGCGCTTTGATGGGGAACTTCAAGTGGCTGTAGAACCAACCGGTGCAAGCAAAAGATTTAGCCTGGTGCCGGGAAAGCCAGTAAAAGCCAGATCCGGCCTGCTGTTCAGCTCGCATATCCGGCATGACCATAGCGATATCGAAACCATTGTACTCAACTATAGAGAGCCATTTGACCTGAGCCATCTCCAGCACCGGGTTAATGTTTTCTTAATTCTTCAATCTGCTGGCGTTTACAGAATAAAAGGAATCTTAAATGTTAAAGGATACTCCGATAAAATGGTTTTGCAAACGGTAGGCAAGTCTGTTGCGGTGCATCCTGGAAAGACCTGGGAAACTGGAGAGATTAAGGAGAGTAAAATTGTTATTATTGGCAAAAATTTAAAGGTCGAAGCATTTGATAAAATGTTCAAAGCCAGTTTGATCTAACTTATTTCAAAATCCATGGGAGGGACAGGTTGATCAGGCAATGTGGGTCTTTGCAATTTTCAACATCAATTTTCACCTCGTCCCCATAAAGCTGGCTGTAATTTTCCCCGTATTTTTGCAGGTCAGATAGTATAGCATCTGTTGCATGAAGGCTATAATGCAAATGAACCAATAGAGATTGGGATTCTGTACGTATTTCAATCTTTAACCTTGCGGGAACCGGAGGTGGCGTCTTACAAAATACTTCCAAAATATTAATCAATGCGAGGGAAGCAATGTCTTTCTGTTCGGCAGAACCATTTACCAAAAGGTCAATATATAAGCGATTGCCTTCTTCTAAATGGATAAAATCAATAAAAGCATGTAAAGCAATCAGTTCTTCTGTGAGCGGGGAAAAATACTGGCGGCCGCGATAAAGACGATAACGCATCAAATCAGAAAATGTAAGGATGGACTCCGGTGTATTTTCCTGAAGTGCAGCGGCGGTATTTTTAAGCTGCTTTAACGACCTCATTAAAAAATCAGGGCTGATATTGGTTTTTAACAAGTCCAGCTTAACCTGTTCTATTTCTTTTTTCTCTTTTTCCAATTCTATCAGGGTATC
>NZ_DATMRL010000236.1:0-5843 GCF_035566355.1 Pedobacter sp.
ACCTGACGCAGATCATTACTTATGATGCCTATAATAAGGCAGAAGCTTTTTTTACCCAGCCTCTATTGGCAGTAGTGGGCAGCAATGCAGGAAGTGCATGGATGAGCGAAGACCTTGTAAAACGTGCAGTAAGCGCTAGCAAAAAACTGCATGTAATAGAAGGACCAAATCACATGGATTTTTATGATGTGCCCCAATATGTGGATGCAGCGGTAGAACAGTTGGGAAGTTTCTTCGACGAGAAACTATAAGCCAGGCTTCTACTAACTCATTGTTGACCGTACAAAAACAAATATAACATGAAAAAATCAGTAAAATTTAAAGCACTTTATTGGGATATAGCAGCAGATTTACTATTCCCACCCAACTTTGACAAAACAAAACAATATCCAACCATCATCAGTACACATCCTATCGGAAGTTGCAAAGAGCAGACTTCGGGCAATGTGTACGGACAGGCTCTCGCAAATACGGGCTTTGTAGTATTGGTTCCCGATGCATCTTTTCAAGGGGAAAGTGGTGGAGAACCCAGATTTATAGAAGACCCTACTTTACGTGTTGAAGATTACCGTTACGCTTGTGATTATCTGGTAACCCTGCCTTTTGTTGATGACCAGCGCATCGGTGTATTGGGAATTTGCGGAGGAGGTGGCTACTCTATCAGTGCCGCCAAGTCAGAACGCCGGATCAAAGCGGTAGTGAGCATCACCGGTGTAAACTTTGGCCGTCTTTGTCGTGAGGCTTTTGCAGGATATGATCCAATTGGTACGCTTGAAGCAATTGCCCTGCAACGCACTGCCGAAGCTCGTGGTGCGCAATTGCGGGTTGACGGACTGTTACCGTACTCGGTAGAAGAAGGCAAGAAAGCAGGCATTACTGATATCGATGTACTGGAAGCCACCGACTACTATAAAACCCCACGTGGTGCACAGCCGCATGGTGCTACCAGCGCCCTATTTTCTCACCGCTCTGCAGCTGTTGACTGGGATGCATTCAGTAATGCAGAAACGCTACTTACACAACCTTTGTTGGTTGTAATTGGTGATAAACCCGGTGGTTTTGGTGCCTATCGTGATGGGCAGGAAATTTATGGGCGTGCTGCTTCCAAAAAGAAAGAACTGGTTGTAGTAGAAGGCTGGTCGCATTATGATCTGTACGATAAACCGGAGCCAGTAAAAGTGGCGCTGGATAAGCTGATCCCATTCTTTAAGGAAAATCTATAAGCAATACCTCCTTTAAAGGGCCGAAATACGTTTCGGCTCTTTTTCAGTTGATGTTCCCCCTCGTTTTTGCAATTGCCATACAGAAAAAAAGAAACCTTCAGGAGATATATGGATTATCATAAGTAAGCAATCCCTTAACTAACGCCTTCCACTGCGGATAAGAAAATCCAATCTTAGCACCCCAGCCCACAAAAGTATTTCGGATATTGTCTATTGTATGGTCAAGATCCGTATTGGGAACTTCATTCCTGCCATGTTCTTCCGCATAAATAACTTTACCTATACGCTTCACCTGGAAAGTAGACGTCGCTTGATCAGTCAGAAAATGTGCCGTTTTCTCCTCTTCACTAAAAGGATTGGAAGATGGCCTGGCCGTCATACTCAGCACCTCAGCATCATCCAATATCTGTAACTTAATTTGTTGAATAGTTACCCAATCGAATCCGCCACCAGTTTTTGTTCCTGGTCCGGGAATATCAATCTTAATGTGATCTCCTTCCAGCGCGTTACGGTCAACAGCAGCACCACTGACATCAGTCAGATAAAAATCCGATGAAGCCCCACCAGCAAATTCCGACCAATGGTTTATATCCAGCAGACGCTCCTTCACTATTTGAAAAAAGCGAATCGCTTCAGTTTCTGAATTCAACTCAATCTTTTCCACCGCATCCATTTTCGATCCAGTTTCCTGAGCAGGCACATGTGCTGCCCCAGGATTATTTTCATTGCTGCTATTCTCCATGATTTCTATACGCGGATTTGTTAAAGCATAACATAATAGCCACAAAAATGTTCGAAACTATAGGAACCATTAATAATCATCGACTTGCATCAGTTCAGCTAAACAGCCAATTAGAGTAGATGGTTTGATCTCGCGAGCGTTGTGTTTTAACCCATCATTAAAAATGGCCACCTAAATAAAGCGTTGAATAACTTAAGATCATTACCTTTAATATCTTTTCTTTGGGAAAATTATGCTGACATTTCACTTTTCAAATACAACCAAATCACATCTGTGGCATCCGGATGTCATTACAGATAAAAATAACACACCTGTGTGGCTGGACTTACTTAATCCAACTGATGAGGAACGCAGTCAGGCCGAGCTGATTCTTGGCGGCAAATTGCCGGTGCGAGAACAAATCAGTGCCATTGAATTATCCAGCCGGCTCAAGTCTGCCAACGATACATTGCGGTTAAATATTCCCGCGTTTGTACCTGCAGAATCTAGCCAGGGTTCCTTGACACCCCTTGGTTTCGTGCTTACGCCTAACATACTGGTGTCTGTGCGCTACGGCGAATCCCTGGCCTTTAAGCACCTGGCTGAGAGCATTGACAGTGACCTATCAAATAATAGTAGTGTGGATATTTTCATTGAGCTGATCGAAGCAATTGTTAACGTGGCGGCCGACAGCATGGAGGCCGTTGGAAGTGAACTGTCCACGCTATCGAGTACGATCTTCTCCAACAGGAACCATCAGGGCACCTTGCTCAAGAAAGCCTTGTTTAAGGTTGGCCTGATGCAGCGGCAGATCGTACAGCTGCGCTCGGCGACACTGGGTGTATCCCGGGTGATCACCTATCTATGCGAAATCGCCCCGCACTGGCTAGGCAGCGAACGTCATATCCACTTGAAAACTGTGCAGGGCGATATAGGTTCACTTAATGAGTTCGACCAACAGCTCAGCGACCGTTTGCAGTTTCTTCTAGATGCGGTACTGGGTTTTATCAATAACGATCAAAACGACGTAATGAAGGTACTCACCATTGTATCGGTTGTAACCATTCCGCCGATGGTCCTGGCCGGTATCTGGGGCATGAATTTCAAGTCTATCGGTGAATACGATTGGCCGCATGGGTATATGATGGCGTTAATCGTAATGGCAATCAGCGTGATTGCTCCGCTGCTGATATTCAAATGGAAAAAGTGGTTTTAGCAGCTATGATACCCGAAAACCAAATAACATCAGATAGAAATTTAAAACTTATAGCTATAGCCTAGTCGTATCACCTGTGTTTCGTAAAAATCCTCGCTGGTATATCTAAATCCCAGACCCTGAATTTGCCTTTTGGTAGCCATCGTGTTAAGCAAATCGTTCACATTAAAGAAAATTTCCCCTTTGCCGTTCTGAACTAATTTTTTCACACCAGCATCCATTGAAAATCTTGATGAAATTTTACCCTGCGGTACAATGTCGGAAGCTAAGTAAACGGCGGTTAATTGGGTAGTCCAACCCTTTGAGAAATTAAGTGCATTATTCAGCTTCAGGTTTCCTGATATAGCCGATTGTTCTGCTGCAGAAAAAATATTAGGTTTCGGATATAAATTCTCAACGGTAAAGGCATTGATCCGGTTTCTGTAAATATTCCCGTTGATGTTGAAGGAATAAACCTTAGATAGTTTTTGGTTCCAAATAGCTTCCAAGCCTGTATTATAACTTTTTCCTGCATTTTGAAATATGGCATAAACCAGTGTACTTCCGGGAACAATGCTCGAAATTCTCGTAATTGTACCATCGGTAAAGCGGTGGTATAAGGCGGTATATAAATAGCCATTGTTCCAATTTCTTTTATACCCAAGTTCCATTGAATTGGTAAACTGAGGGCGCAATGCGGGATTACCCACCTTTATGATTTCTGCATCATCATATTTGGGAAAAATACGGATATCCACTTCATTAGGCCTGTCTACTCTGCGGTTATAGAAAACAGAAAGTTTGTTGTTATCATTCAGTTTATAGGCTAATCTTAGATTAGGGAAAGGTTGAGTGTAGTTATAACCATCACTTTTATAGGTGCTATGGCCGGGATTTACATTATACTGTATTTTTACATACTCTACACGTAAACCCAATTCAGCCTCCCACTTTTCGTTTTCAAAGGTATAGTTTCCGTAAAGAGCAGGTATCAATTCCTTATAAGTAGCCCAACCTCCGGCATCGATATCTAAAACAGAATTGGCTCCTGGAATAAAATTCATATTGGTCGGAATGCTCCTGTTACGCAACTTGATACCAGTTTCAACACGTCCATATTTTAAAGGTTTGATATAATCTATGTTGAAATCAAAAACCTGTTCATCAGACAATAGTTTGAAAGCATCTGTCCCTGTTGACGATGGCAAATAGTTATCGTAAAAGTATTTTTCATCTTCACGGTGAAACGTATAGTTGAAACCCATGTTCAATAAATGACCCGCTTCTTTAAACCTGTGCTGGTAGGTGGCCGTAGCCATGGCCGTGGTTTTTAGTTCATCTTCCAAAAATTGCCATAGGCGTAACCGTTGCGATATATCGTTATTGAAAAACGGCTGGTCGCCACGGTCAATTATTTTCTCACTTCCATACATTCCTGAAAATGTCAACGTATTTTCCTCATTGATGCTCCAATCTACGCCAGCTTTTGTGGTGAGAAAGTTGGTATTCCTGTTCCGTTTTAATTGAGAATTGATCACAGTTCCATCATCATAAGTCCGAGTTACGAATTCATTTTTATTGAGCGTCTCTGTATATAGGTTATCTGCCTGTAAAAAAATATTCACTTTTTCCTTTCGGTAATTGAGCGATAACGAGGGATTGATTTTTGGTGTGAAAGTGTATTGAGGTCTTATGGCTGGTAAGTTTTCTTTTCTTTCCCAAAGAGCGCCTAAACCTGTAGTTAAACCAACTTTACCATTGAATCCATTTTGCTTGTTTTTCTTCATTATGATGTTGATAATACCTGCATTTCCATTGGCGTCATGCTTTGAAGATGGATTATTAATAATTTCTATTTTATCAATAGCAGATGCAGGTATATGATCCAAACCTGTCTGGCTACCAAAACCCGTTAATGCGGTTTGTTTCCCATCAATCAAGATAGTAATCTTTTCATTACCCCTCAATTGCACTTTGCCATCCTGAACCGTAACACCAGGCAGATTTTGCATACTCTGTAAAACGGAACCCCCACTTTGGCTAATATTGTCTGCAAGCGAATATGTTTTTTTATCCAATTTACTGCTTATATCACTTCCTTTTGCTGTAATCGTTATTCCCGCTAAAGCAGTTGCTTCTTCTTCCAACTCCATTACAGGTATATCTAAAAATGCAGAAAGACTTCCGATAAATAAGGGCTGTGTTGTGCTTTTAAAGCCCATAAATGAAACTTCTATAAGATAGTTGCCTGGTTTAATGTTTTCAATAGAAAACCTGCCCTCAGTATGAGTTATAGTACCTGAAACAAATGACTTGTCTTTTTCATTTTTCACCACAACATTTACGTAAGGCATAGCGATTTTGTCAGTTTTGTTCCTTATCATACCTGAAATGGTTACTGATGAAATCTGGGAAAATGCTATCGAAGAAATCATCATAGAAATCAGAAAAAAGAATACTCGTATTTTACTTATCATATTAATCCTCATTGGTTTTTAAAATGCAATGGGACAAAGATTCAATCTGATTTAGAAGAAATTTTGAATTTTAGAAACGAATAGAGAAGCTATGAGAATTGCCTGCAAATTGATAGCAGATAGTCCATTGATGACGGTTACAGATTTGTTGAATTATAGATAATCCTAAACCACTCCCTACACTTTTATTTGAAGTCTTTGCAAAGCGGTTAAAAATAGTTGATGGG
>NZ_DATMRL010000237.1:0-9251 GCF_035566355.1 Pedobacter sp.
CATCTGTACGATAAATTTGAAAATGGCGAGTCTGTAGGTGGAAAAATTGATCAAGTCCGTATTTTCTTTACGCTGGCTTTTTGCATACTGCTCATTGCCTGTGTCAATTTTATGAACCTTTCAACGGCCAGGTCAGAAAAGAGGGCAAGGGAAGTTGGTGTACGTAAGGCTATAGGTTCCTCCAGGAAATCACTGATCAGCCAGTTTATCATTGAATCTGTATTGCTTTCTTTTATAGCAATGACTGTTGCTTTTGTGCTGATTGAAATCAGTTTGCCTTATTTTAATGCTTTGTTAAATATAGAACTGGTTATTAGTTACACAGACTGGATATTTTGGGCGACTTTAATTGGTCTGACCATACTGACCGGGTGTATTGCGGGAAGTTATCCTGCATTTTATTTATCTTCTTTTGAACCTGTGAGGGTTTTAAAAGGGTTTAGCGTCAATGGAGGTTCCACACTTTCTATCCGTAGGGTACTTGTGGTTTTTCAGTTTGTATTTGCTGTTTGTTTGATCATTTGCACGTTTGTTATTTATCAGCAGCTAAATTATATCAAAAATAAACCTGCGGGTTTTAATAAGGATGGATTGATAGAAATTCCTATTCAGGGTAATCTTCGTAACAAGAATAAGTTACATCTTCTGGAAGAACAGTTACTGAAATCTGGTGCTGCAAGCCATGTTTCCTATTTTAGCAATAGCCTGAATGAGGGTGGAAGCAATACTTTCGATGTCGACTGGACAGGGAAAAATCCAAAGGATGCAGTATTGTTTAATTATAGATGTGCGGGCCCTGATTTTACGGAAACTGTAGGTGCAAAAATGCTTGCAGGCCAGGAATTCTCCAAAATTCACAGGGATACTACAAAAGTAATGATTAACGAAGCCGCAGCCAAGGTTATGGGTTTAAAGCAGCCCATTGGCGCTACATTCAGGTGGTGGTCCAAACCTGTTGTTGTGCTCGGTGTAATGAAAGATTTTATTATGGAATCGCCATATCAAAGTGTTGGTCCTATGATTATTGCAGATGAGGAAATTAACTTTAAATATGTACTGGTCCGGTTAAACCCTGGGCAAAGTATTTCTGCTTCGATTGCAAAAATTGATGAGATAGCCAGAACGATTAATCCTGATTTCCCGGTAGGCAGGCATTTTGTAAGTGAAAATTTTGAGCTTAAGTTTCAGAATGAGCAGTTATTGGGTACTTTATCAAATTGGTTTGGTGGATTTGCCATTTTTATTTCCTGTCTTGGATTACTGGGCCTGGCCTTGTTTATGGCAGAGCAACGAAAAAAAGAGATCGGTATCCGGAAGGTTCTGGGGGCCAGTACAATAAATATTCTTACCCTGCTCAACAAAGATTTTGTAAAGCTGGTGGCTATTGCGAATTTGATTGCTTTTCCAATTGCTTTCATCATTATTCAGAATTGGTTGTCGGCTTATCAGTTCCGGGTTAGCCTTTCTTTTTTACCTTTTGCGATAGCCATTGCACTTTCTCTTTTCATTGCAATTCTTACCGTAAGTATGCAATCGGTAAAAGTGGCAAAGTCAGATCCTATAGATGCGCTTAAATATGAATAGTTTTTAAACGAAAAGAAGATGTTTAAACTGAATTTGAAAATCGCTTTGCGGAACTTATGGAAAAACAAGGCTTTCACAGCAATTAATATAAGTGGTTTAGCCATTGGTATTGCGAGTTGTATGGTCCTGTTGCTGTATGTTGCTTATGAGTGGGGCTACGATAAGCAATTCAGTAATTATGAAAAAACTTACGTGGTATACCATAACATGGATGCCAACGGTGAAATTTCAAGCTGGCCGTGGACACCAGTGCCGATGGCGAAGGAAATCAGGGATAAAATAGCCGGTGTAGCTTATTCATCACATTCCACTTATCCGGAAAATATACTTATTGGTTATAAACATAATAATTTTAAAAAGATGGCTTTGTTTGCAGAGCCTTCCTTCTTGAAGATATTGGATTATAAATTTATCAGGGGAAGCGCTGCCAGTGCCTTAAAGAACATCAATACAGTAATCTTAACAGAGACATTGGCAAAGAGTTTATTTGGTAACGAAGATCCGATCAATAAAACAGTAAAATTGGGAGACAGGGAGGGTTTGAAAGTAGAAGGTATTATTGAAGATATCCCTAAAAATAACAGTTTTCGTTTTGATTATTTACTGCCCTGGGCTTTGAAAGAAAGGCAAAATCCATCGTTAAAAGAACTGAACTGGAAATCCAATAATGGTTTGACGATTATACAGTTAAAGGACAACAGGTTTTTTGATCAGGTAAGCCGGGAAATGAAAGGAATCTATAAGCGGAACAGAAAAGTTTCTACCAGTGAAGCCTTTTTGCAGCCACTGGCAAAGTTGCACTTATATGATAAATTTGAAAACGGGAAAGCTATAGGTGGTAAGATTGAGCAACTTCGGATTTTCCTGGTTTTGGCATTTTGTATCTTGTTGATTGCCTGTGTGAATTTCATGAACCTTTCTACTGCCAGATCTGAAAAGAGATCGAGAGAGGTGGGGGTGCGTAAGGCGATAGGTTCTTCCAGGAAATCTTTAATCGGACAGTTTATGCTGGAGTCAATGCTTCTTGCCATGATGGGTATGGGAGTGGCATTTATGCTGATTGAATTGGTTTTGCCTTATTTTAATGGTCTGCTCCATATTCATCTGGCCATAGCTTATAAGGATTGGCGGTTTTGGAGCGCGCTCTTAGGTTTATCTTTGCTAACCGGCTTTATCGCCGGAAGTTATCCTGCATTTTATCTTTCATCATTTGAAGCGATAAAGGTGTTAAAAGGCTTGAACAAGACTGGGAATTCCTCATTTTCTATCCGAAAGGTATTGGTGGTTTTTCAATTTATATTTGCATCCTGCTTGATTATTTGCACCTCTGTGATTTATCTGCAGTTGAATTATGTAAAAAATAGACCTATTGGATACAATAGAACAGGGCTGATGGAAATACCCATCCAGGGAAATTTACAAACGCAGTCCCAATTGCTGCTGGTGAGAGAGCAACTCCTTAAATCCGGGGCCGTTACTGATGTAACTTATTTTAGTCAGCCCTTAAATGAACTTGCCAATAATACAACTGATTTCAGCTGGCCTGGTAAAAACCCCAACGAGATGATCCTAATTAATGACCGGTATTCTGGATATGATTTTAGTAAAACGACAGGGACAAAGATTCTGGCGGGAAGAGATTTTTCGCCCCGGTTTGCAGATTCGACATCTATTCTTGTAAATGAAGCTGCGGTAAAAACGATGGGGTTAAAAGAACCTGTAGGAGCAACGATCAGATATGCGAATAAACCTTATACTGTAATTGGGGTGATGGAGGATTTTGTTACGGAATCACCTTATAAAAAAGTTGATCCCATGGCCATATTTTTCCAGATGGGAAGGGTAAGTTCTATTATTGTCCGGTTAAACCCTGGTGAAAATATAAGCAGTTCAATTGAGAAGATTGACGGGATTTTTAAAAAGATAAACCCGGATTTTCCTGTAGAAAGACGATTTGTAAACGATGATTTTGAGGATAAGTTCCAGAGTGAACAATTGTTGGGTACTTTATCTAATTGGTTTGGTGGCTTTTCAGTTTTTATTTCTTGTTTAGGCTTACTGGGGCTTTCCTTGTTCATCGCAGAACAAAGAAAGAAAGAGATCAGTATCCGTAAAATTTTGGGTGCCAGCACCATAAATATTGTAGCATTACTGAATAAAGATTTTATTAAACTCGTGGCGCTCGCCAATTTAATTGCGTTTCCACTGGCCTATGTTATGATTAATACATGGTTGTCTGGTTTTGAATTCAGGATTAAGATTTCCATTCTTCCATTTACCATTGCTATTGGGCTCTCGTTAATAATAGCGCTGCTAACGGTAAGTATGCAATCAGTGAAAGTTGTAAAGGCTAACCCGGTAGATGCCCTTAAATATGAATAATACTTAACCTGAAAAATATGTTTAAACTGAACCTTAGAATAGCATTGCGCAACTTATGGAGATATAAGGGGTTTGCGCTTATTAATATTGGAGGTTTGGCTATTGGGCTGGCCAGTTGTATGTTGTTGCTGTTGTATGTGGCGTATGAATGGGGTTATGATAAGCAGTTCAGTAACTATGATAAAACATTTGTGGTGTATCTGAACTCTAAAAGCAGTACAGAAATTAAAAGTTATCCTTTTACACCCAAGTTAATGGCCCCGGAGATCAGAAAAAATATACCAGGTGTAGCGTATGCATCTCATGCCTCTTTTCCGGTTGATGAACTCATCAGTTATAAGAACAAGAATTTTAAAAAAGCTGTCGTTTTTGCAGATCCTTCCTTTCTGAAAATATTGGATTATACGTTTATAAAGGGAAACCCTAACCGGGCGCTTCAGGATATCAATACCGTGATTTTAACGGAAAGCATGGCGAAAAATTTATTTGGGGAGGAAGACCCGATCAACAAGGTCTTAAAATTCCAAAACAGGGAGCCGTTAATTGTAGGCGCTGTTATAGCAGATATCCCTAAAAACAATACGATTCAGTTTGATTACTTATTGTCTTGGTCCTTGAATGAAAAACTTAATCCCTGGGTAAAGACCTCTACCTGGGGAAATAATTTCTGCTTCACGATCATGCAGTTAAAGGATCTTAAGTATTTTGATGAGGCAAGCAGACTGATTAAAAGCATTTATGTACGCAACAGTGAAGGTTCACCCAATGAGGGCTTAATGCATCCGCTGGCTAAGTGGCATTTAAATGATCAGTTTGAGAATGGAAAATCAACAGGCGGAAAAATTGATCAGCTTAAGATATTTATTGTTCTGGCCTTTTGTATTCTTTTAATTGCTTGTGTTAATTTCATGAATCTGTCTACTGCAAGATCTGAGAAAAGAGCAAGGGAGGTAGGTGTTCGAAAAGCAATAGGTTCTTCCAGAAATGCACTGATCGGACAGTTTATGCTGGAATCTATGTTGCTTTCTTTGTTGGGTATGGTTATCGCTTTTACTTTAGTGGAATTGAGTTTGCCGTATTTCAATGGTTTGTTAAATATTGAACTTGTTCTGAATTATGGTGACTGGAAATTTTGGACTGCTTTAGCTGGCTTAACCTTAATTGCCGGATGTATTGCCGGAAGCTACCCTGCTTTTTATCTTTCTTCATTTGAACCGGTAAAAGTATTGAAGGGATCTAGCCTCACAGGAAGTTCCTCTTTTTCAATTAGAAAAATACTGGTTGTATTTCAGTTTGTTTTTGCAGCTTGTTTGATTATTTGTACAGGTGTAATTTATCAGCAGCTTAACTTTATTAAAAACAAGCCTATTGGTTATAACCGGAATGGCCTGATTGAACTACCACTTCAGGGAAGTCTCTCGCAGAAAAAAAAGATGGATCTGGTTAAAGATCAGCTGCTAAGATCAGGTGCTGCGGTTTCAGTAACTTATTACAGTCAGAGTTTAAACCAGGGTGCTAATAATACTCATGATTTTTCCTGGCCTGGTAAAGATCCAAATGACCTTGTTTTGATCAACTATCGTGGTGCCGGGGATGATTTTACGGAAACTTTAGGCGCCAGGCTTATTGCAGGAAGAGAATTCTCCCCAAAATTTGCGGATACGGTTAATGTGATGCTCAATGAGGCAGCTGTAAAATTGATGGGATTGAAAAAGCCTGTAGGCGCTGTCATAAAATGGGACGGTACTCCCGTGACTATTATTGGTGTGGTGAAGGATTTCGTTATGGAATCTCCGTATCTAAATGTAAATCCGATGGTGATATATCATCCAAAGTCTGCTTACAGTTATCTGATTGCCAGACTAAATCCTGACCAGAATGTCAGCACTTCTCTGACTAAGGTTGATGAGATTATTAAGGAAATAAACCCTGATTTTCCGGTAGACCGTCATTTCATCAGCGATGATTTTGAAAAGAAATTTCAAAATGAACAATTACTGGGTACACTATCCAATTGGTTTGGTGGATTTGCAATTTTTATCTCGTGCTTGGGCTTACTTGGCCTTGCATTATTTATGGCTGAGCAGCGGAAAAAGGAGATCGGTATCCGTAAAGTTTTAGGTGCCAGTACCATGAATATTTTAACGTTGCTGAATAAAGATTTTATAAAGCTGGTGGCCATAGCCAATTTAATAGCCTTTCCATTGGCTTATATGATCATTCATAAATGGCTCTCTGGCTACGATTTTAGGGTGAAGATTTCCTTTCTGCCTTTTGCTATTGCCACTGGTCTGTCTCTGATCATTGCTGTGCTTACGGTAAGTATGCAGTCTGTCAAAGTAGCGAAAGCCAATCCAATTGATGCGTTGAAATATGAATAAATCTAACCTGACTTAAGATGTTTAAACTGAATTTGAAAATAGCGTTGCGCAACTTGTGGAAAAACAGGGTATATACTGCTATAAATATTGGAGGTCTTGCTATTGCGCTGGCGGCTTTTATCGTTGTGGTTTTATATGTGACTTATGAGACGAGCTATGATAAAAATTTGTCGAATTACAATCGCATTTATTTGGTTGGAAGAAGCTTGCCGGATTCTAAAACAGATTATACGCCAGCACCTCTTTCTAAACTGATTAAAGATAATTTTCAGGAAGTTGAAGCGGTTGGAAGGGCAAGGAATACCTGGTTTGAGTTTCCTCTAAATACCGCGCAGGGAAGGGTATATTCGAATAAGACAATACAATTGGACTTAGAAACGGCTAAGATGTTTGAGATCTGGCCGGATAAGAGGCTAATAGAGACGAAAAGTATGATGCTTGAAATGTATGTACCCAGTCTGTTTCTAAAGGAATTGTTCCGTAATGAAAAGGTCAGTTTTCCCAGGATGGTTGGCATTGGGTCAAAAAAAGCCGGGCAGACTGTGGAAATCAAGGGCGTAATCAATCGGTCGGATGAACACTCAAATCTTAAATTTGACATCCTCGCTTTAGGGAAGGACATTAGCTTTGGTGATCAGGATTATGGTACGAATAATTTCCAAACCTATATCCAGGTTAGAAAAGGGACAGATGTTGGTGGACTTCAACAAAAAATAGATCGGTTATACAAAAAGGAACTTATTAAATCTGGTGTTTCAGCTTCCGACTTGAGAATTGCCGGCCGGTCAGTCATCTTTCTTGACCCTTTGAAAAATTTGCACCTGAAACCTATGGCTGGAACAGATGCCAACAATAGGATGGTCATTGCGCTCTTTTGGCTCAGTGTATTGATTATGGTCATTGCCTGTATCAACTTTACCAATTTAACCATTGTACAGGCAACTAAAAGGGCCAAAGAAGTGGGGATGAAAAAGGTAATGGGTGCTTATCGGGTGGATCTTATTGTTCAGTTTATTGTGGAAATCTATATTCAATGCTGTGCGGCGATGGTTCTGGGTTTGATTATGACTGAAGCATTGCTGCCAGTTTTTAATGCACAATTAAATCTACCGCTTAGCTTATTGAAAGGGGACTCTGCTTTGCTCTGGCAATTGCCGTCGATATTGTTTGCCATTACAGCTATTTCTGGTGTTTACCCTGCATTTGTACTTTCTGGTTATAAACCTGCATCTGTTCTTAAAGGTAATTTGCAGACCAGTTATAAAACATTCTGGCTAAGAAATGCACTCCTGGCCGGACAATTTAGTATAGCGGTTATTTTTATCGTAGGGTTATTCATTGTAAGTGATCAGTTAAAATATATGCGCACCGAAGATACGGGATTCAAAACCGGGCAGGTGGTATACATCAAAAACATACAACTTTATAATAAGCCTGGAGACTTTGATCAGGCAAGGGCAAGAATTATGAAAATACCTGGAGTAAATCATGTTACGGTTAGCTCGGATATTCCTGATGGATCTAAACCAGGAACAAGTGTATACAAATTGAGCAATAAAGAGTTATCTCTGGATTTTCTGGATGTTGATTTTGATTATTTTGAAACGCTTAATATTAAACTTAAAGAGGGACGCTTTTTCCTGCGTGAATTTAATGCAGATACTGTTAATTCTGCAATTATCAATGAAACTGCCGCGGCCAGATATGGTATTACCAATCCGGTTGGCAAAATAATCCGTGGCTGTGATATGGATTATAAAATTGTTGGTGTCATTAAGGACTTTAAGGCTCAGGGATTTGAAAGGGCTGTTGAACCGACTATATATGCGGTAAAGAATCCATGTAATAACAGGAAAACGAAGATTATGATCAATATAGATCAAAACAGAATGACTTCTGTTCTTGCTGCGTTAAAATCTCAGTGGTCTGATATTAATAAACTTGATGGTGAAGATTTTAGATATGAATTCCTTGACGAACTATATGGGCGTTTGTTTAAAAAGCAGGAACAGTTGCAGTCTGTGTTTTTCTTTGCTGCTGTATTGACTATTTTCATTGCTGTACTGGGGCTGTTTGCTTTCTCGGCTTTTACTACGAATAACCGGATTAAAGAAATATCGATAAGAAAGATACTTGGGGCGACCAATTTACAAGTGTTTAAATTGTTGAATGTGTTTTATATCTGGATTGTATTGATCGCTAACCTGATTGCCTGGCCACTGGTTTACCTGCTTGCCCATCAGTGGCTGGACATGTTTGCTTATCGAATAGATATGCCTTTTTTACCATTCCTGATTGCTGGAATTATATCTGTTACGCTGACCTTATTGACCGTTACTATACAAGCTGGAAAAGTTGTTAAAATGAGTCCTGTTGATGCACTGAAATATGAATAATCCTTAAAACTGATTATATGTTCAAATTGAATTTAAAGATTGCATTGCGTAATCTGTGGAAATATAAGGGCTATACCCTGATTAATATTGCTGGCTTATCTATCGGGATGGCCAGTTGTATTCTGATCTTTATTTTTATAAGGTATCAGATGAGTTTTGATCAGCAATTCAAACATAAAGACCGTATTTTCAGGGTGGTATCTTATTGGAAATACGCCGACGGAGAAGAATACCAGAGAGGCGTACCTATACCATTGATGCCGGCATTGCGTAATGATTTTGCACAAATGGAGCAGGTAGCTCCGCTGCAGCGAGGTGGAGGAATTGTCCGGGTTAAGGATGATTCGGGTCGCGAAAAGATTAAAGAAGCAGTTACGCTGTTTTATGTGGAACCACAATTCTTTAAAATATTTGATTATAAATGGCTTCAGGGGAATCCGCAGGAGGCATTGTCCTCTCCAAATACGGTAGCCTTGTCGGAGGAAATGGCCACCAAATACTTTGGTGA
>NZ_DATMRL010000238.1:0-4392 GCF_035566355.1 Pedobacter sp.
ATGGGCTACAGCCACTTTTATGCAGAGGTACTCCGTACGAAAACCGTAGCAAAAGCGGTCAGTGAATCCCTGGACCTGTATGTGTTATTTGATGAGCTGTTCAAAGGAACCAATGTTAAGGATGCCTATGATGCGACCCTTGCGGTGACGGAAGCCTTTGCGGCCAACCGGAACAGTTTCTTTGTGGTCTCCACCCATATTATTGAAGTAGGTGAGGCTTTAGGTAAAGCTTGCGACAATGTACAGTTCTCTTACCTGCCAACGGTCATGAAAGACGGCATACCAACTTACCCATATACGCTTTCCTCCGGAATCACAACCGACCGTCAGGGCATGATCATTATTGAAAATGAAAAGATTGTAGAGATCATTCAATCCGGCGGTTCAACTCATAAACCTCATTTACAGCTGTAACATGTTAAATAAATATAGATTTTTAAGCTTTTTTGGAATAGCTGCGTTTTGTATTCCTCTGGGATGCAAAACCCAGCTGGACACACAGTCTTTACTCCTGGACCCGGCTGTACGAACAGGGAAACTAGCCAATGGCTTTACCTATTACATCCGTAAGAACAAGACCCCTGAAAAACGGGTAACCATGTATCTGGCTGTAAAAGTCGGGTCCATTCTGGAAACCGATCAGCAAAGAGGTGTGGCCCACTTTGTAGAACATATGAGTTTTAACGGGACCAAACACTTTCCTAAGAAGGAGCTGACCAATTACCTGGAAAAATCCGGAGTACGCTTTGGTGCAGACATCAATGCCAATACGGGCTTTGACGAAACGGTATATCAGTTACCATTACCATCGGACAATCCGGAGTTGCTGGCTAACGGTTTACAAATTATGCGCGACTGGGCGCAGGAAGCCAATATTGAGGCTAGCGATGTGGAACGTGAACGTCATGTGATCCTGGAAGAGAAACGCTATCGCGATGGACTTTCTCAGCGTTATCAGGAAAAGGCTATCCCATTTTACACCAATGGGTCTCGTTATGGCTCACGTTTACCAATCGGTACAGAAGAAGTCTTATTGAAAGTTACCCCACAGGAAATCCGCAGTTTTTATAAGGACTGGTATCGGCCAGACCTGCAGGCCATCCTGGTGGTCGGAGATATTGATCCCGATCAGATGGAAAAAGACATCAAAGCGAAGTTTTCAGACCTGAAGAATCCAAAGCCAGAAAAAGAACGGACGGTTTACCAGGCTAAACTGACTGGTAAAGGCCAGTATATGCAGTTTCTGGACCCGGAAATACCCGGTATATCTGTGGAGGTCCTGATGAAGGAATACACCGATAAAATCGTTACGACGACCGACTACCGCGCCTTTCTCTTGAAAAGCCTATTTGGGCAGCTGGTCAACAACAGGTTCAGAGGAATATCTCTTGCTGGTTTTTCGACGCTTTCTGGTGGATTAGGCTCTTTTTCAGTTGGTGTGAGCACCAAGCCGGCAGAGACCGAACAGGCGCTGAAGAGTGTATGGCTGGAATTGCGTAAAATACAGGAACAAGGGTTCACTAAAGGAGAACTCGAAAGGGTGAAAAAGAGTCATCAGCAAAAGATGGCCGATGCGCTGAGCGAGAAAGACAAAACGGCCTCAGAGGTGCTCATTAAACCCTACCTGCAGCACTTCCTGACCGGGAATGTACCGCAAAGCATTGAAGAAGAATCTAAACTGACTTCCGAGTTGCTTCCTGACATTACTTTAGAGGAGATCAATGGCCTGATGGTTACTTATCTGAAGTCTAAAGACCGGGATATTATCGTCAAAGGATCTGAACACAATAAAGGGTTCCTGCCCGACGCGGCGACAGTGGATCGCTGGATAGAGAATGTTTATACGCAAAGCCTGCCTGATGCAGAAGAAGATACACAAGATCTTCCTTTGCTGAAGGTTGAACCTACACCCGGAAAGATCAAATCAACTGAAGAAATTAAAGCTGCCGGTATACAAAAGTTAATGCTAAGTAATGGAATGACCGTACTGTTAAAAAAGACCAATTTCCAAAATGACCAGATTTTGATCAAAGGTATTGCGGCAGGGGGGGCGAGTTTATCTTCAGATGCGGATTACCTAAGCGCCATCAATGCGGCTAAGTTAACTATGGCTGCAGGAGCTGGAAATTATGATGCGCTGCAGCTGGGTAAGTTTCTGGCAGGTAAAAAAGTACAGATCAGTCCGTTCATCGTAGACGAATACCAGGGCTTTAGCGGGATGACTACCCCACAGGATCTGCAAACCACAATGGAGCTGTTGTATGCTTATTTTGCCGAGCCCCGTAAAAATGAGGAAACCTTCACCACACTGATTGAGAGGACTAAAGAAGAACTGGCGACCACCGGAAATGACCGCTCTAAAGTATTTATGGATACAGTAAACCTGGTTTTAGGAAATTATCACGTGCGTAAAAGGCCACAAAATACTGCGAGCCTGGCACAAATTAAACTGGACAAGACCTTTGAGATCTATAAAGAGCGTTTTGCTGATGCTTCGGGATTTACCTTTCTTTTCGTCGGTAATCTGGATGAAGGAACTCTAAGACCTTTAATCGAAAAATACCTGGGCTCTTTACCGGCTAAAAATCTACAGGAAACCGCGCGGGATGTGGGTATTCATATTCCGGCAGGCCAGATTTCTAAGACGGTGTACCTGGGCAGTGAGCAAAAATCAAGTGTCGTTTTGACCTATTCAGGCGATTTTGACTATAATTTTCAGAATACGGTCAACATGAATGCTGTGGCCGATGCACTGAAGATCAGCCTGACCCAAAGGCTAAGGGACCAGCAGGGTGGAACCTATACACCCAATGTACAGATGAACATGTCTAAATACCTGAAAAGCAGATTTAGCCTGATCATTACATTTGATTGTGCACCGCAGAATACTGAAAAGCTGATTGCTTCAGCGAGAGAAGAAGTGAACAAGATGAGGACTTCGGGGCCATCAGCAGAAAACCTGCAGAAGTTTAAGGCAGCCCGAAAGGTAGGGTTACAGACCGGCTCGACCAATAATGCTTTTTGGCTGGATTACCTGACCTCACAGGTGATGAATAAAGAGCCGCTGGCCCAATTCTATGATTACGATGCGGCGCTAAACGGCGTTACGGTAAAAACCGCACAGCAGACGGCGGCAAAATATATTCAGGATCAAAACTATGTGAGACTGGTACTGATGCCAGAAAAAAAATAAATTTTATAGAGATGAAGAAAATCATACAAATAGCCAGGCTGGAGCTCAGCCTGCTGTTTTATTCCCCGATTGCCTGGCTGCTGATGATCATCCTGTTTGTGCAGGTCAGTCTGAGCTTTACAGGTGCTATGTCTGGTTTGGAACGCACAAAAGGCGGTCCTTTTTTAACCGGTTCTCTGTTTACAGATTCTGATAATCTGGGGCTTTTTGTCCATATTTTAAGTAGTCTGTACTTATATATTCCACTGATTACGATGGGCATCATTAGTCGGGAGACCAGCAGCGGCAGTATCAAATTACTCTATTCTTCCCCCGTAAAGCTCAGGCATGTGGTGTACGGTAAATTCGCGGCCATGCTGACCTATAACCTGGTCATCATAGGTGTTTTGAGCCTGTTTGTTATAGGCGCGGCTCCCCTGATCCCGCATTTTGATTATCCGCATATTCTGGTGGCTTTGTTTGCAGCTTATTTGCTGATCAACGCCTATGCAGCGATCGGGATCTTTGTGTCCAGCTTAACCTCTTACCAGGCTGTAGCAGCCATCAGTACCTTTGTGGTACTGGCCTTTATGAATTATATTGGGACAGTTGGACAAGATATGGATTTTGTACGCGATCTGACCTTTAGTTTATCTATGCCCAGTCGTGCGGAACGCATGATGGCCGGATTACTCAATACCCGTGACGTCATTTATTATCTGGCCATCACCGGGATGTTCCTGGCTTTTACCATTACTAAACTGGAAATGGAAAGGGTCTTAAAATCTACCTTCAAACAGGTTGGGCGATATGCGCTGATCACAGTGGTTGCCTTAAGCATTACTTATATCAGTTCACGCCAGCCCATGATCGGTTATTATGATGCGACGGCCACCAAAACAAACACGCTCACTAAGGCCAGTCAGGAGCTCCTTAAAAAATTAGGTGACGGGCCGATTGAAATGACAGAATACGTCAATGGAATCGAAGATTCCTATAACAGGGCAAGCCCAAGTGACCGTATTGCAGATATCGCCCGTTGGGAGCCTTATTTACGGTTTAAGCCTAACATCAACCTGAAATGGGTGTATTATTACGACAGTATTCCTGGCATGACTGAAAACCTTATCAAATATAACTCGACTTTTAATAAGTATGTCGTGTTTATGTCGAATGCCAACCAACTTGACCTTGATAAATTTTTGACGCCCAAGGAAATC
>NZ_DATMRL010000239.1:0-4779 GCF_035566355.1 Pedobacter sp.
CTATAGAAGATTATAAGAACCTGGATCCTTTTACAGAAGGACTGGGGATAGATGTAGGCTGGGCGCTGGTTGCTGCAATTGACGTGCAACATATAGGAATAGAAGGCGAAGGAATTATTGATGGTCAGGGCACAGCACTTAAAGCGCGTCATATTTTAAAAGATACCCGCCCCGAAGGACAACGATGGGGAAGAAGGCCATTCTTGCTGAGGGTTGTACGCTGTACAGATGTCCGGCTCAAAGACGTAACCCTGCAATATGCAGGTGCCTGGACCTCTCATTATTTTCAAAGCAGAAACATCAGCATCAATAAGGTAAAGATTGTAAGTTACGGGGTAGCCCATAACGATGGGATTGATATAGACGGTTGCCAGAATGTTAAAATTCAGAACTGTGATATAGAAAGCGGGGATGATGCGCTATGCTTCAAAACAACCTCCAGTAAAATGGCCTGCAGCAATATACAGGTTTCAGGTATGCGACTGAAGAGTAATCAGGCCGCCATTAAAATGGGAACAGAATCTATGGCAGCCTTTGAAAATATCAGAATTTCAGATTGTTATATTTATAATACCAGTAATGGTGGAATTAAATTACTTACAGTAGACGGTGCACATCTGCGCAACGTAGAAATTTTTAATATAACCATGGTAGAGGTGAAAACACCAATATTAATTCGATTAGGCTCCAGGTTGAGTGTATTCAGAAAAAAAACAGACATACAGCAACAAACAGGTACTTTGGAAAATGTAACCATTAGAAATGTAAAAGCAAAAGCTTCAGCCATAGCACAACTCACACCAGCTTCTGGTATACTGATTACAGGCATTCCGGGGCATCCAGTAAAAAATTTAACCCTGGAAAATATTGATATTGCCCTTGCAGGGGGTGGTACGGCAGAACATGCGCTATGGAAGGTTCCTGAAGCGGTCGACCAGTATCCCGAAGTCAAAACCTTTGGGCCAACAATTCCAGCCTATGGGATTTGGGCCAGGCATGTAGAAGGTTTAAAATTGATGAATATCTCTTTTAAGCTGGACAGTAATGAATTAAGGCCGGCCTTTGTCTGCGAAGATGGCAAAGATATTTTACTGAAAGACTGGAATATTCCATCTACAAGTGGTGCAGCAGCCATAATCAGGCTGGAAGAAGTAAACAGGGCGGTTATTTCGAGAGTAAATGCCCGTGGAATTGCTTCGAGCTTTGTACAGTCCGACCGTAAAAGCAAAAATATTGAGTTGGTAAAAAGCAGCTTGGCTATTCCCCAAAAGCAGTAATCACTAAATTCCTTGGGCCTCCGTAATCCCGGTGCTCACATAAATAAATACCCTGCCAGATGCCTAATGCCAGCTTTCCATGACGGATGGGAATGGTTAAGGAGTTTCCAAGCAGCGCTGCCTTAAGATGTGCCGGCATATCATCAGGTCCCTCGTCATCATGAAGATAATCCGGATCATTCTCCGGGACAGTCTTGTTAAAAAACATCTCAAAATCTTTTCTAACCGTTGGGTCGGCATTTTCATTGATCGTTAAAGAGGCAGAGGTATGCTGTATAAATATCTGGCAGGAACCCTTATCAATTTCACTGATCTCTGGTAAACCATTAGTTACTTCTTCTGTAATCAAATGAAAGCCTCTTTTTCTCTCTTTCAGTCTTAAACTCTGCTGGTAGATCCTCATGTTTTTTGCCCTGTTCCCTGAGAACAGCCTCTATAAATTAAAATATTATTCTTTGATTTCAAGTATGGTTTTGGCCAGGCCAATCATTTTTTCACTTCCCGTATATTTACCATGTTCATCTGAAAGTTTCACCACATCTGTCCACTCCCCATCTTGCGGTTGTGCCTGTGTCATTTTGATCACGATATTCATTGCCTGAGGTCCCACGTCATTGGTAAAGTTTGTTCCTATGCCAAAAGAAAGGCCGATTTTTCCCTGGCAATAACGCGCAATGCGAGCCGCCTTATCATAATTTAACCCGTCAGAGAAAATAATGACTTTTGTTTTAGGATCAATACCGAGCTTATTGTAATGCCCGATGACCTGGTCTGCAAACTGAAGCGGGTCTCCACTGTCATGTCTTACGCCATCAAAAAGCTTTGAAAACATCTTGTCGAACTGTTTAAAAAAGACCTCTGTAGTATAGGTGTCTGAAAGGGCAATACCCAAATCGCCTCTGTACACACGGACCCAATTTTCGAGCCCGGTGGCATTGGCCATTTTAAAGCCGTAACGGGCCGCATGAAACATGAACCATTCATGGGCATGTGTTCCAATAGGTTTAGTTTGATATAACATGGCCATATGGACATTGCTGGTTCCAATAAAGGAGCCTTCTCCATGTTCTTTTAAAGCCTGTAACACCAGGCGATGTACCTGGTAGGAGTAGCGCCTGCGGGTGCCGAATTCCGCAAATGTAACCCCTAGTGCCTTATATTTTTCAATTTTCTTTCTGGTCACCTCCATGACTTCTTCGTTGCTGATGCGGACAGCGCCGGTCATGGTGTAGTAAAGTTCACATATTAACGACATGATCGGTACTTCCCATAAGATGGATCTGTACCAAAGGCCTTCAATATGTACCTCCAGCTGCTCCCCATGCTGCTCAATATGCACTTCTTCAGGATTGTAACGGTATCCTTCTAAAAAATCCAGGTAAACAGGATCAAGATAGGGGCAGGTTACCTGTAGAAAGTGCTTTTCCTCTTTACTTAGCTTCAGTTGGGCCATGGCGTCAACAGCTGCTCTCAGGGCCTGGGAGAAGCCTTCGGGGAACATATGCTTTCCTCTGTTGATGAACTGATAGCGGGCTTTAGCACCAGGAAAGAGACGAATAACGCCCTGCTGCATGGTGAATTTGTAAAAGTCGTTGTCTAAAATAGACGTGAAAGCGGGAGATGGAGGTATATGCATAGATAAATCTATTTCAAATTCTGTTCCAGAATAGATTTGAGCAGGAAACCAGACTCCTGTTCCGGGCTGATCAGGTCCTGTAAAGAAACCTTATCCAGCAACTGGTCAACTGTAAGTTGTATCATTTGCCAAAGGGACCGTACAGAACAATCTATAGAATTGGTACAGAGTTTAACTGCACCCGGATATTCTTCACAAAAACTTTTGTCAAATAAAGAGCCTCCCAGTGCTTTTAAGGCCTGATTGATATTGATCTGCTCGGGATTGCGGGCCAGTATATAACCACCCTTATAACCCGGCGTACTGTTAATGTAACCCGATAAACGCAAAATGCGTGTCAATTTGCCTACATAGGCTGAAGACAAGCCTTCTGCTTCGCTGATGGCAGGAATACTTAGTCCCTCCTCTCTGTCCGATCTGGCAATACGGAGCAATATCCGCAGTCCATATTCTTCCTGGGCTGTAATCTTCATGGTAATTTATTTATGTGCTATAACATTCCTAATTCGAGCTGTGCAGCTTCAGACATCATATCCCTGGTCCATGGCGGATCCCAGGTCACCACTACAGAGACCTCATTAACCCCTTCAATCTGTTTAATCTTTTGTTCCACTT
Source organism: Pedobacter sp. (assembly GCF_035566355.1). Lineage (GTDB taxonomy): Bacteria > Bacteroidota > Bacteroidia > Sphingobacteriales > Sphingobacteriaceae > Pedobacter. The sequence goes on from NZ_DATMRL010000239.1 coordinate 3,529, forward strand.
CCAGTGGAATAGACTGCGCCGCGGGGCATCCCGGAGCAGTCAGTGTCATCACAATCTGCACATTGTTTAATGGCGGAAGGATATCGGTTTCGTAGATGAGTCCCAGTTCATAAATGCTCACGGGTATTTCCGGGTCATATATGGTCTGCAGACAGTCAATTACTTTTTGTTTTAACTCTTCTTTATCCATGATCTATTGCTTTTGTTCTATTCCCTGGATCGTTTTATAAGCAATCGCATAATTTTTCATTTGTTTTATCATAGCAAGTAAGCCATTAGAACGGGTTTGTGCCAGATGGGTAAACATTCCTATTTCCCTGATAAAATCTAGTTTAGCGGCAATAATTTCATCGGGCTGATGTCCGGAAAGAACGGTGATCAGCATACTGACCAGGCCTTTAACAATCACCGCATCACTGTCGGCTTTAAAGAAGACCTTCCCATCCCGAAAGCTGGCCACCAGCCAAACTGTAGATTGGCAGCCCTTAATCTTATTTTCTTCTGTTTTATATTGTTCTTCCAGAAGCGGCAGTTTTTTTCCCAGGTCAATAATATATTCATATTTATCTTCCCAGGAATCAAATAAAGAGAAATCATCTATAATCTCCTGCTCCGTTTCTATGATGGATTTTTTACTCATTACAATAACATTTTTATGGCCTTTTGCAGACCATTGATCAGTATATCTATTTCATCTCTGGTGTTGTATAGAGCAAAAGAGGCTCTTACCGTACCTGGAATTCCAAAACGTTTCATCAAGGGTTGAGTGCAATGATGACCGGTTCGCACAGCAATGCCCATATTATCCAGAATGATGCCAATGTCCTGGGGGTGGATGCCTTTGATAACAAAAGAGACTAAACTTACTTTTTCCCTGGCTTCACCAATGATCCGAAGTCCCGGAATTTGTTGTAGTTGTGCAGTAGCATAATCCAATAAATTGTTTTCATGTTCCCTGATAGATGCTTTACCAATTTCTTTTACAAAATCCAAAGCTGTTTTGAAGGCAATGGTATCTGCAATGTTTGGTGTGCCGGCTTCATATTTATAAGGAAGATCATTATAGGTTGTTTTTTCAAAGGTCACTTCTTTGATCATTTCTCCGCCACCCTGAAAAACGGGCATACTGTCCAGCAATTCCTTTTTACCATAAAGCACACCTATACCTGTCGGGCCATATACCTTATGCGCCGAAAATGCGAAGAAATCACAATCCAGATCCTGCACATCTATATCCAGATGTACCGCCGA
>NZ_DATMRL010000240.1:0-9980 GCF_035566355.1 Pedobacter sp.
TGTTGGGTTTGAATTCGAAATCCCCATCTTTATTATAAGTCCAGCCGGTAAATGCTCTGGCAGACTCCCGGATGTCTTGTTCGGTATAATTGCCCCGGCCAATGGTAAACAATTCCATCAGTTCCCTTGCGAAATTTTCATTGGGGTGGTTCTTTCTGTTTTGCTGGTTATTGAGGTACTGCAGCATTGCAGGCGATTTGGAAACCTCTGTCAGTAATGTTTTAAAGCTTCCCAAGGCATATTTCCTTTGAATGTTATTGAGTTGCTGAGAATATAAAGGGTTACCTGAACGGCAGGCAAAATGGCAATGCCAGAACAAAGTCATCTTCTCCAGTAAAGGTGCATCTGTAGTGATCATCCTCTGGATCCATTCAATGTTGAGGTCTCTTCCTTTCTGGCTGATCTTCCGGATAATTTCCTGCCGCTGTTCTTTTTCTTCCGGACTGAAGTCTTTTTTTCCGTTCAGACCTGCCTGCATGAGCAATTGTTGCCGGGTTTCGGAAGCATCCACGGTGTTCAGATCGGTGATTTTTTGAGCATTGGAGAAGAGTTCTTTGATGGATTTATGCAGATTTTTTCTGCTGAGGTGTTCCAGCTCAGGATACGCAATTCCGAATCCTGCCCGGTTGTAGAGGTGCTTGACTTTAAAGAAGTTTTCCTTTTTCTCCATAGCAATAGGAACTTGATGTCTGGGTAAGACTCCGTTTTTACAGATAAGTTTAAAGCTTTTCAATAAAAAGTGAAAAGAAGGCCTAGCTTATTGATTTTCCAAAAGGGGAGAACGCGAGATTCATGAGTTTGAAATGCTGTCTGCCAAAGGGGATGCCTATAATGGTAAGGCAAAGGAGAATGCCGAAAAATAAATGGGTAAGCGCAATCCAAAATCCTCCAAAGAATAGCCAAATGATGTTCATGATGGTAGAAAGACAACCTGTGTTGGATGAAGTATCCGTAATACGGACACCAAAGGGGGCCAGGCCAACAAATGCAAATTTGAAGCATTGAAGTCCAAAGGGGATGCCAACGATGGTGAGGCACAGGATCAGACCACCGAAAATATATTCGAGAAAAATAAAAAAACCACCGAAGATGATCCAGATGATGTTGCCTATAAAATTCATTGTACACTCTTTTTATTAAGATGGAAATTAATAAATTTAGTTACATTAAGTTGATCTGTTTATTTTAATCCTATCGGGTTTATGTTTTAATATTGCATATGGTTTTCAAACTGCTGGAAGATGAGATTGTATTTCCCGATCCTGCACTTGCCGATCCTGATGGATTGCTGGCAATTGGGGGTGATCTGCATATGGAACGCTTACTGCTGGCCTATGAGAACGGAATCTTTCCCTGGTTCAGTGAAGATGACCCGATCTGCTGGTTTTCTCCTCATGAACGTTGTGTGATTTTCCCTGAAAATCTTAAGGTCAGTAAAAGTATGAAGAAGATCTTTAAAGATGGGGTATTCCGGATCAGTATGAACGAGGCATTTAAAGAAGTGATTATGCATTGTGCTTCTGTGGAGCGCAAGGATCAGAATGGCACCTGGATCACTTCCGAAATGCAGGAGGCTTATATCAATCTGCATATAAATGGTTATGCTCACAGTGTGGAAGTCTGGCAGGGCGATAAACTGGTCGGCGGCTTGTACGGAATTCTTGTTAACCGTGTTTTTTGCGGGGAAAGCATGTTCAGCCTGGTGAGTAATGCTTCAAAGAGTGCCCTGATCTGGCTTTGTGAACAGAGCCGATGGCTAATGATAGACTGTCAGATGCCCAATGATCATTTGATGAGCCTTGGGGCAGAAATGATTGACCGGGAAACGTATTTAAAACTCCTGAAAAGAAAGGCTTAGTTGAGCAGCTCCCGGATATCTTCTTTGCTTAAGGATTTAAAGAAGCTTTCTTCTGTAGTGATCAGGGAACTGGCCAGTCTTTTCTTTCGGTTTTGCAGGGAAAGAATTTTTTCTTCTACGGTATCTCGTGTAATGAATTTATAGATAAACACTTTTTTGTCCTGGCCAATCCGGTGTGTCCGGTCAATGGCCTGCTGCTCTACGGCCGGGTTCCACCAGGGATCAAGGATAAATACATAATCTGCCTGAGTCAGATTCAGACCTACTCCACCCGCTTTGATAGAGATCAGGAAGACTTTAAGGTTTTCATCTTGTTGGAATTCGGCTACGATTTCGCCTCTGTTTTTTGTGGATCCGTCTAAATAGGCATAGGGAATATGTTCATTTTCCAGATGACGCTTAAATATACTCAGGTGCTTCACGAATTGAGAAAAGATCAATACTTTATGGCCTCCTTTAAGCACATTGTCCAGGGTGTGTACTATGCTTTCGAATTTTCCGGAATCTGAGGTATAGGTATCGTCTATCATCGATGGATGGTTGGCAAGCTGCCGAAGTGCGGTAAGGCCCTGCAAAAGCTGGACCTGTTTTTTCGCATAGGTGCCATCGTCCATGCTGCTGAGGAGATCGTTACGATAAGCCGACTTTGTTTTTTCGTAATAGCTGGCCTGATCTTCACTCATATCACAGTAGAAAACCTGTTCAGTTTTGGCAGGTAACTCTTCAGCAACCTGTTCTTTTGTTCTTCTTAAAACAAAGGGTTTAATGATGGCCTGGAGTTTTCTGGCTTTTTCTTCATCCTTCTTCTTTTCGATGGCCTGCACATACTCTTCGTTAAAGAAGGCCTGGGTACCTAGAAGGCCTGGATTTAGAAAGGTGAGTTGAGTCCATAGGTCGCCTACCGAGTTTTCTACAGGTGTACCGCTCAGGATTAGTCTGTGTTTCGATTTTAAAGACCTGACAGACTTAAAGGATTTGGAGGAGGGGTTTTTGATGTTTTGACTCTCATCCAGTATAATATAGTTGAAATAGAAATCTTTCATCAGGGCAATATCAACCCGGGTGATGCCATAGGTGGTAATGACCACATCATACCGAATGAACTGGCTTACATCTTTATTCCTCGAACTTCCTGTATGGGAAAGGATTTTTAATTTAGGGGTGAATTTTTTGGCTTCGTTTAGCCAGTTGTAAATTAAAGAGGTCGGCATGATGATGAGGGAGGTGCCCGGGGTGGCATTTCTCTCATTGTCTTCTTTTTGTTTCTGTAGCAGGGCCAATGTTTGAATGGTTTTACCTAATCCCATATCGTCTGCAAGGCAGCCTCCAAAATTATACTCTCTTAAGAAGCTGAACCAGTTATAGCCGGCCTTTTGGTAACTCCTAAGATCTCCTTTGAAGTGCTCTGGCATTTGAATGTCGGAGATGTTTTCAAAGTCATTTAGTTTTTGAAGTTTACGGTTGAGCGTGACATTGGTAATACTGTCTTCAGAAAGATCATTAAGCAATCCTATATGATGTTTTTTTAATTTCAGCGACTTACTGCCTTCCGAGAGGCTGAACAAGGTTCCATATTTACTGAGCCATTTGTCTGGAATAATTGCGATCGAGCCATCTGGAAGGATGAATTCTCTTTTTTTCTGAAGGATATGCTGTTTAAGTGCCAAAAACGGAATTGGATGGTTGCCAAAATACACAATGGCATTGATGTCAAACCAATCGTTGTTTTCGCTGACCTCAAAGTCAATTTTATTTGTGGCGAAAAGGAAGCGTTTAGTTCCCGTAGCCTGCTCTACTTCATAACCCTTTTCCCTGAGTTCTTCTAAATGTTCGTTAACCCAGTTGAGCAAGCCATAGGATTTATCCTCTTGTTCTCCTGGATCGTGTAGTTCCAGATTATGGAATAAAGCACTTGTTTTCTTTAACCCAGATTTGAGCAATTCATTGAATTTGCTCTTTTCCCAGTCTGTATTTCTTTTGATCCTGGTAAATATATAGTTGTCTTCTGTTTTATGGACTCTGACGGTTACCTTGCGTTCATTGTCCATGGCGAAGGCGTATGAACCATACCTGAAGTATAATTGCAGTTGTGAAATCCCACCTTCTACGTAGATGATTTTCAGAATGGCTACAGGTTCGTGTTTTTCTGTTTTGATTTCAAAGCCTTCTGCATATACATGATATTTCTCGATCAGGGGGGCAACAAACTTCTCAAAATAGGCACCTTCAGTGGCTTTTGGTATGGTAATAAAACGCTTGTTGAGAAAAGGTTGCAGCTTTTTACCCTCTATATCCTGTTCGAAAAAATACAGTACGTCATTTAAAAGTAGCCAGGCAGGTTGGTTACTGACTACCTGCGCTTCTTTAAACATAAAATCTATACGCATTCCCTGATATTTTATCGTTGGGAAATAACGGGTTTCGGTTTCGTTTCTTCTAAAATGGAAAAGAATAGTAGCGGGCTCAGCAGCAATTTCAATTTCTCTTTCTGCCGGCCATCCGTCTTTTCCCATCAGATATAAGGAGTCGGTAACGGCAAGAATAGATAAAACCTCTGTAAGTTTTTTTTCAATCTTTGGGCGTACGGTGTCGTAAAATTTCTCATCAAAGAATTTACTGAAAAACTCCAGTGGCCGGATTTGTTTCTTATGGTATTTTTTAATGATATAGTCTTGTTCCGTCTCGTCGAGGATTTTGATCATCTTCAGATCTGTTTCAGACAGGTGGCGGGCAAATTCTTTAGCGGTATGGCTAAAAAGACGTTGATAGGTTAGAGAAAAATCGCCCTGTGGATTAAGTTGAACCATATGAGGCTCAATTACATAGCCTAAAAACTCATGTTTGCATAAGGAATAAACGATTTTACATGGTTTGGAGCTATCTACGCGTAACATAGGTTAAAAAGTTAAAACAAAAGGAGGATAAGCATATAAAAATCTTTAAACTTACATCAAATTGAAATGCTTTCAAAAAAAAGTATATAGAAGAAAAGCCATTTTTTAAAATAGATGAAATAACGCAGTTGAAATACAAAAAAAGCGGCCTTGAAAAGGCCGCTTTTAAAAAAAACAGGTGTTTATTCTTCTCTTGTTATTTTGTTCTGATTTTACAGGTCAAATTTGATTCCTTGTGCCAGAGGAAGGGTGTTTGAGTAGTTAATTGTGTTGGTTTGTCTGCGCATATAACCTTTCCAGGCATCTGATCCGCTTTCTCTTCCTCCTCCGGTTTCTTTTTCTCCGCCAAAAGCCCCGCCGATCTCGGCTCCTGACGTTCCAATGTTGACATTGGCAATTCCGCAGTCGGATCCGTTAACGGATAAGAATTGTTCTGCTTCGCGAAGGTTTAAGGTCATTATTGCAGAGGAAAGTCCTTGCGGGACACCATTTTGAAGGGCTATGGCCTGGTCGAGGGTCTTGTATTTGATCAGGTAAAGGATCGGGGCAAAGGTTTCTTCCTGAACAATCTCATAATGATTTTCAACTTCGGCCACACAAGGTTTTACATAACAGCCTGAAACATATTGATCTCCCTTAAGAACGCCTCCCTCTACAATGAATTTTGCTCCTTCAGAAACTCCTTTTTCAATGGCCTTCTGATACATATCTACTGCTGCGGTGTCAATAAGCGGACCTACATGGTTGTGCTGGTCAAGTGGATCGCCTATTCTAAGTTGTCCATAGGACCTAACCAGTTTATCCCTGAAGGTATCATAAATGTCTTCATGAATGATCAGGCGTCTGGTAGATGTACATCTTTGTCCGGCGGTACCTACCGCACCAAAAACAGCACCTATGATGGACATATCAAGATCCGCGTCTTTAGATATTATGATGGCGTTGTTTCCGCCCAGCTCCAGAATAGTCCGGCCGAAACGGCCTGCAACTGTAGAGGATACATGTCGGCCAATCCGTGTAGAGCCGGTAAAGGAAACCAATGGGATACGTTTGTCATTGTTCATCATATCACCTACAGCATTTCCGATCAGCAGTGAACTGATCCCTTCGGGCAAATCGTTTGCTTTTAAAACGCCGGCAAGAATGTGCTGGCAGGCCACTGCGCAAAGGGGCGTTTTAGAAGAAGGTTTCCATACACATACATTGCCGCAAACCAAGGCCAGGGCTGCGTTCCAGCTCCATACCGCTACTGGAAAATTGAAAGCAGAAATGATGCCGACAACGCCCAGCGGGTGCCACTGCTCATACATCCGGTGACTGGGTCTCTCCGAATGCATGGTTAAGCCATATAGTTGTCTGGAGAGGCCAACCGCAAAATCGCATATATCGATCATTTCCTGTACTTCGCCAAAGCCCTCCTGTAAGCTTTTACCCATTTCATAGGATACTAAGGTACCGAGGTCTTCTTTATGGGCCCGTAATGCATCTCCAAGCTGGCGAACAATATCCCCTCTTTTAGGTGCAGGAACATTTCGCCATTTCAGAAAGGCTTGTTCCGCAGTTTTCATTACGTTTTCGTAATCTTCGGCTGTGGCCACCTGGATGTCGGCTATCTTTTTACCGTCAACAGGAGAAAAACTCTCCATGGTTTTTGCTCCGGAGGCAGCTCCCCAGTTGCTTCCAGTGCTGTAGGCTGGGTTTACATCTAAAATGCTTAAGTTCTTCAATACCGTACTGATCTCTTTTTTCATCAGAATATAATTTTATTTTAATGGTGATGATGCTATCATGTGCTACCAAATTCTATTCCTATCGGTTTATGTATTTCTGCACATGATGGGTTTCATCGGTTCTTGTCTGTTGTAATGTCCTTCTAAACAAATATAAACAAAGATGCCTGGTTGGGCTTTAATAAAAATGGAACCCTTGGATTTCTTGACGGGAATATTACCGGGTTTGAAATTATGTTTTGTTTCTTTGTACTGAATTCTGAACAGACGGCAATGAATTTGCTGTATTTTAACTCTCCTTTAAATCTAAGCTAACTACAAATTTATCAGTTGATTATAATTTTAAGTGTGTGAATGTTGAAAATTATTTCGCCGGAGCTAGAATTAATTAGCTAAACTTATAATGTATTTAAAACAAAAGGGGACTGTTCTTTAATTATTCAATACATGGAAGAGGAATTTTACTTTGATTTTAGCGATGACGCACAACGTTCTGTAGAGCGCTACGAGGAGATGTTACGGAACCAGGATCAGTACTTTTTTGATGCCCAGGCCTTTGAGAACATCATTGATTATTATATTGAAAAGAGCGACCCGGTAAAGGCCCTGCAGGTGATTGAATATGCACTAAACCAGCATCCTTATGCGGCGGTTTTCCTGGTGAAACAGGCACAGCTGTTATTTATTACGGATCAGATAGAACGCGCTTTCCTTGCTTTGGAAAAAGCAGAAATGCTGGAAGCTTCGGAAGCAGAGATTTATATTCTGAGGGGGAATATTTACAACAGTCTGGAACGCTACCATGAAGCCCTGGAAAACTTTCAGAAGGCCCTGGGTTTTGCGGAAACAACAGATGAGATCTTGTTGCAGATTGCTTATGTTTATCAGAATATGCTCGATTACGAGAAGGCGATTGTTTACATCAAGCAGAGCCTGGAGCAGAATATGGAAAACAAGGATGGCTTGTATGAGCTGGCTTTTTGTTATGACATCCTGGATAAACAGGAAGAAAGCATACAGTTCTACAAAGAATATATCGACAACGATCCTTATTCTTATGCGGCATGGTATAACCTGGCCAATTCTTATCATAAGCTTGATTTGTTTGAGAAGGCTATTGACGCTTACGATTACGCTATTCTGATCAAGGATAATTTTGCTTCTGCCTACTACAACAAAGGAAATGCTTTGGTTCAACTGGACCGTTATGCAGAAGCCATAGAGGTTTACAGACAAACTTTTGAATACGAAAAGCCGAACGCTGATACCTATTGCGCCATAGGAGAGTGTTATGAAAAACTCGAGAAAATGGATGAGGCCCGTTCTTATTATAAGAAATCGGTGAAAATGGATATGAAGATGGCCGATGCCTGGTTTGGCATTGGGGTAACACTTAATTTTGAAGAGCGTTATTTTGAATCTTTACATTTCTATAAAAAAGCGATTGAGCTTGACGGAGAAAATCCTGATTTCTGGTTCGCGATGGCAGATGCCTACTATAAACTTGGGCAGATAGACAATTCTATTGAAGCTTACGACAAAGTTTTAGAATATAATCCGCTGGATGTGGAGGCGTGGCTTGATTTTTCAACGGTGTTATATGAACAGGGAAAATTAAATGAAGCTGCCGAAACGATCTCCGAGGCCATTAAGAATAATCCGGACGCCGCGGAATTGTATTATCGGATGGTGGCTTATCTTTTTGCACTTGGGGAGCATAAGGAAGCACTTATTTACCTGGAAACAGCTTTAAATACGGATCCGGATAAACATTATATTCTGTTTGAATATTTGCCGCAATTACAGGACAATGGGCCAATTATAGAGGTGATCAGCAAATACATAAAATAAAAAAAATCCCCTTTTATTAGATAAAGCTGATAAAAGCAGTCTATTTTTTTTTCACCTTTGCAGAATATATGAACTATCCTTTAAATAATATACCCGTACGTCCTGTTAAACCTCGCCAGAAAGGCATAACAATGGTTATGGATAAGGGTTTAAGCTTGAGGCAGACGGAAGATTTTATTGATGTTGCCGGTATACATACTGATATTGTTAAATTTGGATGGGCGACTTCGTTTGTTACGCCTAATTTGAAAGAGAAACTGGCGATTTATAAAAGCGCGGGTATACCTACCTATTTTGGAGGAACATTGTTTGAAGCTTTTGTGATTAGAAATCAGTTTGATGATTACTGCAGAGTTCTGGATCAGTTCGGGATGGAGTACGCAGAAGTCTCAGATGGTTCTATCACGATTGAACACGATGAGAAATGCGAATTTATCCACAAGCTGTCGAAGCAGGTAACTGTAATTTCGGAGGTAGGATCAAAAGATGCGAAAAAGATATTTGCTCCTTATAAATGGATCAAACTGATGAATGCGGAAATTGAGGCCGGTTCGTGGAAAGTTATTGCGGAGGCGAGAGAAGGAGGAAATGTTGGAATTTACAGGGACTCCGGAGAGGTACGTGAAGGCCTGGTAGATGAAATACTTACACAGATACCTGAAGAAACTATTATCTGGGAAGCACCTCAGAAAGAGCAGCAGGTGTGGTTCATTAAGCTGATTGGAACAAATGTAAACCTGGGCAATATTGCTCCGGCCGAAGTTATTCCATTGGAGACCATTCGTCTGGGCCTTAGGGGAGATACATTTGATCATTTTCTTAATTTAAACAAATAAATAGCCGGTCTGGCCGGTTTTTATTATAAAGATTCATATCAACAGGATGAGAACATTTGGGTTAATAGGTTATCCTTTGTCGCACTCTTTTTCCAAAAAACACTTTACTGAAAAGTTTGAACAGGAGCATATTTTGGACTGCAGGTATGAATTGTTTCCTTTGGAAAAAATCGAGTTACTGGAACCCTTATTGGACAAACCTGATTTGCGGGGCCTAAACGTTACCATTCCATATAAGGTTCAGGTTCTGCCTTATTTGCAGGAGATGGAAGAGGCTGCTGCAGGAATTGGTGCAGTCAATTGTATCTCTATTGAATCCATAAACGGTAAACGTTATCTGAAAGGATATAATACCGATGCTTATGGATTTGAAACCTCCCTCAGGCCTTTTTTAAAAGCTCATCATCAAAAGGCATTGGTTTTTGGGGATGGGGGGGCTGCTAAAGCGGTAAAATATGTGCTTCGGAAACTGGGAATTGAATTTATTTCTGTAGTAAGAACGCCTGCGGAGGGATGTTTTTTATATCATGATGTGACGGAATCACTTCTGGATACACATCATATTTTAATCAATACAACCCCATTGGGGATGTCGCCAAATATTGAAAGCTGTCCAGATATACCTTATGCCTGCCTAACTGATCATCATCTGGCCTATGACTTGGTTTATAATCCGGAGGAAACCCTGTTTTTACGGCGGGCTGCTGCGGCTGGTGCTTCAGTAAAAAATGGTATGGAGATGTTGTACCTGCAGGCTGAACGTTCGTGGGAGATCTGGAGCCGCTAGATATGGGACGGATATTTTTTTCGT
>NZ_DATMRL010000241.1:0-7930 GCF_035566355.1 Pedobacter sp.
CCCCGTTTCTACAAAGCTGCCCAGGCCACCAGTAAACATACGATGGATGTAGACAATATCCACTGGCCTAAAAAGCCAACCTACTTCGGCGACACCAATCCCTCGCTTGATTATTTCCAGAACCAGGAAATGGATGACATTACCACCCCTTATCTGGGCATTGGCAAAAGGCATGGAGATCAGCACTGGACAGCTGTACTCAGTGCTCATGTCTGGGTACAAGGCTGGCTGGCAGATTACTACATCTCCGGAGACCACCGTGGCCTGGATGTGGCCAAACAGACTGCAGATACCTATATCAAACGCATTTGGGGAGATCATGATCTCACCGGAAGACGTCTGTACCTTTCTGTATGGAACATGACAGAAGTCTGGGATGCCACTAAAGACCCAAAATACCTGCCCGATCTCCAGGATCGCGTAGCGCAGATGCTTCGTCTGCAAAATGGCACGGAGCAAAACAACAGCCTGGTTGTAGACCGTTACGGATATTCTCAGGTCTATGCCTCACAAGGACTGAAAAAATACTACCAGATCACCAAAGATGAAAAAGTAAAAGCTGCCTTGTTGAAACATGCCAGATCGGTCCGGGACAATGAACCCGTTAGCTATTTCTTTGAATCCTACCTTTCCTCTATACACAGTTTACTGGTTGGCTATGAATTCACTAAAGACAAAAGCTATCTCGATACTGCATTAAAACGTGCGGAAGTACTCAAAACAGATCAGGCGAAGATCAAGTTCGGTGATCCCGCCACGCAAAAGCAACTGGCAGAAACCCTGCTGCAAGTCAGCCATTTCCCACAGGATCCCGAAAAAGAATATGCAGAGTGGGATGTCAGAAATGCTTTACGCGTCTTTGGCTGGACCCATGCTTACAATGTGCCTTATTTGCTCTACTGGCTCCGGGAAACAGACACAAAAAAAAATAATACAAAATAATTTAACTTTTTCCAGTACATTATAACAAGAGTACCGTCTTAGTATAAAAGGAACAGCAGATGAAGAAGAAATATAAAAACGATCTGGAACGGATAGATGCAGCCTGGAAGAAGCTTGAACCTCTTCTGGAAGAAGATATACAAATCCAGCCAGAAAGGAAATTTACTCTTTTCAGCCCAAAACTGTTGGCCGCTGCCGCAGTACTGCTCCTGGTTGCAGCAGCTGGCATCCTGTTTCTGAAAGACTACCACCGCATGATCAGCTACACCACCAAATACGGAGAGACCGCAAGAATTGTACTTCCGGATAGTTCTGTGGTTCTTTTGAATGGAAATACCCGGCTAAGCTTCCGTAAACACTGGTCATCAAGTGGCGACCGAGAGGTCAATATGGACGGAGAAGCTTATTTTTCGGTAAAACATACCAAAACCGATCAGAAATTCTTTGTTCGCATGAACGATCATTCTTCTGTGCAGGTACTGGGAACTGAATTCAACGTATCCAAAAGAAAAGAGGAAACCAGAGTAGTATTGAATTCCGGTAAAATCGCCCTTCGTATGGAAACTGCTGATCCTGCAAGGGAAAAGGTGATTACCATGAAACCTGGCGACCTGGTAGAGTACCAGCCCGCGCAACATACCTATATCAAAAAAGTGGTCGATCCGGAGATGTACTCTTCCTGGAAATCCTCCAGGCTCGTCTTTGAAAAAACCAGACTTAAAGAGGTGTTGCAACAGTTACATAATACCTACGGCCTGAATATTCAGGTAGAAAAACCAGAACTGATGAACATGAGCGTATCCGGTTCTGCTCCAACCCAAAACATAGACCTGTTGATCAAAGGTCTGTCGGAGATATTTCACTTAGAACTTATAAGAAAAGGAGACACACTGATTGTAACATCAAATTAACCTAATTCCTAAACCAAACCGAACCCATATGGTAACCATTTTACGCCTGCTCACTATCTGCCTGATAGTGGGCAACTCGCTGGCCTATGCCCGTGCCCAGTCTTTTGCCTACCATGCAACAGGCACTAAAGTCCGAACTTATCCTACTGTCAATGAACAGTTCAGACCATTGAAAGATGTTTTAAAAGAGTTGGAAAAAGCCTATAAAGTTTCCATCATGTTCAACAGTAAGCAGGTAGAAAAGATCAAGATCCCGGTTAAACGGGAGATCAAAAAAGAAACCATAGAAACCGCGCTGACCAGCCTGCTGAGCCCAAGCAATATCAGTTATAAAAAAATCGGGGAACAATTTTACATTATCAATACCAACGATAAGAACACCTCCGCCCTTCCCTCCTTTCCCGAAGCGGATTTTGTACAGGCAGAAGGCAGAACAGAAACCATGGCTGAACCTTCCTCCGGATCGCTACAAAACAAACAAACGGTCATAACCGGAAAAGTAACTGATGCCATCAGCGGCGAATCCATTCCCGGTGTATCGGTTAAACTGAAAGGTACCAGCACCACTGCGGCAACGGATGCCAGTGGAAAATACAGTATCAGGGTAACAGGAAACGGAATTCTGGTATTTTCCTACATCAGCTATATGACTAAAGAAGTACAGCTGACGGGCGCATCTCTTGTCAATGTCATGTTGCAGCCAGATCAGCAGAAACTCAACGAGGTGGTGGTGGTGGGATATGGTACCCAGCAAAAAAGAAATCTGACCGGATCTATCTCGACCCTTACCGCTCAGAACATCAAAGACATTCCTGTATCCAGTTTTGAAAATGCCATACAAGGCCAGATTGCGGGTGTACAGGTACAAGAACCCAGTGGTGAACCTGGTGCAGCCACAACCATCAGGGTCCGGGGTGTCGGATCCATTTCCGCAGGAAATGAGCCCCTGTACGTTGTAGACGGCTTTCCGGTTTCCAAAAACGTAGAATCGGCTATACAAGGAGATGTCGCTCGCAGAACGGTTGCTTTCAGGCCTGCCCCGGCCAATCCTTTAGGCACCATCAGCCCAGGAGATATCCAGTCGGTCGAAGTACTTAAGGATGCAGCCGCAGCGGCCATCTACGGATCCAGAGGCTCTAACGGCGTTATCATCATTACTACTAAAAAAGGAAAAAGGGATGGCACCACCGCTGTCAATTTCGATTCCTACTACGGCGTACAATCCCTGGCCAATAAAGTAAAGCTGATGAATGCCGCCCAGCTTAGTCAATATGTATTGGAGGCTAAGAACAATGCGTACCTACAGGACGTTCCAGGGGCTAATATTAACGACCCCAATTCGGTCAGGTATACCAAATCTACCAATACCAGTTACTACCTTCCAACGGCGTTTATTAATCCAACTGGGGTAGATACAGACTGGCAGGATGTTTTGTTCAAAACTGCCGCCGTTCAAAACTATAGTGTATCTCTTGCAGGAGGAGCAGAGAAACTCGGCTACTACATTTCAGGAAATTATTTCAACCAGGCTGGGATTATTGATAAAACCGGTTTCAAACGCTATAGCTTCCGGATCAACCTGGAATCTGATCCGGTTAAAAACCTTAGGATCGGTGTTAACCTGAATCCTTCCTTTACAGATCAGGCCAGAGGCTCTACCAGTGCACCTTATTTTGCTGACCCTCCCGGAGCAGTATATACTGCATTGGTCACCTCTCCACAGGTAAGCCCTTATCTTCCCGACGGTACGATTAACCAATCCAATAACCAAAGCCACCTGAACACCGAAAACGGGACAGCAACCAATATGACCGCTTCCAGTAATCCCCTTGCTGTAGTAAGGTATATTCACGACGACCTGACACAATTCAGAACCTTTGCCAACGCCTATGCCGAATACCGCATCCTTGAAGGATTAAAATACAAGCTGATGGTTGGTACAGACATCAATAATTACAATAGAAAATACTATCGCGAGAAGGCTTTCCTGGACCGCACTGCCACCGTAGGCGTACCCTTTGGACAGTCCAATTCTTCTCTTGAAACCAATTGGCTCGCAGAGAATACCCTTTCCTACGACAAAACTTTTGGACAGCACCATATATCTTCTGTACTGGGGTATACCGCCCAAAAGAATAAGATCCGGATGAACCAGGTACAGGCAGAAAATTTTCCAGACGATTTGGTACAAACTGTAAGCGGCGGACAAGTGACTGGTGGAACTGCAACAGAAGAAGAATGGGCATTGGTTTCTTACCTGGGCAGGGTAAACTATTCCTTTAAAGACAAATACCTGCTTACCGCCACTATTCGTTCTGACCGTGCTTCCCGTTTCGGAGAAGGAAATAAAGTAGGTTATTTCCCTTCCTTCTCTGCAGGATGGCGGGTATCTGATGAGCCCTTCATGAAAAAGCTCCGCTTTATCAGCGATTTCAAATTCAGGGGAAGCTGGGGTAAAACCGGAAACTTCCTCATCCCGAACTATGCCTCTATCGGCTTACTCAACCCTTACAATTACGTACTGGGGAATGTAGTGGTAAATGGTGTCGCCCCTTCCACTCCGAGCAATTCGAATCTGACCTGGGAAAAGAACACGCAGGTAGATCTTGGTCTGGATATGAGCTTATTTAAGAACAGGATTTTTGTTTCCTTTGACTGGTACCGGAAAATCACTTCAGACCTGTTGCTGAATGTACAGGTCCCTGCAGTGGTTGGTTACGGAAACTCAAACCCCTTAAGAAATATCGGAGAAGTGGAAAACAAGGGCCTTGAGGTTGCCATCACCACCCACAACCTGGAAGGCTTGTTTACCTGGAGCACAGACCTTAACTTTTCCACCAACAAAAACAAAGTACTCAAACTGGGTATTACCGGAGACCCGATCCTAAGCACAGGAGGTGCAGGGATACGCCATATCACACGTATAGGCGATCCGATAGGCAGTTATTACGGTTATGTAGTAGAGGGCATTTACCAAAGCCAGGACGAGATCAACAGGGCTCCAAAAGACAAACTGGCTCCCAATGCAAGACCTGGAGATTTCAAATTTAAGGATGTAAACGGAGATGGCGTCATTGATGCCAATGACAGAACCGTCATTGGAAACTATCAGCCTAGTTTCACGTATGGTATGACCAACCGTTTCACCTACAAAAGGTTTGAGCTGAGTTTCCTGATCCAGGGTGTACAAGGTTCCGAAGTGCTAAATCTAACCAGAAGACACCTAGGAAATGGCGAAGCTGCGACCAATTCCTATATATTTGAACTAAACAGGTGGGTTTCACCCTCCCAACCCGGCGATGGAAAAACACCCCGTGCAGACCGTCTGGGAGATTTACATGGATTCAACAACCGCCCTTCCAATTACCAGGTTGAAGATGCTTCGTATATGCGCCTAAGAAATGTGACCATTGGTTATACTTTATCCGACAAACTGGTCGGCAAAGTATTTTCTTCTTTAAGAATCTATGCTTCAGGCACCAATTTATTTACCAAGACAAAATACATTGGTTATAACCCGGAGGTCAACAATCAGTCCACAGCCACTGGTGTACAAGGCGAAGATTACGGCGCTTATCCGCTGTCCAAGAATTTCACTTTTGGAATCAACGCTTCATTTAAGTAGAGTAAGAACCTAACAACTGAACAATGAAAAAGAACCTGACTTACCTATCTATACTTACCTGCATGCTGATGGCCTGCAGTAAAGATTTTACCGATTTGAATCCGATATCACAAAGAAATGTAAACGAATTCTACAAGACCAGCGGCGACATGGTGATTGCAGTGAATGCAGCTTACAAAGCCCTGCAAATGGATGGCACCTATAACCAAAGCTACTGGGTCATGAACGAAATGCGTTCTGACAACACCGATGGCGGCGCTGATATCACCGGGTTAGGTGCTGATCTGAACCTCATTGATAATTTCAATGAAAATGCAGCCACAGCAGAAATCATCACCTCTGCCTATCTGGACACCTATGTCGGCATCAGCCGTTGCAACATCATCATGAGCCGGATAGATGCCGTATCCATGGAGGAGACCTTGAGGAACAGGATCAAAGGGGAAGCCCTGTTCCTCCGCTCTCTTTTCTATTATAACCTGGCCGTAAACTTCAACAAAGTACCTCTGGTGACCAAGGAAATTACTGTAGAAGAAGGTCGTACCTATGCGCAGTCTTCGGCAACAGAAATCTACAAACAACTGGTTACAGACCTGACCCAGGCCGAAAGTTATCTCCCGGTAAAATATAGTAGTGCCGATGTAGGAAGAGCAACCAAAGGTGCAGCAGCCACTTTGCTGGCCAAAATATACCTCACTATGGGCAATAAACCAGCTGCAGTACCGGTTCTTAGACGCATCATCACCGATTATGGTTATACCCTGCTGACCAGTTATGCTAAACTCTGGGGAATACCGAACAAGAACAATGCAGAATCCATTTTTGAAGTTCAGTTTAAGGGCGGCGGTACCAATACAGGTAATAAATTCACCAATGCCTTTTCGCCGCTACTGGTGCAAAGCACCGGTGCTTATAAAAACCGTCCGACAGCAGAAATGCAGGCTGCATACGAACCAAACGATCAACGCCTTTCGGCTTCTATGAACCCCATAAACGGACCCTTAAATGCAGGAAGGTTTATTCTGAAATACGGAACAACGACGGCTTATAATGAAGGCGATGCGGATTATAATTTCATGGTACTCCGCTACGCAGACGTATTGCTGATGCTGGCAGAAGCACTGGGCGACACCCCGGAATCCTATGACCTGATCAACCAGGTCCGCCACCGGGCTGGTCTCGATCCGATAAACTCTGCCACTCCAGGCACATTTACAGATAAACTACTCCGGGAAAGAAGGGTTGAACTGGCTTTTGAAAACCACAGATGGCCAGATCTGCTCCGCTTTGGAAAAGCAACAGATTTTATGAAAGCACAAGGCAAAACACCAAGATTGCTTTTCCTGATCCCACAGAGAGAACTGGATATTAACACTTCTTATACTCAAAATCCATTATAATGAAACAATTCCACTATTTTGTCTCAGCATATTGCATCGCCACTCTTATCGCCGTTGCAAACCTGGGGCTTTATGCCCAGGCCCCAGCTAAACCCGCTGCAGGTAAGATCCTGCAAGACCTCAAAAGATTGAATGTACTGGGTAATGTATTGTACCTTGCCGCCCATCCCGATGATGAGAATACAACACTGATTGCCTATATGGCCAACCACAAACTCTACCATACCGGCTACCTCTCTTTAACCCGCGGCGATGGCGGACAAAATCTGATCGGCCCGGAAATCCGGGAACGGCTGGGTGTTATACGGACACAGGAATTGCTGCAGGCCAGGCGAACGGACGGCGGCCACCAGTTCTTTACCCGTGCCAACGACTTTGGCTTTTCTAAAAATCCGGAAGAAGTATTCAGTATCTGGAACAGGGAAAAATTATTGGCAGATGTGGTATGGGTGATCAGAAACTTTAAACCCGATGTGATCATTACCCGCTTCCCCAAAGATTCCAGGGCGGGGCATGGACAACACAGCGCTTCTTCCATCCTTGCAGAGGATGCCTTTGCAGCGGCTGCAGATCCAAAACGTTTTCCGGAGCAATTGAAATATGTGGAGGTTTGGCAAGCCAGACGCCTGGTGTGGAACATCAGTTCATGGGCATTCAAAGACCCAAAAGAATTTGAGAAAATCGCCCCCTCCCTGCTCAAAGTTGACGTGGGTGTATACAATGCCCTCCTTGGAAAATCCTATGGCGAGATCTCTGCCGAAAGCCGCAGCATGCACAAAAGCCAGGGTTTCGGCTCTACAGGTACCCGCGGCTCCTCCTTTGACTATTTCCAGCATACCCTCGGTGTTCCCGCCAAAGCAGATTTATTCGAAGACATCAATACCAGCTGGACAAGAGTTAAAAACAGCAGTAAAGTTGAACAGGCCATCTTCAGGGCCATTGCTGTTTACAATGCGGCTAACCCATCAGCCATCGTTCCCGATCTGTTGTCGGCAAGAGCCGAACTGGAAAAATTACCGGAAAGCTTCTGGAAACAACGAAAACTGGAGGAA
>NZ_DATMRL010000242.1:0-16510 GCF_035566355.1 Pedobacter sp.
TCTATAGGCGTAAAAGTGATCAGCAAAATATGATCATTTGCATTGGCAACCGGTAACCTCTTTTCTATACTAAAACACCTGCCTTCAAAACATTTGGAAAGCAATCTCATCAAAGTCCGCTTATAACGATGGGCAATCAATTCTACAATTTGCTCCCCACTTATGGGATTTTTTTCCAAGAAACTTCCCACAAAATGCAATGACTCTATTTTATAATAGGCCAACTGATATTTTCTGTCAATTAAAAAAAATGAGTTATCAATCAGCTCACAAACACTATCGTTTGACATAATCCCCTTTATTTACAACTGTAGACCACATGACACTCATTCTTGCATATTTTTTTCTACCGAAGATTACATTAATAGAAAACAATTTTCCTAATAAAGTTCAAAATCCTGGCAATTTAACCCTAATACTTGATTTTGGAGTAATAATTGTCTCGATATAATTAATATTCACTAACGAGATCCTAAACAAATCAACGAAATTAATATTACTTATGCAAGAAATCCTATCAAAGAAAGATATAGGCGAAAGAATAAAGACCCTCAGAACTGCACACCGTCTTTCTCAGTCAAAAGTTGCGGACCTGTTAAGTATTTCCAGAAGTAATTACTCTCAGATTGAATTGGGAAATCAATTTCCTTCCTTTAATATCCTGAATGTGATTGCCCGATATTATAGCAAAAGCTATAATTGGTTGCTTCATGGAAAGGATGGAGATGAACAATCAGCAGATCAGATCAACGCGAATTCGGTTATACAGGAACTGGAAAACACACTTGAAACCTTCAATACCTTGTTAAAAAAACTGGAAAAGGAAATCCTGATCCTCAAAACCTCCAGCCATCAATATTAAAAACGAAAAGGGCTGCAACGTATGTTACAGCCCTTTTCGTTTAATGTATCTTTAAGATTATTCTGCAGCAGCGTCAGCAGCAGGTGCTTCAGCTTTAGCAGCTTTCTTTGCAGGTGCTTTTTTAGCAGGTGCTTCTTTCGGAGCAGCTACTTTTTTCTCAGCTTTAGCAACAGGTGCTTTTTTCTCTACAACTTCTTTTACAACTTCAGTAGGTAAAACAGATACATAAGATTTGTTATCTTGTTTTTTCTTGAAGATTACGGTACCATCAACCAAAGCAAATAAGGTATGATCTTTTCCAATACCTACACCTTTATCCGGGTGGTGTTTTGTACCGCGCTGACGTACTAAGATATTTCCGGCAATAGCTTCCTGACCACCGAAGATTTTAATACCTAAGCGTTTGCTATGCGATTCACGTCCGTTCCTGGAACTACCGGCTCCTTTTTTATGTGCCATCTTGTTTTATATTTTATAAACTGCCTAAACTAACGGCAATTTTTGTGTTAAACAATAATTATAAACTGATACCAGAGATCTGGATTTTGGTGAAATACTGACGGTGACCGTTTTTCTTTTTGTAACCTTTTCTACGTTTCTTTTTGAAAACGATTACTTTATCACCTTTTAAATGAGACACGATTTTAGCTGAAACTGTAGCACCTTTCAATGCAGGAGCTCCTACAGAGATTTTACCACCATCTTCAACCAACAATACATTGTCAAATTCAATACTAGCGCCTTCATCTCCTTGCAAACGGTGTACAAAAAGGTGCTGGTCTTTTGCAACTTTGAATTGCTGTCCTGCTATATTTACTATTGCGTACATTGTTAAATAATTATTATTTTAAATTGTTTATTTTTTTTATCGAGGTGCAAATATAGAACTATTTTTTCTAAATTCAAATGAATTGAAGAATAGCACAAATATATTTGTACCAAATCCACTTATTTACCCTTAGCTTCCTTACCGTAACGCTCTTCTGCATCATTTATGCTTTGCGCCACCAGGTTCTTCATCTGTGTCGCTGCATCCCCCAGCTTAGGAATTTCATTAAAATCCGACATCAGGATCACTTTCTTCGATTTGCGTTTGTAGTTGAACTGAAACTCATACCTCAATACTTTAGGCGATGTAAGATCAGATCCCCTGTTGGCAATTACATCAGGAAAATTCCAAAGTCCCAGCTCATTGGCTTTATTGTGCAAATATATAATGTCATTGGTGCGCAGCTTCACATTTGTTTTTACTAAAGAATCACGGCTGTTCAGGTACTGATAGTCGCCGGTGGCAGAATCATAGGAATTGACTAAATCTTTACCCACGCCCCATTTAAACTGCAGCGATACGAATTCATTAGACCTGAAAGGTGCGTTTTTGATGATTGGCGCATAATAGACAACGCAATAGATCAAAAAAGGCACGACGATAGTTAGTATTAAAAATATCTTTTTTCCTCTGGTACTCATTTAAATGTATTTATAATGTATGTTGTATTCTAATCTAAAGGCTCTGTAAGTTCACCCTCCCATTTACTCACTACTGCAGTAGCCAGACTGTTCCCAATCACATTGGTAGCAGATCTGCCCATATCCAGCAACGGATCTATCCCAATCAGCAATGCAAGACCAGCTTCCGGAATGTTAAAGGTAGCAATGGTCCCTGCAATCACCACTAACGATGCCCTTGGCACTCCTGCAATCCCTTTGCTGGTCAGCATCAGGATCAGCAACATGGTAATCTGCTGCTCAAAAGACAAATGGATTCCATAAGACTGCGCAATAAATAAAGAGGCAAAAGTCATATATAACATGGAGCCATCCAGGTTAAAAGAATAACCCAGTGGCAGCACAAAACTCACAATTTTATCTTTACAGCCAAAACGCTCCAGCTGCATCATTGTTTTCGGATAAGCAGCCTCGCTACTTGCGGTACTAAAAGCCACCAAAACAGGCTCTTTCATCCGGTTCATCAGATTAAATACCCTGGATTTCAAAATGGTAAAACCAATAAAGATCAGTACAAGCCATAACAAAAGCATCGTAGAATAGAATTCTCCTATGAATAAAGCATAGGTGGAAAGCACGCTCAGCCCCTGTTTAGCCACAATAGCAGCCATAGCTCCAAAAACAGCAAAAGGCGCAAAGTTCATCACATAACCGGTCACTTTCAAAATTACATGAGCAACCGCATCAAAGAAACTGATAATCACCTGTCCTTTTTCTCCGATAGCTGCTGTCGCCACACCAAAGAACAAGGAAAACACCACAATTTGCAGAATTTCATTTGTTGCCATCGCCTCCGCCATACTTTTAGGAACGATATGGGAAATAAAGTCTTTCATAGACAAAGCCACTTTATGGATCCCTGTATCTACATTACTTGGCGGCAAAGGCAAATGCATCGTTTCCCCCGGTCTGAAAATGTTGACCATAATCAGTCCCAAAACCAGCGAAAGCAAAGATGCACTGATAAACCACAACATCGTTTTGCCACCAATTCTTCCAACAGCTTTAATGTCCCCTACTTTGGCTACCCCCACAACCAGGGTACTGAAAACAAGGGGTGCAACAATCATTTTGATCAGTCTCAGAAAAATATCACTTAACAGCGTAAGCGGTTCCAGTTTCTTTTCCCGGATAGCCTCATTTTCATGACGTAATTTTTCGGCCGCCGATTTTTGCGCTTTCAATTCCGCAAAGACTGTGCTTGTGGTATCTTTTACTTTAAGGATTTGGCCATCTAAAGCTTTCACCTTAGTATCTGCGGCTGCAATATGATCATTATAGGTACTGAACGATTGTACATTCAGATAATATCCCAGGCCAATACCCAGCACCAGAGCTAAAAAGATAAAAAACGTTAATCTGTTGTTCTTCGACATCTGCTAATTAATTTCATTAATACGGTTTGTTTGTATGACTGCAGGGCTGGGCCATGGACAGTTTTATAAGGCTGTAAAACTACAATAATTAAATTATTCTATAAAGTTTGTTGATAAACCAATAAAATTCGCATTTTCGCTGTAACAAACACTCGTAAAATACTTCTAAAGTTATATCAACTCTCTATAGGTGGAACAAAAAGACCAGTTATTTAAGCAAATCTTCGATACCAACTCCAAGAAAATATTCCATTTATGTTATGGATATACCGGAGACAAGGATTCTGCAAATGATTTGTTACAGGAAACCTTTCTAAAGGTTTGGCAAAACCTGGACAAATTCAGAAACAAATCCCTGATCTCTACCTGGATCTACAGAATTGCTGTAAACACCTGTTTAACCTATTTAAGATCAGAAAAGAGACAAGCTAAGGACGAACTTACAGACAACATCATAGAGAATAAGGTAGAAGAATACTCGGAGAAGAACGAGCAGATCGCCTTACTCTATAAATCCATATCTAAACTGGAAGAGAACGACCGTTTAATTATTACCATGGTTCTGGATGAACTACCCTATAACGAGATCGCTGAGATCTCCGGCATCAGTGAAGGGAATTTAAGGGTAAAAATTCACCGCATTAAACAGAAACTTACAGAAATATACAATGAGCATGCAAGAATTTGATGATATACAATCGCTTTGGCAGTCACACACAGTGGAGGTAAACATCTCTTCTGAGGAGATGCTTGCTCAAGCGAAAAAGGAAGTGAACAGCATCCGTACCAAATCGCTTTTAAACATCGGCGGCATGGTCTTGTCACTCCTTGCCTTCGCTGCCCTGTGGTTATTTTTTGATTTTCAATCCTGGACAACCCACGCAGGTATAGGCATTATTGTCTGCTCTATTGCTATCTATACCTTCATTTTATACAGAGGTTACCGCTTAATCTCACAAAATGATTTTACCGCCCATCCCAATGAATTTTTAAGCCAGTTAAAACTCTATCAGCTCAACAGGTTTAGTCTGTATCATAAACTGTATTGGTTTTACACAGTAGCCTTAAGCATAGCCATTGTGCTGTTCTTCTTTGAAGTACTCTCCTATTTCAGTTTCTGGAAACAATGCATTACCATAGCCTTCACCTTTGGCTGGATGATCTTCTGCTCAACCATATTCAGAAAGGCTGTTATAAACAGGGAAAAAGAACGTATCAATCTTTTAATTGAGAAATTTGAAAGAATTAGTGCCCAATTTAAAGAAACCGGGCACTAAGATTATTCTTTTACCTCGTTTGCAGAGAAACTATTTCCGCTTAATTTATATTGAATCTTCTTCTCTGCACCAGCCTTTTTAGTCGTATCGGAAGGATCGGTTACCGGAAAACTCCTGAACAATTCTCCATTCTTAATATAGAATTTATCATTGCCCTTATACAACTTTTTCATACTGCTGCTTAGTGGCGGGAAGCTGATCTTTTGAAAGCCATTCCTGCTGTATTCGTAAACATTTAAATCCCGAACATTTTTCTTGCTGAGCAGTTCCACATAGAGTTCAGGATTTCCATCATTGTCCAGATCCATATTCCAGGCATCTGTAATAATCCCCTTACGTTCATTCGAAAAAGACTTATAGTCATTCCTGGCCGAGTCGGACATCAGGATCAAATAACCCCCCAGGGAGTCAACACCTTTACCCCAGCTCACGACCTCAAAATTAAGCCCTGGCCTGATGGCTATATTTTTATAAAAGGGAAAGGGATTAGCCTGTTTTTCTACCGGGGCCTTGCTGCTGCTTAAAGCAACATGTTTTTCAGGATTATCTCCGGTACAGGAATACAGAAATAAAATACCTGAGGCGAACAAGGAGGATCTCACAATTAAATCTTTCAGTTTCATCTTAATTACATTATATAGCAAGCAATTTAACTCAAAAAAAAACGCCAAACAAGGAGAATCCCCTGTCTGGCGTTTTTTTTACCTCTGCTAATTATACTATTTCGCAGGTGTTTCAGGCGCACCGTTATTTAATTCCGTTTGCGTCACTACGCTTCTCTTACCACTTTTGGTAATTACAATAGTTTTAAGGTTCAGTTTCTTTCCTTCAGGCACATTCACTTTGATTGGCCCTGTGTATAAAGCACCACTCTCAGAAGGTCTGTAATTATCTAAAGTATAATAGATCTTTGCTCCTTCTACCGGAACTTTAAGTTCAATATTAAACTGACTTCCTTTCAGCACCTTATCATTCTGTCCAATCGGTGTTGGCACCCAATAATTCGTATTGGTTTTATCCAGGCGGGCCAAATGAAGCGGTAAACGCTCTTCTGAGAAGTTCTTTAAATCCTTACGGTTTTTCTGTGTCCAGGCAATCTCTGCCAAAGCAAACATCCTTGGAAAAACCATATACTCTGCTTTTTCAGGACTTTCAACATATTCAGTCCAAAGATTAGCTTGTACACCGATAATATATTTTTGCTGATCTGAAGTTAATTCAGCTGGTATAGGATCATAGCCATAAGCTTTGGTATAGGGCGCAAAACCTCCGATCGCCAGAGGCTCATCCGGAGAATTCGATTGCTTATGGTCAAAATACAAACCATTTGATCCAGGCGTCATGATCACATCATGATGCTGCTGCGCAGATGCAATTCCACCTTCAACACCTCTCCAGGACATTACAGTCGCGTTTGGTGCAAGACCACCTTCCAGAATCTCATCCCAGCCAATGATCGAACGGCCTTTACCATTCAGGTATTTCTCAATGCGCTGTATAAAATAGCTTTGCAATCCATGCTCATCTTTCAGGTTGTTCTTTTTAATAAAGTCCTGGCAAAAAGTAGAACGCTTCCAGAAATCTTTAGGGCACTCATCTCCACCAATATGGATATATTTAGATGGAAAAAGAACCATAACCTCGTCCAGTACATCTTCTAAGAATTTGAAGGTGTTCTCTGTTGGCACAAAAACATCCTGGTGTACACCCCAGGTTTGCTGTACTTGTTTCCCTTTTCTAGATCCCGCCCATGGTGCTTTAGGATCAGTTGGGGTGTCCTCATTAGGGAAACAGCTCAATTCAGGATAAGCCGCAATAGCAGCAGAACCATGACCCGGCATTTCAATTTCAGGAACAACTGTAATATATCTGGCCGAAGCATACGCTACAATCTCTTTTACCTCATTCTGAGTATAAAATCCTTTGTATACTTTATCATCTGTTGTTACTCCAGGAAAATTACCGATCACTGTACCATTTCTGGAAGAACCGACAGAAGTTAGTTTTGGATATTTTTTAATCTCGATTCTCCATCCCTGATCTTCTGTTAAATGCCAGTGGAAGTTATTCAGTTTATACTGAGCCATCATATCAATATACTTTTTAACAAAAGCAACCGGGAATAAATGACGACCTACATCCAAATGCATTCCCCTGTATTTGAACCTTGGATAATCATTAATGTCTGCAGCAGGTACAATGATTTTGCCATCCTGCTTTTCAGGCAGCAGTTGCATCACCGACTGTACAGCATAAAATAAGCCTGCACCTTTTCCAGTGATCAGGAATTTATCTTTAGTAATGCTGATGCTGTAACCTTCTTCCGGAAGCTTATCCGCTCCTTCAGAAGTAATAACTATAGCCTTGTGGTTGGCCTCCGGAGATTTAACCTCTCTCAGCGCAAAACCGCCTTTGGTTGCAATAAAAGCATTTAGTAAATCTGCAACACGTGCATTTTCAGGATGAGCAGAGACCAATAAAGTGGTTTTATCCAGAACAAAGAGTCCCGAATGCTTCTCTACAGAAACCGGGGCAGGAATAATTCCCATGCTGGCATCATTTTGCGCGTACAGATTTGTACTCAGCAATGCACAGATGACAATTGGTAAGATTTTTTTCATGATTTGTTTTGTGTGTTAGGTGGTACTAAGTAATTATCCTAAGATAAATAGAACCGCCGCCTCTGATACATCACATTTTTGTTACAATAGAAGTCAAACGTTTGAAATGAACGGAAACAGCGCATATTTTTTTTCTACAATAAACCATAAAGAATAAAAAAAGCGGAGCCGTTCTTAAACAGCTCCGCTTTCAACAATAATTTTTATGCTTAAGAAACGACTTCTGAATGGTGTTCTTTAGCCGCCAGATAGCGTTCCGCATCCAATGCAGCCATACAACCAGATCCGGCCGCAGTTACTGCCTGACGATAATAATGGTCCTGAACATCTCCCGCAGCAAATACACCCTCAACATTAGTTTTGGTTGTACCCGGAATAGTTTTCAGATAACCTGTTTCATCCATATCAATCCATCCTTTGAAAATATCTGTGTTCGGTTTATGGCCAATAGCTACAAAGAAACCTTCTACTTCGATATCTTTTTCTTCTCCGGTTTTGTTATTAGAGATTTTAAGACCAGTAACATTTTTACCATTACCCAACACCTCTTTTGCTTCGGAGTTGTAGATTACTTCAATATTTGGTGTGTTCAGTACACGGTGTACCATGGCTTTTGAAGCCCTGAATTCATCACGGCGAACCAACATATATACTTTTTTACAAAGTTTGGCCAGATAAGTAGCCTCTTCAGCTGCTGTATCTCCTGCACCAACAATAGCAACATCCTGTCCCTTAAAAAAGAAACCGTCACATACTGCACAGGCAGAAACACCGAAACCATTATATTTTTGTTCACTCGGCAAACCTAACCATTTAGCAGTTGCACCTGTAGAAATGATCACTGTATCAGCAGTAATGGTCTTAATTTCATCTACAACCACTTTATGAGGCAAGGAAGAAAAATCTACAGAACTTACATAACCAAAACGGATATCAGTACCAAATCTTTCTGCCTGTTTTCTAAAATCTTCCATCATTTCCGGTCCCATAATACCTGTAGGGTAACCCGGGAAATTATCAACGTCCGTTGTTTGCGTCAATTGACCTCCAGCTTCCATACCTGTATACAATACAGGTTTAAGATCTGCACGGGCAGCATAAATTGCAGCTGTATAACCAGCAGGGCCGGAACCAATAATCAGACAGGGAACGTGTTCTATTTCTTGCGACATATTTTTATATAATTCGTTTGTTTTACAAATTTAATCATAATAGATCAAATCCACCAATAGCACCCAGCTATTGTGATCTGCAGATTATAATCCTTTTTTCTTAGATTCTTCTAATTGCTTCAGTTCTTTTTTAGTACGCTTCACATCTGAAACCACCTCATCCATTTTGAAAGTAACCACCCGCAGTCCGCCGTTGATCACCCAATCCCCATCCTTCTTGTCCTGCACGTACTGGCCGGTCTCTATCAGTTCTCCTTTATCATCAAAAGCTTTAAAAGGCCCCTGCATTACGCCTCTGTCAAAGGTAACCAGAGTCTTAACCAATCCATTTTCATAGTAGCCCAGCCACCGGCCCTGCTTTAAACCATTCTCAAAATCTCCCGAAAGAACTTTATAACGGTCTTTCCCTGTATTCAAGGCCTCATAACCCGTAGTACTTTTGTTTGGATTAATCCAGTCATAGTATACAAATCTGCCATGAGGTACCTCCAGCAGAGAGTCTTTAAAAGACCCGGTTGCGGCAATGTATCCATCCATATCATATTTTTTGAATACCCACAAGCTATCTCCAGATACCTTACCATATACCGCGTAGCTTGCGGCATGTACAGAATCTGCGGTCACCTTATCTTTAATATCAAAATAAACGGTTTTAACCTGGCTGTAACCACACAAAGCGGAACACAAGATCAGCAAGCCTGCAATGAAAATCTTCTTCATATACAAAAATATCATTCTAGGTTTGAATAATCCCTACATTGAAGCGCTTTTTTACAGGACTCTGATTTGCCGCCTCAATCCCCATAGAAATCACCTTACGGGTTTCCAGCGGATCAATGATTCCGTCTACCCATAACCTCGATGCCGCATAAAAAGGCGTCGTCTGGCTGTTGTACCTGTCTGTAATCTCTTTAAGCAGTTCCGCTTCTTTTTCCGGTGTAATGGTCTCCCCTTTAGATTTCAGAGAAGCCTCCTGGATTTGTAACAAGGTTTTTGCAGCCTGAGCACCGCCCATCACCGCAATCTTCGCACTCGGCCAGGCAAAAATCAACCTCGGATCGTAGGCTTTACCACACATGGCATAGTTACCTGCACCGTATGAATTTCCTATAACAATGGTAAACTTAGGCACCACAGAATTGGCCACTGCATTTACCATTTTAGCCCCATCCTTTATAATTCCACCCTGCTCTGACTTACTACCCACCATAAAACCCGTCACGTCCTGTAAAAACACCAGTGGAATCTTTTTCTGGTTGCAGTTCATAATGAAACGCGCCGCCTTATCGGCACTGTCTGAATAAATTACCCCACCCAGCTGCATTTCTCCTTTTTTCGATTTTACAATCTTCCGCTGGTTGGCCACAATCCCTACAGCCCAGCCATCCACACGGGCCAAACCGCAAACGATGCTCTTTCCATATTCTTTTTTGTATTCTTCCAATTCAGAATCATCCACCAGGCGCTTAATCAACTCCACCATATCATAGGGCTTCTCCCTGTTTTCAGGCAAAATACCATAGATCTCTTCCTCTGGAAATTTAGGTAAAGCAGGCTTGATCCGATCAAAACCCGCAGATTCCGGAGCGCCCAGCATACTCATAATATTCTTAATACTGTCTAAGCAAGCCTGGTCGTTCGGTTGTTTATAATCCGTAACTCCCGAAATTTCACAGTGCGTTGTGGCACCACCCAGCGTTTCATTATCTACATCTTCCCCAATGGCAGATTTAACCAGGTAAGAACCCGCCAGAAAAACAGAACCCGTGCCCTCAACAATCATGGCCTCATCACTCATAATCGGCAGATAAGCCCCTCCTGCAACACAAGAACCCATAATAGCAGAAATTTGTACAATCCCTTCTGAAGACATGATCGCATTGTTTCTGAACATCCTTCCAAAATGTTCTTTATCCGGAAAGATCTCATCCTGCATCGGCAAATACACCCCGGCACTGTCTACCAGGTAAATGACCGGCAAGCGGTTCTCCATGGCAATCTCCTGTGCACGCAGGTTCTTTTTAGCGGTCATAGGAAACCATGCACCTGCTTTAACGGTAGCATCGTTGGCCATAATCATACATTGCCTTCCGGAAACATAACCAATCCCACAAACTACCCCTGCAGAAGGACAGCCCCCCTCCTCCTCGTACATCCCCTCAGCAGCAAAAGCACCAAGTTCAAGAAATTCACTTTCCTTATCAATCAAATAAGAAATCCTTTCCCTTGCCAGCAATTTGCCTTGTTCTTTCTGCTTAGCGGCAGCCTTCTCGCCCCCACCCGCATATATTTTTTTCAGACGCGTTTTAACCCCGTAAACCAGTTGCTTATTCACGTCTTCGTTCTTATTGAATTCTATATTCATTCGGCCAATGTAAATGTATTTTTTTTGAAACTATAGTCCATTTCAGGATTCGGTATAGGGAACCAGATCAATATACCAGTAACCCGCAGGCTCAGCTGTACTGCCAGAAGGAGAAGGATAGGTTTTATACACTTTTTCTCCGGTAACAAAACCAACAGGGTGCTTAAAAAGCGGCCCATCAAAAACAAAAGTATGGAACTCCCCATTCTCCCCACAAGGATCAATACCTTCGGGAAGATCATCCATGAAATCATCATCAATAACCCTTCCACAGAAAGCCTCTAAACCCCGTTGTGCACAAACCACCACAGTTTTATAGCCAAGCGCCAGGAACTCTTTTAAAATAGCACGGGTATCCTTTTTCCATAGCGGAAAAACGGCCTCCATTCCGATCTCAGACAATTTCTTCTCCCTGTAAATTTTAAGATCTTCCAGAAAAATATCTCCAAAAACAGATGTTGAGATCCCTTCCTGCTTTAATTTATTTAAATGCAGTTCCATGGTTTTCTCATACTCATCCATCTGCGGAGATTCAGCCAGACGGACCTGATACAAGGGAATCCCAATGCTCTCTGCCTGTGCAATAAGCAACTCCTCCCGTACACCATGCATACTGACACGATTATAGGTATCACTCAAAGTGGTCAGCAAATAATTGACTGCCAGTTCCTTTTCCTCAAGAACTTTATGAAGGGCCAGGGTACTGTCTTTCCCGCCACTCCAGTTAAATAAAGCCTGTTGTTTTTCCATTCCCGATAAATGTAAACATTTGGCAAGTACTGGTGGTTACAGAAATCTTATTCTTGTGTTAAAATATCTGAAGAATTTTTCTCCCTGATCAAAAGCCCTTGACCTGCAGGCGGGTCCATTTGTAGACCAGATAACTTTGCGCTACGTACATCTTCCAGCATTATGGCATAGCGGCCATCTGGCTTTTCAAAACGAAAGGAACAATCTTTCAGGCTAAGCCCTGCTACATGCCTTGCCCAAAGCCCGTAAGAAGGCTGGACTTTCAAATTCGAAGCATTATATTGCCCTACGCCCAATTCAGGGCACACATTAGAAGTATCACTGGCCGGATTTCCTCCTTTTACCAATACCCGCACATCTTCAAAAGAAATATTCCTGATGTAGCCTGTATGCTTCCCGTTAGGCAATTTAAAATCTAGGCCACCCTTTACCACAGCATGCTCGGGCAACTGATATCCAGCCACAATTGGTGTTGAACGAGGTTGGCTGCCATCAAAATGCTTCCACCTTGTTCCATTATAAGAACTCCCGCTATACACTTCCGACACATCAATATGTTTTAAATCAATAGCTTCCACCTCGCCAATATTTACATTTTTAACCAGCAGCTCATCATGTTGTTTTCCGTTCTCCGTAAATTCATACCGGCCAACTTCTGCACCAATAATCCTTCCCCGGTTAGAAATAGAAATAAAAAATGGTGCCATGGCCCGGTACATTTTAGATCTGGAATGCAACGGCCCGGTATGTCCGCAGTTCAAATGAATGTTACTGATATGCCCGCCATCATTGGTCGAGATAGAAAATCCAGCTTTATTGGCCCCAAGCACATAAATATTATCTACACAAACATTGGTAATGTCATCGGCCGTTTCCGAACCAATTTGAAAGAGGTTACAATTGGTATCCCCGATCACATTTCTCACCTTATAATGACTTGCCGGACGGGTGAAGCCCAGTGCACAGTCAGAACCTGGCTTTACAATATCATCAGAACTCACTTTAGAATAGATATTTTTTACCCAAACATCATTGCAGGCCATAAAATCATAAATATCCCTGGCATTTGTAGTGTGCTCTTTTCCAAAATAAGTATCATGAACGCTGATGTGATCTGTACCTGTAGCCAATAACACAAAATGCCCTGCACGTTCTATTTTGAGCATCTGATCATCCTCAAAAAGCTTTTCTCCATTTTGGCCGATATAATAAGGCGCATCCTTTTTTTCATCATACCATAAATCCTCCTTGCGTTCCACACCCCCGATCTCCAGGTTGGTACACAGCTTCAGGCTAAACATCTTATCCGCCCGGTTATCCGGCGCATTGTTCATCACCTTATCGCTGTTTACCAGGTTACCATCACCAGTAATCATTCCGGCACCAATAATTTTCACATTGTCCAGCCGCTCGCCAAAAAACATTGCATTACGGAAATAATGATGGCCAACATCCTGCTTGGTCAGGTAGTTTTCCGGATCGGCATAAGGCCCCATATCCGTAGGCGACAGACCCGAGCGGTACTTCTTGTCACTAAACCAGGTCATTTCCGGTGCATCAGCCCCTTTAATCGCCCTGATCACTGCCCCTTTTTCCAAATAGAGATACACATTACTCTTCAAATGAACTGTTCTTACCCTATAATCACCCTTTTTAAAAACAAGAGTCCCTCCACCAATATGGTTCAGGGAGTCAATGGCCTTGTTAATTCCATCGGTATGATCCGCTGTACCCGCGATAAAAGGACCTACAGCCATTTTACCCGAATAAAAAGAAACCACATTAGAAAAGCCCTTGTATTCCCCGGAAAGGATCTTTAAGCGAAATTTGTATAAACGGTCAGGAAGCAAAGCCTTCACTTCAGCAGCTCCCTCTCCAAATTTTGCAGGCAATGGCTTCCAGGTCTTTCCATTGTCCAAAGACTGCATCAATTGAACAGCCTTTTGCGGCACTGCCGATCTCCATTTAAAATTGAGCCCGGTATAACGATTTTGATCTCCTTTATAGTGCAAACCTCTGTCCAAAACCCGTGCAAAATCTGCAAGCCTGTTCTGAACCTTTAATACAGCAATTTCAGCCCCTGTACCCGTACTGCTCAACACCTCCGGCTGAGCAGTCGTATAAACAGCTTTCAACTGATAATCACCTGTTTTAGTCAAACAAACATTTTCAATGCGCACTTT
Organism: Pedobacter sp.; assembly: GCF_035566355.1. Taxonomy (GTDB): domain Bacteria; phylum Bacteroidota; class Bacteroidia; order Sphingobacteriales; family Sphingobacteriaceae; genus Pedobacter. Next base: position 14,116 of record NZ_DATMRL010000242.1, read on the forward strand.
CAGGTCCGGTCCGTTCGCCGGCCTTAAATCCAGCCCGGAAAACAGAAGTACAGTGCCCGATGCATCCTTAGAAATCCGGACTTCTCCAACTTTTTGATAAGGATAAGCACTGCCCACCCGTCCAACAGATTGCGTACTCAGGTCCTTTAGTTTTACAAAACCCCGTCCAATCACATTAACAGAGGTATTTTCTAAAGTCACACCAAGTTCAGCAGGAATATAAAATTGAACACGAGCATCCGGACTTCTCTGCCCTGCTGTATAAGAAAACAACACATCTCCCCTTGTGCCGCGGGTCATTTCAACCGTATCCAAAACCAACTGGCCACCCAAAGCCATCTTTTTAACCTCAATGAAATAGGTTTGAACCCGGCCATTCTTTGACTTTACCTGCAAACGATCGCCCGTAAAGAGTTCAGTTCCATTTTTAATTTCTCTCTGATTATTCCGTACAATAAACCCAGGCAACAAATCACCTTTGCTATTCAGCACCTGGAAAAGCCCATGCACATCTGCTCCCGCCGAAACCAGACCCTGATCTTCAGGTGTATCCACCGTAAAACGATAAGTGGTGCCTTTAGCCAGTACAATCGTATCCTTTTTAATTTGCACAACAGGATTGCCTTGCCCTCTAACAACAGCAGCGCCCAGTAAAAGAATACCCGTAAGCAAAGTCCATTTGTTTATGCCCATATTAAATTTAAAAATATAGGCAATCCTGCCGAAAAAGATGAGCCTAATCAGCAGAATATTCAGCAATTACAGCAAAAAGGCTATTTAAATTCTTTAATATCTACAATTCTGTCCGGATCCTGTGCTTTCAGGAAAGAAATTCCTTTCGCATTTTTAACCCACTTACAATTTTGCTGTATCCAATCATAAGTACTCTCCAGGCTCGATGCTGTTTCGGCCGGAACCGGCTGCAGAAAAACCTCGCCAGTTGGATAGTGCAGCTCATATAAAGAATTACCCACCAAAAACACGAAGGTAGAAATATCAGAAGAGTTGATCACAAAATCACCTTGTATGCGCTGGTCTGGATTTTGTCTTTTCAATAAATAAGCTTTGGCATATACCCTGGTTACATAAAAATCATTGTTGATGATGTAACCTGCATTACCAACCCGCGTAATTCCTTTGGTAAACTTCACATCTGCAGGACCATTAGAAGGGCGGTACAAGCTCGTCACTTCCACCTTATTGTTCTTTACCGTTACAATATACACCGGAGCTGCCAAACCAGACTGGTCTGCAATCTGTACCAGTGCACAGGTTTTAGCCGTATTGATAAACTCGGCAAAAGCAAACTTATCCGTTGCAGATTTCGGATCATCTGGCTTTACCTGGATCTGCACCAGTGTATCCCGAAACTTAACACTATACCATTTTCTTATTCCGTCGCCATCTTTTTTATCCAGCTGACCAGAGGAGTCTTCCATTTTGCTGATGCCCAGCGTATCACTGCCTTTACCATATTCGTTAAAGCTTTCCATAGCCGTTAATACTATCGGCTTATATACTTTGGAGATTTCGTTTTTGCTGCAGCCAAACAGAACAGCTGCGAGGAGAAGTGCGTATAGTGTTGGTTTCATATCTATATAAAGGCCTTAAAGGCTAATGTTTTCAGGTAGGCGAATATAATAAATTTAAAAGAAGCTCTTTAAACGAATTAGGCGGAAATAAAAAAAGCGGAGCACATCTATATCTGCTCCGCTCATCGCTCTCCTAACCACAGGAAACCTTAGTTTCCTATCCCAATAACTTTATAGGTTACTTTGTTGTTGCCATCTATTTGTTTTTCATAATAAATGCCATCTTCAGTTACATAGTATTGTACGCCTTTGATCATCACGTCTCTGGTACCTTCAGGAAGCTGATCTACGGTATCGCCAACCTGAGGAACATTAGCCGGAGTATCTACTGTATTGTTGCCATCACCAGTGTTCAGCACACCATCTTTACCTGCAACCACATATACGGTTTTACCATTCGCATCTTGTCCTATTGTATAGTACACGCCTTTATATTCGTAGTAAGTCTGGCCATTGATGGTCACCTCTTTAGCTGCTGAAGGCAAGCTTGGAACTTGTGCACCTACCGGAGGAACGACTACTTTATATTCGTTGTCATACTGTCTGTAAAAGAACCCATCAGAGAAATAAAACTGATCTGCACCAAAATAGAAAGGATAATATCCATAAGGCAATACACTTAAACTAATGCCTAAAAAAGGCCTGTAGAAACTGTAATACCCATAATAAGGTCTGCGATATCCCCATCCCGGACGGTAACCCCATCCCGGACGATAACCCCAGCCTGGGCGATAACCCGGACGACCTGGACGATAGCCACTAACAGGCCTCGACGGACGGGAACCAGCATTAAATGAAGAGCG
>NZ_DATMRL010000243.1:0-2313 GCF_035566355.1 Pedobacter sp.
GATTTCCTTAAAATTTGCGATCAGCTTATTTCCCTCCGTACTGTATGTACCCTGCACATAGGTTACTTGTTGGGCTGCCTGGTCCCAGGACACAAAATGAATGCTGTCTTTTGACAACATCAATCCCCTTGGCATGACCGAGGAAACACCAGGATGTACATCTTCTGTCCAGCTACCAATTAATTCAGGGGTAGGAACCGCAACCGATTTATTCTTTTTACAAGCACTCGTTACTATTGTTAAAAGCAATAAAAAACTTAATAAACCTTTCCAATGTGATGTGACTTTCATAAGCGTAATTTTTAGACTAAAACGATCACTAGAAGGAATTCGCTACAGTTGCAAAAAAATAATTACTGGCCATATTTATCTGCAGCCAAATCAATGTAATTTATATATATTTTGGCTGCAGATACTTTTTTATCCGCAGCCAAAACACTATATTTGAGATGCATTTTGGCTGTGGATAAACCTATTTTCATCGTTAATTATTAAAAAAGGAGAAAAATGGAAGCGCTTATTGGAAGAATAGCGGAGAAAAAAATACTATCAGAGATGCTTGTTTCGCCTTCGTCGGAACTTTTAGCGGTCTTTGGCAGGCGAAGGGTTGGAAAAACTTTCCTAATCCGCTCAGTCTTCCAGAAACAGCTCATCTTTGAGCTTTCGGGAGTGCATGATGCGAGTGCTGCCGAGCAACTGCTCAATTTCAGCAAAGCCATTGCAGAGGCATTAGGTTCCCAATTACCGCTCGCAGCTCCCAAAAACTGGACGGAAGCCTTCTGGCAACTCAGGGAATTTGCAAGCCCTATCATTAAGAAGAGAAAGGCTGTCATTTTCTTTGACGAATTCCCTTGGTTAAGTTCGCATAAATCAGGCTTTCTTTCCGCATTTGAATATTTCTGGAACCAATGGGCATCACAACAGCCGAATCTGATCGTTGCGATCTGTGGATCTGCAGCCAGTTGGATGATCAAAAAGGTTGTCAACAGCAAAGGAGGTCTTCACAACCGGTTGACACGGAAAATACGCCTTTTACCTTTCACATTGTACGAAACAGAACAATACCTGAAAAGCAATAATATCCATATTGACCGTTACCAGGTGCTGACCATTTTTATGGCAATGGGCGGTGTACCACATTATCTAAAAGAACTCAAAAAAGGGGAAAGTGCCATTCAGGCAATTGACAGACTTTGCTTCACTAAGGATGGTCTCCTTTCAACAGAATTCGCAAACCTTTACCGTTCTCTTTTCGAAAACGCAGACCGGCACATTTCTGTAGTCAAAGCACTCGCGGACAAGCCATCCGGATTGACAAGAAATGAGATCATTGACACCTGTAATCTACAAAGCGGGGGAACCACTAGTCTCTTACTCGAGGAACTTGTAGAGTCTGGCTTCATTACGCCCTACCTGCCTTTCCAGAAAAATGCCAATAAGAGCATCTACAAACTCAGTGATGAATACAGCCTTTTCTACCTCAAATTTATCGAACATTCCAGGGCCACCGGTGCAGGCACATGGATCAAAAAATCATCTGGGTCATCATGGAGAAGTTGGAGCGGTTATGCTTTTGAAGGAATCTGCCTCAAACATACAGATCATATTAAGCAAGCGCTGGGCATTTCCGGAGTGTTTACCGAAACTTCAGCTTGGCGACACGCCCCAAGAACCGGAAATGGTGCACAGATCGATCTGTTGCTGGACAGGCAGGATAATATCATCAGTATATGCGAAATGAAGTTTTCCAATACTGAATTCGTAATAGATAAGACGTATGCTTCAGAACTACAGCAGAAACTTGATATATTTCGTCGGGAGAGCAAGACTAAAAAAACATTGTTTCTCTCCATGGTCACCACCTACGGTGTTAAAAACAATATTTATTCTATCGGTTTGGTACAGAACCAGGTCACCATAGATGATTTGTTCCGCCCTAATGTTTAAAATCAAACTTTGAGCAATAAAGAACATCTACTGCTGAAAGAGCTTAAAAAACGGACAAGCTACAACAGCCTGCCCGTAATTGATTAAAAATCCTTCCAATTTCAGCAGTGCATCCTTCACATTAGCGGGGAAACAACTGTACAAGATCATAAAACTCCAGAAAAAAGCTATTCCCATTGCCTGGTATCTTGTTCAGATAAATGCTCTGTACCTTACCAGGAGAAACACCATCATAGGGTAATTCTATCGTGACTGTACTATGATCCCGGTTGTTATTGACATAATATGCTTTTGTTTTCGAGTCCCTGACCACAACAATCGGATACAACTGGGTTCCGTTTTGTTGTTGGGTAGCCGTAGGTATTT
>NZ_DATMRL010000244.1:0-9047 GCF_035566355.1 Pedobacter sp.
CAATGCTTTCCCGAATGTCATTGTTGTCTTCTATCACCACTACTTTTTTATTCATGATTGCTTGAACGGATTTAACTCTTTCCTGAACTGATACAATGTACTAAAAATCAGCGAATTATTGGGAGTAAATAATGATATGTATCACATTTTACACACCATAAGATCACCTTTTGAGGAAAAGGCTATGTCTAATTTAGATGAAATTTGTAACAAGTATCCCATGGAAAGAGTTAATGACTGTATTCTTGCACTGAATATGGGGTCATCCAGTTTAAAATTTAAACTGTTTGATGTCCTGACCAGAAAAATGAAAGTCTCTGGCATAGCTAATTCATCTGACGGAAAATTTTTAGAGTTTTTGGTTAAGGATTCCGAGGGCCGGATCTTAGAACCATGGTTTTTAAGCAAAAAGGATAAAAAAGGTGTTATTGATGAATTTATCCAATGGCTCAAGTCACATGAAAAGGAATTTCCCCTGGTCTGCATTGGACATCGCATTGTCCAGGGTGGCCCCGCGCATTTTAATCCAATCGTAATTAATCAGGAGGTCATTTCAGACCTGGAAAAATATATTTATCTGGCACCAAATCACTTGCCAGAAGAAATTGATCTGATCAATACTTTTGGCGCCGCATTCGAAGGAATAAAACAGATCGCCTGCTTTGATACCTGTTTTCATCAGAATATGCCGCACAATGCCAGATATTATCCGCTCGATGAAAAATACAAGGCATCGGGCCTGATCCGGTATGGTTTCCATGGCCTTTCCTATGAGTTTATTATGCAAAGACTGGCAGAACAAATTCTTCATCCTGCCAGACAAAAGATCATTATTGCCCATTTAGGCAATGGAGCAAGTATGGTCGCTGTAAAAAAAGGAATCAGTATAGATACCACAATGGGTATAAGCCCGATGGGTGGAATGGTGATGGGTACACGATCTGGTGATCTTGACCCGGGTGTGATGCTGTTGCTGATGAAACAGGAGGATTTAAATGCGGATCAACTAGATGATTTGCTCAGTAAACATTCGGGAATGCTTGCCATAGCAGGGAGTGGGGATGTTGAAGAATTACTCGACCAGGAAAAGATAAATCCGAAAGCTAAGGAAGCGCTTTGCCTATTCTGTTATCAGGCAAAGAAGTCTATTGGCGCACTTGCAGCAGCGATGGGGGGGCTGGATACCCTCGTTTTTACCGGAGGTATAGGAACACATTCCTCCGTAATCAGAGAACGCATTTGCCATGACTTGAGTTTTTTGGGAATTATTCTTGAGCAGCAAGCCAACCAAAATAACAGTGAAATTATTTCCGCAGAAAGCAGCTGGGTAACGGTATGCGCATTGGAGACGAATGAAGAACAAATTATTGCCCAGCATGCCTATGACCTTTTAAATCCTAAAATTTAAACATATGAATATTTTATCGGATCAGGATCTACAAAAAATGCAAGCCTACTGGCAGGCAGCGAATTTTCTGGCAGTTGGCCAGATTTACCTGCAGGATAATGCCCTTTTAAAACAGCCTTTGAAACCAGAACATATCAAACCACGCTTATTGGGGCATTGGGGCACTTCGCCCGGGCTAAATCTAATTTATGTGCACCTGAACAGGTTGATTAAGGAGACCGGGGCAAATATATTATATGTATGTGGTCCCGGCCACGGAGCGCCGGCAATTATAGCGCATACCTATCTTGAAGGTACGTATTCGGAATTATTTCCAGGTATAGAACAGAACGAACGGGGACTTAGACAACTGTTCAGGCAGTTTTCTACGCCAGGCGGCATTCCCAGCCACGTGGGGGCGCATACCCCGGGATCTATACATGAAGGAGGGGAACTTGGGTACTCGCTGATGCACGCTTTTGGGGCAGCGATGGACAACTCGGATTTGCTTGTGGCCTGTGTGGTTGGAGATGGGGAAGCAGAAACCGGGCCGCTGGAGGGCAGCTGGAAATCGGTAGCCTTTTTAAACCCCAGAACAGATGGAGCAGTATTACCCATTTTACACCTTAATGGTTATAAGATATCAGGCCCTACAGTTTTAGCACGAAAAAACGACAAAGCTTTAAGACAGCTGTTTACCGGATATGGCTATGAAGTATTTTTTGTAGAAGGAAATGACCCTGTGCTGGTTCATCAGCTCATGGCAGATATTTTGAACCAGGCTTATTTAAGGATTAAAGAGATACAAAAAAGAGCAAGGAAAAATAATGATCTGGAAGAGATTCAGTGGCCCATGATTATTTTACGCACTCCTAAGGGCTGGACAGGCCCTAAAGAATGGCATGGAGTACCTATAGAAGGCACCTTTCGGTCACACCAGGTTCCGTTGTCAGGTGTTAAAGAAGATCCCGAAAAGCTTAAATTACTGGAAAGCTGGATGAGGAGTTATCGTCCGGAAACCTTGTTCGATCAGGAAGGAAAACTGCTTTCTGACATTCGTTCCATGGCGCCGCAGGGAGAATTAAGAATGAGTGCATTACCTTGTGCCAATGGCGGGGCATTACTTAAAGATTTGATCCTGCCAGATTTTAAGCATTACGGTATATTGATGGCCAGGCCAGGAGAAACTGAGGCAGAAAGCACAAGGGATTTTGGGAAATACCTTAGAGACGTTTTTGTGTTGAACCGCGACCACCGTAATTTTCGGCTATTTTGCCCTGATGAAACCACTTCCAACAGACTGGAAGCTGTTTTTGAAGTTACTGAACGCTGCACAATGGAAGCCATTATAGCAAATGACGATAAGCTTGCGAAAGACGGGAGGGTAATGGAGGTATTAAGTGAACACCTTTGCGAAGGATGGCTTGAAGGCTACCTGCTCACCGGACGGCATGGATTATTTCCATGTTACGAAGCTTTTGTAACCATTGTAGATTCTATGGTCAGCCAATATGCCAAATGGCTCAAGACGTCAAGAGAGTTGCCCTGGAGAAAACCGGTTGCTTCCTTAAATTACCTGCTGACTTCTCACGCATGGAGGCAAGACCACAATGGTTACAGCCACCAGGGGCCTGGTTTTATAGACACCGTAGTCAACAAGAAAAGTTCAGTAATACGGATATATTTACCGCCTGATGCGAATACTTTGCTGTCTGTGATGGATCATTGTTTTCGGAGCAAAGATTATGTAAACGTGGTCGTTGCTGGAAAACAACCAGAATTACAGTGGTTGAATATGGAACAGGCCATTGCACATTGTGCCAGGGGAGCTTCCAGCTGGCCATGGGCCGGGAACGAAAATGAACAGAACCCGGATGTAATACTGGGGTGTGCCGGAGATGTACCTACACTGGAAGCTGTGGCTGCTGCCTGGATATTAAGAAAACATATGCCCGGTCTCAAAGTACGTTTAGTGAATGTAGTTGACCTGATGTCTATGTCGCCTGCAGCCTATCATCCTCATGGAATGAGTGAAGACTTGTTTTTGGAGTTGTTTACCGCTTCGGCCCCTGTGATCTTTGCTTTTCATGGTTATGTCCGGATTATTCACGACCTGGTACATGGCCGGCCAGATCCAGCCAGATTCCATGTAAGGGGATTTATGGAAGAAGGAACCACCACCACACCTTTTGATATGGTCGTCCTGAATGAGATGAGCAGATATCATCTGGCCATGGAGGCTGTAAAGCGGGTTCCGAAGATGCATCAGCAGGCCGATGCTTTTATTCAGTATTGCGAGAATAAATTAAAAGAACATAAACAATACATCTGTACCTATCTAGATGATATGCCGGAGATTAAAAACTGGAAATGGAGCAATGAATAAATCCGAAAATTAAAATTTGTTTGCGTGATATTGATCACAATTTAATCCGGTCTTTTTAGGAAACTGTAACCTTCCTGGTGAAAATCAGTAAAGAGATAAGTGAAGAAGACAAACTACAGCAAAAAATTGATGCCTTTATACATGAGATTTCCGCTCAAATCAATTATCCAAAAATCAAATACGAATATGTTTGAAATATCGATGTAAATAATGGTTTAGACTGCCCGCAAAATGAGCATGTAATTTATTTGTAGTTAATCCGGTTTGTTTCTCCATTATGCTCTTCAGTTCAAATCATATAAAATAATTGTAAATGAAACGAAGTTTTTCTATTAAAACATGTTTAAATTCAATCACATTAATGATATTGTCACTTATTTGAATAGAAATATGCGTAAATTTATTTAGATCGGGATGAGCTGGATTTTAGGCACAAATAACGCAGATAATTAAATGAGACCGTTGAAATCTATTATCTTAAACCTTGCTCTGTTTATTGGCTTAAATGCCTGCGCACAAGAGTTACCCGTTCTTAAAATCAAAAATGTTTACCAGTTGGCTAAAGAGAATTATCCACTAACCAAACAACATGACCTGATTGCTAAAACCAAAGATTATTCGCTGCAGAATGCTGCACGTGGTTATTTGCCTGCGTTCTCCGTCAGCGGTCAGGCCACTTATCAGTCAACCGTAACCAGTTTTCCTTTTACCATACCCATTCCAGGCTTTTCTACCCCTCAATATGATAAAGATCAGTATAAAATTTATGGTCAGATCGACCAGGTGATCTATGATGGGGGTATGATCCGTAATCAGAAACAAACGGTCAAAACCACGGCCCTGGTTCAGGAGCAGAGCCTGGAAGTAGAGTTATACCAACTTTATGACCGCGTAAATCAGCTCTTTTTTGGTGTTATTCTTATTGATGAACAATTGAAACAGAATGAGCTGCTGGCAAAAGACGTTCAGACTGGAATCGATAAAGCAAAGGCACTGGTATCTAATGGAGTGGCTTACCGGAGCAGCGTAGAAGAACTACTTGCCCAAATGTTACAGACAGAACAGGCCCGGGTAGAACTCAAAGCCACAAGAAAAGCCTATACAGACATGCTTTCTCAATTTATTAACTTACAGGTCAACGAGAAAACGGTCTTTGAAAAACCAGTATCGCCCATATTGAACAATCAGTTTAACCGGCCCGAACTGCTGCTGTATAACCATCAGAAAAAAGTTTATGACGATCAGGAGCATCTTTTAAATGTTCAGCTCAGACCAAAGTTTGGCTTTTTTGCCCAGGGTGGCTACGCCCGGCCTGGCTTAAACATGCTCAGTAATGAATTTGCCTGGTACTATCTTGGTGGGGTAAAACTCAGCTGGAACCTGGGCAGCTTGTACACCTATAGAAATCAAAAAAGGATATTCGAAATCAATAAAACATCGGTTGATCTTCAAAGAGAGACTTTTGTATTCAACAGCAGTCTTGTTCAAAAGCAGCAACAGGCCGCTATCTCAAAATTTACGGATCTTTTAAAGAATGATGATGCGATTATTCAGCTCCGCGAGTCTGTAAAGAAAGCCTCTGCCGCACAATTAGAAAATGGCGTACTCAGTGTACACGACTATATCCTTGTGGTGAATGCAGAAGATCAGGCTAGGCAAAATCTGATCCTGCACCAAATACAAATGCTTCAGGCACAGTATAATTATCAAAATACAATGGGTAATATAATCAATTAATTTATGAAGATCTGGAAATACACATTGATGGGCATTGCGGTTGTACTTGCGGCATGTAACTCCAAGGATAAGCTGTCTGATGCATCGGGAACCTTTGAGGCAGATGAAGTCATCATATCTTCAGAAGTACCTGGAAAGATCCTCACTTTAAACCTGGAAGAAGGTTCGAATTTAAAGAAAGACAGTGTGGTAGGCGTTATCGATCCCGTACCTCTGCAATTACAAAAAGCACAGGTGGAAGCAACAATCGGTGCTCTGCATCAAAAAACGATGGATGTGAAACCTCAGGTCAAACTGCTGCAAGATCAGACAGAAGTATTAAAAGTACAGCTGATCAATGCCTTTTATGAAAGGGCCCGTGTACAAAATCTAATTAAGGCGGATGCAGCTACTACAAAACAACTGGATGACATTGACCTTCAGATCAATGTATTGAAAAGGCAGATTGCCGCCAATAAACAACAGGTAAAAGTACAGGAAACGACAATAGGTACGCAAAACAAGAGCGTATTAAGCGAATATCAGCCTTTGAAAAAATCTGTTGCACAGATTGATGACCAGCTGAGCAGAACACGCATCGTCAATCCGGTAAATGGCACCGTATTGAGCAAATACGCGATGGCCGGAGAAATTACCGCTGCAGGTAAAGCCTTGTATAAAATTGCAGATCTTTCTATCCTCACCCTGAGGGCTTACATCACCGAAACGCAATTGTCTCAGATTAAACTCAATGAAAGCGTAAAGGTGTTGGTTGATAATGGTTCAGAAAGTTATAAAGGATATCCGGGAACCATTACAATGATCGCAGATAAAGCAGAGTTTACCCCAAAAACCATACAAACCAAAGATGAACGGGCCAACCTGGTCTATGCTATTAAAGTACATGTAAAGAATGATGGCTTACTTAAAATTGGGATGTATGGAGAGATTAAGTTTGATGCTAAGTGATGAAAACCATAACTGTTGAGCAACTTGTGAAGAACTACCAGAATGGCAAGGTAGTGACCAATGCTTTAAAAGGCATATCTTTTTCTGTGGATCAAGGCGAGATCTTTGGTGTAATTGGTCCCGACGGTGCAGGCAAAACCTCTTTATTCAGGATATTGACTACCTTACTCGAGGCAGACAGCGGCACAGCTACCGTAGATGGCTTTGATGTTGTAAAAGACCTCAAAAAGATCAGGAATTGTGTAGGCTATATGCCAGGAAAGTTCTCCTTATATCCAGACCTGACTGTACAAGAGAACCTGGAGTTTTTTGCTTCTATTTTTAATACCTCCATAGAAGAGAATTACAACCTGATCAAAGAGATTTACCAGCAGATAGAACCCTTTAAAAACAGAAGGGCAGGTCAGTTGTCTGGCGGTATGAAACAAAAGCTTGCCTTGAGCTGTGCATTGATCCATAAACCAACAGTCCTGTTCCTTGATGAACCGACAACTGGCGTAGATGCGGTTTCCAGAAAGGAATTCTGGGAAATGCTGCACAGACTTAAAATCCAGGGCATTACGATATTGGTTTCTACCGCTTATATGGATGAGGCCACCTTATGCGACCGTGTAGCCTTAATCCAGAACGGACAATTGCTTTCTGTTAACACCCCGAAAGGGATAATTTCAGAATACCCTAATTCTTTATGGGCCATCCGCGCCAATGAAATGTACGCCTTGCTTCATGCCATCAAAGCAGATCCGGATATAGAAAGCTGTTATCCCTTTGGTCAATACCACCATGTTGCCTTTAAAAACCCGGATTCGAATCAAAAAAAGCTGGAACAGATTGTTCAAAATGGTCAATATACTGATGTGGAGATCAAGACCATTACCCCCAATATAGAAGATTGTTTTATGGCTTTAATGAATTGAGGAATGGAAAATAACAAAGTAATCACAGCAAAAGACCTCACTAAAAAGTTCGGAGATTTTGTAGCCGTTGACCATATCAGTTTTGAAGTAGAAAAAGGGGAGATCTTTGGCTTTCTTGGTGCAAACGGGGCCGGTAAAACAACTGCAATGAGGATCTTGTGCGGATTATCCCTGCCCACATCCGGAATAGCCACGGTAGCTGGTTTTGATATTTACAAGCAAACCGAAATGATCAAGAAACGCATTGGCTACATGAGCCAGAAATTCTCTCTTTATGAAGATCTGACCGTTTTTGAAAACATCCGGTTCTATGGTGGGATTTATGGCTTGCGAGATGAACAGATCCGTCAGAAAACGGCCTCGTTGATGAAACAACTGCATCTTGAAGGAGAAGAGAAAACCATGGTGAGGTCTTTGCCGCTTGGATGGAAACAAAAACTGGCCTTTTCTATAGCCATTGTGCACGATCCGGCTATTGTTTTTTTAGATGAACCTACAGGTGGGGTAGACCCTGTGGCCCGAAGAGAGTTCTGGAGTATGATCTATGATGCTTCCGAACGTGGCATCACCATTTTTGTGACTACACACTATATGGACGAAGCGGAGTATTGCGACCGGGTTTCTATTATGGTGGATGGTCGGATTGACGCCCTGGACTCACCAGCAAACCTGATGAAAAATTATGGTGTAAACTCCATGGACGAAGTCTTTTTGCAATTGGCAAGAAAAGCTGTAAGAACAGCAGAATAATAAAGAAAACGACAATGAAACAGTTTCTCATCTTTATTAAAAAGGAATGGCTGCACATCTGGAGAGACAGGAGAACATTGTTTATCCTGATCTGGATGCCTGTTGTCCAGATCTTACTTTACGGTTTTGCCTTAACGAATGAAGTTAAGAATTCCAAAATTGCCATTTTTGATCAGTCAAAAGATGAGGCCTCCAGGGTTATTTCTAACAGAATTGCAGCCAGCAGATATTTTAGCCTGGTCAAAAACGTCCATACTTATCAGGATATTGGTGCCACCTTTAAACAAGGAAAGATCAGGATGGCTATTGTTTTTTCTGCCGGTTTCCGCAGTGATCTGCTGCATGCCAACCATGCACAGATACAGCTGATCGCCGATGCTTCAGATCCCAATACTGCCAATACACTGACCAATTATGCCAGTGCCATCGTCAACGATTACCAGCAAGAACTCAACCAGCATCAGGATTTGCCTTATACCATACAGGTGCAGGTCAGAATGCTGTATAACCCTGAATTGAAAGGCGCTTATAATTTTGTGCCGGGAGTAATGGCTTTGGTATTGATGCTGGTCTGTGCCATGATGACTTCCATCTCTATCGTAAAAGAGAAAGAAATCGGCACTATGGAAGTGATATTGGTATCCCCTTTGAAACCTTTCCGGATTATCATAGCCAAAACGATTCCTTATCTCCTGGTTTCTTTACTCAATATTGCGAGCATATTGTTGTTAAGTGTTTATGCCCTTGGTGTACCCATTGTGGGAAGTCTAACATTACTCCTCGCCGAAAGTATTCTATTTACCATTACTTCCTTGTCTGTTGGCATCTTGATCTCCAATACTGCAAAAACACAACAAACCGCCATGTTTACTTCGATGATGAGTTTGTTCCTGCCAACACTTCTGTTCAGTGGATTTCTGTT
>NZ_DATMRL010000245.1:0-3391 GCF_035566355.1 Pedobacter sp.
GCAGACGGTGGTTCAACCAAAACCAATTGGTGCTTAATTAATGAAGCAGGTAGAAAAATTCATTTTAATACAGAAGGATACAATCCTTACTTTTCAAGCACAGAGTATATCATTGATTCGCTAAGAAAAACTCTTCCAGATCATGTGGAAGCAGATAAACTGACTGAAGTTTATTACTACGGTGCGGGCTGCTCAACAGATGCCAAAAGAAAAATTGTTGAAGACGCTATGCAACAGGTATTTCCTAATGCAAAAATAAGCATTGGCCATGATTTGATGGCCTCCTGCAGGGCATTACTTGGTGACGAAGAAGGATTTGCTGCCATTCTTGGAACTGGAACAAACAGTTGCCTTTATGATGGCACCGACATTACCCTGAATATTGATTCTCTTGGCTACTTCCTGGGCGATGAGGGAAGCGGGTGTTTTATTGGAAAACGCATTTTAAGTGATTACATGAAAGGCTACATGCCAAAAGGCTTAAGAGAGAGTTTCTATGATAATTTTGCCTTGACCAACGAGGATATTTTTGATCATATCTACAACAAACCCCTGCCAAACCGTTTTTGCGCAAGTTTCAGTAAATTCTTATATGACTACAAAGATAACTATGAAGACTATACTTTCTCTACAATAGAATATGCTTTCACTGCCTTCTTTGAGAATCTGGTGATCCATTATCCAAACTATAAATCGTACAAATTAAACTGTGTAGGTTCTGTAGGATATAGCTTCAGAGATATCCTGAGCATCGTGGCCGACCGCTATGAAATGGGTGTAGGAAAAATCATCCGCTCACCTATAGATGATCTGGTAGATTATCATTTGAGTAAATCAAAAGCATAAAAAAATCCCCGGAATTTAAGGTCCCGGGGATTTTTTTTTATTGAAACCCCTCTCTAAAAAGAGATCTCTTTACCAAACAATTTAGCGTATTTCCTCCGGTCAAATTTATACAGCATAGCCGCTCTGAAAGAAACCCCCTTTTGCTTTTCATCCAGTTCTTTCAGCACACCGAAACTCAGCATCTTTTTCCTGAAATTTCTCTTGTCCAACTTCTTGCCAATGATAAGTTCATATACATTTTGCAACTGGGTTAGTGTAAATTTCTCAGGTAATAGTTCAAAAGCGATAGGCTGATGTTTAATCCTTCTCTTAATTTTTTCCAGCCCCTTTTCAAAGATCATCTGATGATCAAAAGCAAGCTTCGGGAGATCACTTACATTTTTCCAGAACGCCTTTTTTGCATAACTTGTAAGGGGCTTTAAAGCTTTATCTCCACCTAGTCTCAGCAATGCATAATAAGCAATACTGATTACCCTGCCCTGAGGGTGGCGCTGCACATCTCCAAAGGTGTAATATTGCTCCATAAAAATATCACCCAGACCAGTAAGTTCCTTCAAAATCCGCGAAGCGGACTGATCCAGACTCTCGTCTACCCTAACCAAATTTCCTGGCAATGCACACCAGTCTTTAAATGGTTCTTCATTTCTTTCAATCAGCAGAACTTTTAATTCTCCTTCATCAAATCCGAATACAACACAATCAATAGAGAACGTTGAATTAAACTGTGGTAAATCTTCTTTCAAACCATTAAATTTTTAAATACAAAAGCAAATAAATGTACTTGATGCAATATTACATAAAAAAAATAAAAATAAATTACTTAGTGTAGTAAATACACACTATATTCGTAATATAATTAAGATGAGACCAAATATAAAAAATATCGCTGTACTTACCTCCGGAGGAGACGCTCCGGGGATGAATGCTTGCATAAGAGCTGTTGTTCGAACTGGCATATACAATGGTATTAATATGTTTGGAGTTTTACAAGGTTATCAGGGGTTAATTAATAATAATATTAATCCGATGGATGCTCGCTCTGTAAGTAATATCATTCATCTTGGTGGTACAATTTTAAAAACAGCCCGTTGTTTAGCGTTTAAAACAGAAGAAGGAATGGAAACAGCCTTCCAAAATTTAAAAGCCCGTGATATTGATGGATTAATCGTAATTGGTGGTGATGGAACATTTACCGGAGCCCGCAATTTTTCCAAAAAATATGACATTAAAGTAATGGGTATTCCAGGTACCATTGACAATGATCTTTACGGTTCAGACTTTACCTTGGGTTACGACACAGCTATTAATACCGTTATAGAAGCTATTGACAAGATCAGAGATACTGCTGATTCTCACGACCGTTTGTTCTTTATAGAAGTGATGGGCCGTGATTCCGGATGTATCGCATTAAGAAGCGCCGTAGCAAGCGGTGCCGAAGCAGTCTTGTTGCCAGAACGCCACACCAGTATAGATGAACTTGTTGCCCAGTTGGCTTCAGGTGCAAGTACTAAAAAATCTTCCAGTATCGTTATTGTATCCGAAGGCCATAAAGCTGGCGGAGCTTATGATATTGCAAAAAAAGTGAAAGAGAAATTTAACCATTACGATACCAAGGTAACCATATTAGGACACCTGCAGCGTGGTGGTAGTCCAAGTAGTTTTGACAGGATTTTAGGCAGTCGTTTAGGATTTGCAGCCGTTAATGAAATGTTAAAGGGCAATACCAGACAAATGGTCGGTTTGCGTGGAAATGACATTAAAACAACCAGCATAGACGATGCTTTAAGCAATCATACTTTTAAGTTGGAAAGTGATCTGTTGGAGATGACAAAGGTTTTATCAATATAACATATGGTAGCGGTAGTATACAGTGGTTCTAAAACAGCTTTTTGGAAAATAGCTAAGGATGGAAAAACCATCGCAGAATGTAGTATGCCAGGCATTAATCCTTGTTTTAATGATCAAAAGTCTATCCTTCAAATGCTAAACAAAAAAACAACATTGATCAATTATGCAGAAAGCATAAAGAAGATGTATGTTTTTGCAGCTGGAGCGACTTCAGAGCAAAGAATCAACGAGCTGACTGAAACGCTGTCAATGTTCTTTAAATATAGTAAAATCTCGGTTAAAGACGATTTGTATGGTGCAGCCATATCTGCTTGCTATACAAATAGCGGAATTATAGGGATTTTGGGTAGCGGCGCCAACTGTGCCTATTTCGACGGAAAAAATCTGGAAGCCAATAATTTTGGTTTAGGATTTATTCTTGGAGATGAGGGTTCTTCAAACTATTTGGGAAAAATGCTTCTGAAAAGTTTTATGACAGAGAAACTTCCTGAAGAGTTAGCCAGTCAGCTTGATAATAAATACAATCTTGACCGCGCGCAGGTACTGGACAGAATTTACAAGAAGCCGCTGGCACAGCAGTTTTTAAGTTCTTTTTTTGATTTTTTTGTAGACAACAGAAATCATAGTTTTATACAGAAATCTATAGATGAGGCCTTTGAACGTTATGTTAAAATTTACCTGATGCCTGTGATCAAAC
>NZ_DATMRL010000246.1:0-2616 GCF_035566355.1 Pedobacter sp.
ATAAAGATATGTTCAATAAGGCGCAAGCCAGGGACCAGTCTGAGATAGACCGCGCAGTGAATGGTTGGTGGAAAACTTCTATGGAAACTCATGATCAGCGGATCAAATGGTGGAGGGAGGCTAAATTTGGCATGTTTATCCACTGGGGCGTCTATTCTGAAGCGGGTGGCGTATGGAAAGGGAAAACAGTGAACGGATATTCTGAGCATTTGATGCGTAAAGAAAAAGTGTCGAGGGCAGCTTATCTGGATCTGGCGCATACCTTTAATCCGGTTCAGTTCAATGCTGAAAAATGGGTTCTGGCTGCCAAGAATGCCGGAATGAACTACATGATCATCACAGCAAAACACCATGATGGGTTTGCAATGTATCCTTCGACAGTTTCCGAGTTTGATCTGGCCCATCAGACCCCATTTAAAAGAGATCCAATGGCCGAACTGGCGGCAGCAGCAAAAAAGCATGGAATGAAATTTGGTTTTTATTATTCACATGCCTTTGACTGGGAAGATCCTAATGCACCTGGCAATGATTGGGAATACCACAATCCAGGGGGAGATCAGTTGATTGGTGGTGCAAATTGGTTCGATCAACATCCGGAATGGTTGCCTAAGGCGGTTAAATATGTTAATGAAAAGGCGATTCCTCAGATTCAGGAACTGATCCGTAAATATCATCCGGATATCTTGTGGTTTGATACACCACATAAACTTCCTTTTTCAGAAAATCTCCGCATTTTGGAGGCCATTAGAAAAGCGGATCCAAATGTTGTCGTGAACGGAAGGCTGGCCAGGAATGGGAATACGAATTTTGGAGATTATAAAAATACGGGCGACAGGCCGGCGGAATTTGCACCTGTAACCGGAGATTGGGAGGCGATTCCAACCACTAATGAGTCATATGGTTATTCCCGGAATGACCATAGCCATAAGCCTGTAGGTTTCTTTGTGCGGTTACTGGCCAATGCCGTTTCCAGAGGAGGGAATTTATTGCTGAATATTGGCCCTATGGGTAATGGTAAATTTGATCAGAAAGATTCGGAAATACTGGCTGGTATTGCACGCTGGAACAAACAAAATGGAGAAAGTATCTATAAGGCTGGTCAAACTTCTTTACCACTGCAAAGCTGGGGGGTAACCACGCTGGCAAAAGACAAAGTATATCTACATGTGTTCAACTGGCCATTGAATGGGAAAATTGTTTTGGGTGGGCTGGAAAGTGCAGTTGGAGAACCCTATTTTCTCGCTGATGCTTCCAGAAAGACATTGAAAATGGTACATAAAGGTGGCACAGTAGAATTGGAAGTGCCGAAGGTAATGCCGGATACGCTAAATACAGTGATTGTGCTGCCCCTGAAAGGAGCCTTAAAAACAGATCCGGTTAGGCTTGTCGCTTCTGAAGGTATGGAAACCAGGCTCCTGGCTTTTGATGCTGAACTGATTGGAAAAGGCTTTGGTTTTGGAGATGGTAAAACCAATAGGTATTATATCACTGGTTGGAAAAAACCAGAACAACAAGTGCGCTGGACATTTAAAACCAATGCGGAAGCCAGTTATAAAGTCAGGATCAAATACATTCCAGAAAATGATCATCCGGTGAGGTATGCTTTACTTGTGGATGATACCAACCTAGTTAAGACTACCGCTGCACCCGGAAAAAGTATGGAGCCGGCTACAGAATCAATTGGCACAATAAAATTGGCAGCAGGGCTTCATCATCTGAGTCTGAAGGCATTGGATAGTTCTGCAACAGAGGTGATGAAGCTGTTGGAGATAGACCTGATCCCTGTGCCTTAATGCCGGGATAGTTGAATGATTGGCTAATGATTGGTCGCTTAGACCCGACTTTAGTAATAATTTTATAGAGAATATAGCTTCATTACCATTAAAAAACAAAATAATATTTCAATGATGAAAAGAATAAGTTCCTTGTTACTGTTGTTTCTGATGTTTAATCAGGCGTCTTTTGCGCAGACAAAACTCTCTAAAGATGAAAGAATGAAGTGGTGGCGGGAGGCCCGTTTTGGAATGTTTATCCATTGGGGTGTTTACGCACAATGGGCAGGTGTATACCATGGTCATGAGCAGACCCGTGGCGGGGCAGAGTGGATTATGAACCGCTCGAAGATTCCGGTAGCGGAGTATCAGGCGAAAGCCAAAGAATTTAATCCAACGCAGTATGATGCAGATCTTTGGGTTAAAATGGCTAAGGATGCTGGTATGAAATATATTGTGATTACGGCAAAACATCACGATGGCTTTGCTTTATTCAAGTCAAATGCCAGTAAATGGAATATTGCTGATGCTACACCTTATGGTAAAGATGTACTGAAGCCTTTAGCCGCAGCATGTAAAAAGTATGGTGTTAAATTGGGGTTTTACTATTCTCATGCGCAGGACTGGAATAATCCTGGTGGGTCTGCTGCAAGAAAAGAAATGCGTGAAGGTTGGGCGAACCCGGATTCCACAAAGATTGATGCCTATACCTTGGCACATAAAGGACACTGGGATCCTGCGCAGGAAACGGCAACTTTTGATCAGTATATTGATCGTGTTGCTGTGCCGCAGGTAAAAGAGATTTTAAGTAATTATGGGGATATTGCTGTTTTATGGTGGGATA
>NZ_DATMRL010000247.1:0-18558 GCF_035566355.1 Pedobacter sp.
TTTTAAGTCTAAATAACTACAATTGTGCTGCAAATTTAAACTTCGGCATTAATGAGCATTTTAGATACCCTACTCGTTTTATCCCTAACTGTAATGGTTATTTTATTTGTCTTAAAGGGCAAAAATCAGGCTAGAACTCAACAAGATGCTGCGGAAGATGAAATGAGTATTGACAAAAAGGAGGTGATTGCTGGAAAAGTACTTACTGCAGAAGAGCAGTCTGCCCTTGCGCCTGATACCGTACTTGCTATTTTAAAAGAGGGGAACCGGGAATTTGTAGAAGGGGCCTTAACCGTGAGAAACAATTCTGAAAGAATTCGTCAGGCCTCTTTGGGTCAGTATCCACTTGCGGTTGTGTTGTCCTGTCTGGATTCCAGAGTTCCGGTAGAGGATGTTTTTCATCGGGGTATCGGTGATATTTTTGTCGCCAGGGTTGCGGGAAATATTGTCAATGAGGATATCCTTGGGAGTTTGGAGTATGCCTGCAAAGTTTCAGGCTCCAAGGTGATTCTTGTTCTTGGACACGAGCACTGTGGTGCTATTAAATCTGCTATTGACGATGTCAAGTTGGGGAATATCACTCCATTACTGGCTAAAATACGGCCCGCGGTGCTATCTAGTAATGATTTTGTAGGTGAAAAGACATCTGCCAATGCGAAATATATGCACCATGTCTGCGAAGAGAATGTGAAACTCAGTGTGCGCAATATAAGAGAGCATAGCCCGATTCTGAAAGAAATGGAGGAAGAAGGAAAAATCCTTATTGTCGGTGCTGTATACGATATGGGGACAGGCAAAGTAAATTTTTCCGTGTAATTGCCTTTAAAGATTCTATCTTTAACAACAGGATGTCTATTCATAACAAAGACGATCGGAAAATAACCAGATATGCTGAATAAAATTGGGATGGCTGCAGTGTTCAGGACTGCTGTTCTTGCTGCTTTATTTTTAATTTGTATTTCTTGCTTTGGTCAATCTGAAAGAGATCCGGTCAAGCAGAAAATTGCCTTACTGAATCAGAAAGCAAAACGTCTGAACCAGGACTCTACCAATCAGGCCATCGCCTATGCCTATCAAGCCTACCTGCTGGCTTACGAAAATAAATTAAAGGAGCAGGAAGCGGATGCTATGGTCATCCTCGCTGAAGGTTATTTGTACAATGATATTTATGATCTGGCACTTGAATATGCTTTTAAGGCGCTGGAAATCTACAGAGTAAAAGGAACCCAGGAGCAGATCGGTGCCAACTATACTTTATTGGGCTGGATTTATTACGATGTGGAAAATGCAGAGCTTGCATTGAAGTACCATACCATGGCCTATGAGCTGTACAAGAAAACACATAATGAAAATAAAGCTTCGGTTTCTTTAAATGGAATTGGCTTGAGTTACCAGTTGAAAAATGAATTTAAGAAGGCGGCAGTTTACTTTAAACAGGTACTGGCAGAGGCAGAACGTCTTCATAAAAAAGTACTGATCAGTGCGGCTTATAATAATTTAGGTATCAGTAGTAATAATGAAGATGACTATAAACAGGCCATTCTTTACTTTAATAAATCGCTCGAATATTCAACCGGGCAGGTGCTTTCTCTTGCAGAAGTTCATAACCAGATGGCTTTTTCATTGGTAAAACTTGGTCGTTATACGGAAGCAAAGGAATCACTGGATAAAGCGCTGTTTTATATCAGCCAATCCAGCTCGAACTCTAAGAAGGAAAACCTGCTCGATAATTATAAGGTTTCCTCACAGCTCTACCAGTTAACTGGTAACTACCAAAAAGCTTATGAAAATATTCAAAAGTATAATGCGATAAGAGAAGAATTTCTATCCAAGAATAAAGTAAATGCTTTGCTTTCTATGACGATGAAGAGGGAGGCGCAGGATAAGGAGCGGCAAATCAAAGCCCTTTCCCTGGAGAAAAGCATGAAGTCCTATCAACGGAATACATTGGCCATTATTATTGTGCTGTTGGTCATTATTGGGTTTTTGCTGTATAATAAACTGCGGAGCAGGCAAAGGAAGAACACAGAGCTTGCAGAAATTAAACAGCAAGCCTTAAATAATAAATTGGAGTTCAATAATATGGAGCTGAAAAATTATGCTCTATATATGTCACATCGGAATGAGCTCATAACTAATTTTATCGAAGAATTGAGCGTACTGGACAAATCTGGTTCCGCAGAAATATCCTTAAAGCTGCATAAGCTGATCCATAAATTTCGGTATGACATCAATATTGAAAAATATGTGGAAGATTTCAATTTGCAGATAGAAACTAAATACCAGGATTTCTTTTATAACCTGCAGCAGAAATTTCCTGATCTGACCCAAAACGAACGCCGGCTTTGTGCGCAGATCCGTCTAAGTCTGTCGATCAAAGAAATTGCGTCTCTGAACAATATTTCTGTTAAGTCAGCTGAAATGGCGAGGTACCGTTTGCGCAAACATTTTGGACTGAATCCTACCGATAGTCTCAATGATTTTCTAAAATCTTTTTAAGGGTCTGAATATTGCTTTAAAGGGCTTCTATGGCCTTATGTAGAGGTCGTGTAGGGGTAGTTTGTGTTCGATGTAGGGGTAGGTTCCTTCGTTTTTTGCCTTTCGTAATCTTTAGGTTTGAGTAACCAATGCAGCCAGGCCAGAGGTCTGGATATTTATCAACTCAAACCAAATATTATGATTAAAAATTTACGATGGTCAATTCATTTCCTTTTTGGGCTGCTTCTGATCTTCCTGGGGGGAGGTGTCTATGCCCAGAATACCCTGGTCAAAGGACAGGTCTTAAATGAGATCGATCAGCCGGTAGCCGGCATTAGCATCAAGATAAAAGGGAGTACTACGGGAACTACATCAGCCGCAGATGGCAGTTTTTCGATTAGAGCGACTGCAAAGGACATTCTGATTTTCTCAGCGGTCAGTTTTAAAACACAGGAAATTCCCGTTGTTCCAGGGAAAGATATCATTATAAAGATGGTTATGGATATGAAAGGACTGGACGAAGTGGTTGTGGTGGGCTATGGTACTCAGAAAAAAAGTAACCTGACCAGTGCGGTCAGTTCTGTAAGCGGAGAAAAGTTGGACCAGGTCGCGTCCAATAATCCTGTAAATGCTTTACAAGGACGTGTTGCGGGCTTATCTGTTAGCAGCCCTGGAGGTAATCCAGGTCAGTCTTCAGATGTTCGTTTAAGGGGTGTGGGAACTTTTGGCGTACACCAGCCATTGTACATCATTGATGGCGTTCCAGGCGATCCATATTATTTAAGTAGTAATGATGTTGCTTCTGTTGAGGTGCTGAAGGACGGTGCTGCTGCCTCTATCTATGGCTCTAATAGTGCCAACGGGGTCATTCTCATCACGACCAAAAAAGGTAAAAAAGGAGCGCCAATAATTGATTTTTCAGGTTACTACAGCGCGGTTAATCCGACAAAAAAATACAGTTTCCTGGATGCGAATGGCTATAAGCAGGTGCACAATCAAATGTATACCAATGCTGGTGAATCGGCACCGGATTTTCCTGCCTATATCACTAAAGCCAGTAATAACAATACCGACTGGCAGAAGCTGATCAACCGTCAGGGCATTTCACAAAACTATAACCTGGGTTTAAGTGGGGGAGGAGACTACCTGACCTATGCTTTGAGCGGTGACCTGACCGACGATAAAGGGACATTTATTGGATCGAGTTTTAATAAAAAGTCTTTTAAATCGAGGAATGATTTTACAAAGGGCATACTGACTGTGGGAAGTAACATTACCTATACGGAAACCATGTCTGAGCCAGCAAAATTTGATGTTAAAGATGCCTATTTCCAGTCACCTTTACTACCTGTATATGACACGAAGGAAAAATACGGATACGCATTGACTGAAAATGGTTTGCCTAAATTTCAGAATCCGATAGCGGCTGATCATTTCCTGGAAGCCAATACCAAAATCAAATATCTGGCCGCCAATATGAAGGTGGGACTTCAGTTGTATAAGGGACTGAAGTATACGGCTAACCTCAGTTATATCTCTTCACAGCAAGAAGATTATTCCCACCATCCGCCCTATAGAGCCAATGCCAACGATCCTGCAGTGTCTTATCCACAGGTGTATGACAAAATCTCTAACTATAAAGAGCGTTTGATGGAGCATTTACTCAACTACGACTTTGATATCGATAAACACAGTTTTAAACTGCTTGCAGGCTATACCGCACAGGAGAAAACCAACCGGTATCTGAGCGCAACTGTAGATGGTAAGACCATTGTCCGCACGGTGGTGAATGGCAAAATTGTAGAAACGGAAGTGCCTGCAGGTTTTAGCAATCCGGATTTTAACACCATCAATGCAGGCCTGGGTGGTACTTTTAATGCTACCGGATCCAACAATAAATATGTTCGCCTGTCTACACTGGGTAGATTTAACTATGCCTACGACAATAAATATTTGTTACAGGTTTCCGTGCGTCGGGATGGCTCTTCCGTATTTGGAGAGGACAGAAGATATGGGGTATTCCCTTCTGTGTCTGCAGGCTGGAACATCAATAAAGAGAATTTCCTGAAAGAAACAACCTGGTTAAATGCTTTAAAACTCAGGGCAAGTTATGGCGAGCTGGGTAATGAAGGCGCGTTGGGCTTTTATGACCATCAGGCCCTTATTACTACTGTCAATACCTGGGCAGGAGGTTATGTACAAGGTTCAGGGGCTACACCATGGCCAGGTTCGGCCAGTTATTCTCTACTGAACAGGGATTTGCGCTGGGAAACTATAAAATCTACAAATATTGGACTTGACTTTGGTCTGTTCAACAATGCGTTGACAGGATCATTAAACTATTTTAACAACACCACCGACGGTTTACTGATCACCAAAGAAGTACCGCCATCGGCTGGATTAAATAACCCCATCCTGAACGTAGGAAAGATTGCCAACAAAGGACTGGAACTGGAAGCCAATTATAAATTCTCAAGAGAAGACTGGCATTTTGATTTTGGTGGTGCGTTCAGTTTGTTGAGAAACAGAGTGATCAGCCTGGCCAATACCGATCAGATATTAATGGGAACCGGATTAAGGTACGGAACAGACCATATTCCTACACAAACCCGGGTAGGTAAAGAAATCGGTGCTTTCTATCTGTACGAAGCCAATGGCCTGTTTCAGTCTGATGCAGAAGCTGCCAATTATAAAAATTCAGCTGGTGAGCGTTTACAGCCGGACGCCAAAGCTGGTGATGTGAGGTTCCGGGATACCAATGGAGACGGGGTAATTGACGAGAAAGACAAGACTTACCAGGGCTCAGGTTTTGCCAGAGTGGAGTATAGCTTAAACATGAGCGTAAATTATAAGAATTTTGACTTGTCACTTTTCTGGCAGGGCGTAGGGGGCAATAAGATCTATAATGGTAACCGTTTTGAACTGGAAGGTATGGATGCCGGAAGAAATTTCCTTTCCACCACGCTGGATGCCTGGACACCTCAGCACACCAATACAGATATGCCTCGTGCAGTGCTTGGTGATCCAAATGGAAATGCCAGAGAATCGACCCGGTTTTTGGAAAATGGAGCTTACCTGAGGTTAAAACTGATACAATTGGGTTATACGCTCCCGGCTAAGGTGCTTCAAAAGATGAAGGTCAACCGGTTAAGAGTGTATTTAAGTGCCCAGAACCTGGTTACGATCACTAAATATTCAGGTCTTGATCCCGAAGTAGGCAATTTCACAGTACTGGATACAGGAGTAGACCGCATGCTTTATCCTCAGAACAAGAGATTACTGGCTGGTCTTCAACTCACTTTTTAACCTAATTCTATTTTCTGATGAACACAAAAAAACTATATATATTCCTTTGCCTGCTGCTGGCAGTTGCAGGATGTAAAAAAAGCGAACTGGAACAAAATATTCCAGACCAGTTAACTGTAGATAATTTCTGGACCAGTAAAGAACATGCCTTGTCTGGACTGGCTTCGGCCTACTCCCAGCTGGAAGGCTTTGTTGCCTGGGATAATTATGTAGAGGCCAGGTCAGTAAGAGAATTTTATCGCGAAGATTATGTAGTCCCGGGAGCTGATGCCTATAACTATCCCTGGTGGACCGAGCATTATAATTTTAATTTCACTTCGGGAAATTATGCTATAGATCTGCTTTGGAGAGAAAACTACAAGGGCATCAATTTTTCCAATCAGGTGATCGAAGGTCTGGGTAAAATGAACAGTACAGCGATTGATGACGCAAGTAAGAATCAATTTTTAGCAGAGGCAAAATTCTTGCGTGCCTATTACCATTTTAAACTGCTTAATAATTTCAGTAAAGTCATCATTCGGGATAAAGTTCCTACTTCAGAAGCGGACTTGTCTAAGCCCTTTTCTTCCCGTGCAGAAGTCTATGATTTCATTTTGAAAGACTTGAAAGAGGCAGAGCCGAATCTTCCTTTAAGATCTGCTCGTCCGGCCACAGAGCTGGGCAGGGTAACAAAGGGTGCGGCTGAAGCTTATTTAGGTAAAGTATATCTGTATCGCGCAGGAGAAGACAAAAATAACACTTATTATACGGAGTCTGCTGGTTGGCTGCAAAAAGTAATCCTTTCTGCAGAGTACAGCCTGGACCCCAAGTTTGTGGATATGTTTAATGGCGTGACTAAAAACAGTGTGGAGTCTGTTTTTGAATTGCAGCAGACGGCTGATGCTTCTAGTGGGGCCTATTACCGTTCTTATCTGAGCGATTGGGTGGCCGCATCAGAACTGGGTGGCTACGGTGAAATCTATGGTACACCACGTTTGCTGAACGAGATGACCAAGGAAGGCAAAATAGCCAGTGGTAAATACGATGCAAGAGTATACCAGACTTTGTATTTCAATGATCCTTATTTTAACAATCCTGCAGATCCGCAGATTTACGGAAGTACATATAATGCATTATTTGGTGCAACTGCAAAGACCATTGCTTTTCGTAAATGGATACCGGCAACTCCAGATCGTATTGGTTTATCTAATGCCATCAATTTTCCTTTAATGCGTTATGCCGATGTGTTGTTGATGTATGCTGAAGTCTTAAATGCGCAGAACAATGCGGAGGCCTCTAAATATATTAACCTGGTGCGTAAGAGGGCTGGTTTGCCAGATGCGCCTTCGGGCGATCAGCAAACGGTATTTAACCAGATTGTACATGAAAGGGTGATGGAATTTACGCTGGAGGGCAGTCGGTTTTATGACCTGCGAAGATGGGGCCTGCTTAGCCAGAATATGCAAGCTGCAGGAAGAAGTTTCAGTCCCGATAAGGCCTTTTATCCAACGCCGCTTAAAGAGGTGACCAATAACCCTGATGCTCAATAAATAAGATCTGAATCTATCATTTGGAAGGCTATGAAAATAGCCTTCCATCATTATATGCCCATGAAATGTCTTAAATTCTTTGTTTTAATTTGCTTCGCCTTATTCCTGACGCCTGTGCTGATGAAAGGGCAGAATGCAGACTGGGAAAATCCATCCATACCCTCCAGGAATGTAGTAAAACCTCATGCCTGGTTCCTTCCAAACCAGCCCATGATGCAATCTTTGGATGGGATGTGGAGGTTTAAAATCGTTCAGAATCCATCATTAAGGTCTTTGGATTTTTTTAAGGATACGAAACAGACCAAAGACTGGGGCCAGATAAAGGTTCCTGCACACTGGCAAACGGAAGGTTACGATAAATACATTTTTACAGATGTGGAATACCCTATCCCGCCAAACCCACCCTTTGTACCCAAAGACTATAATCCGGTTGGATCCTATCAGCGCGATTTTATCCTGGATCCTGCCTGGGCAGGTAAACAAGTATTTATCCATCTCGGTGCGGTTAATTCCTTCTTCTATATATGGATCAATGGACAGCCGATAGGCTTTAGCAAAGACAGCAAGACACCAACAGAGTTTGATATTACCAAAGTCCTGAAAAAAGGTAAGAATACCGTGTCCCTGCAAGTTTTTCGCTTCAGCGATGCTACCTATCTGGAAGGACAGGATATGTGGAAGTTAAGTGGGATTGAAAGAGGTGTTTTTCTGATCGCAAGACCTGTCTTTCATATCGCGGATTTTCGCATCAAGGCGACACTCGACAGCGTCTATAAGAACGGGCTTTTTGACCTGAATGTGGAATTCAACAGACAACCTGCAAAAACCGAAACAGGCAGTCTAAAGGTGGAACTGACGGATGTTTCCGGAAAAACGGTTTTCCAGGAAAAACAGCTGCTGAAAACTGTAGGGAGTTTTAATTTTGCTTCCAGGATCAATGAGGTTAAGGCCTGGAATGCTGAACATCCAAATCTGTACACCCTTACCATCAGGCATCTGAATGCACAGGGGGCAGAAGTAGAAAGTATTACCCGTAAAATTGGCTTCAGAACAGCTGAAGTTAAAGGCGGGCTTTTCCTGCTCAATGGCCAGGCTATTAAGATCAAAGGGGTAAATCGCCATGAGCACAATATGCTGACGGGTAAAGTAATTACGGAGGCCGATATGCTTCGGGACATTCGCCTCATGAAGCAAATGAACATTAATGCAGTAAGAGCCAGTCATTATCCCAATGGAGAACGCTGGTATGAACTCTGTGACCAGTACGGTTTATATGTTATAGACGAGGTGAATCTGGAATGCGATGGTATGAGTTTTACGCCGATGGAAACCCTTTCAGGCCAGCCGGAATGGATAAATTCCTATATGGATCGTACACAGCGTATGTGGGAGCGGGACAAAAACTTTACCTGTATCATTACCTGGTCTCTAGGCAATGAAAGTGGATTTGGGGCCAATTTTGTAGCCACTTACAATTGGATCAAGTCAAAAGACAAGACCCGTCCGGTACAATATGAAGCCACAAAAGATGAACGCTATTCAGACATCTACTGTCCAATGTACAAATCCATTAATATTATGGAGAACTATGTGAAAACCTGGAGGAGCAGACCGATGATTCAGTGCGAGTATGCCCATATGATGGGCAATAGCGGTGGTAATTTAAAGGATGACTGGGATTTGATTTATAAGCATAAACAGTTACAAGGTGGCTTTATCTGGGATTTTTCTGATCAGACTTTTGCCCGTAAGGATGAAAAAGGCAATAAGATTTGGGCCTATGGCCGGGACATGGGGACTGTAGGTCTGACCAGCGATACCAGTTTTTGTGCCGACGGATTGTTAAATTCAGATCGTACTTTCCATCCGCAGGCCTATGAATTACAAAAGGTTTATCAGAATATTTCTTTCGATACGGTTGATCTTAAAAATTACAAGTTCAACATTAGAAACAGGTTTGATTTTACCAATTTATCTGCTTATGGCCTGCGTTGGTTCATAAAAGGGGATGGGATGCTGATCTGCTCGGGAAAACTACCTGAAGTATTACTTGGTCCACAGGAGGAAAAGGAGGTAAATATAGAGGTTCCAGCATTTGAAGCTAGACCTGGTGTTGAATATTTCCTGACGCTGGAAGCGTATACCGAGAGTGCATCCGGGTTGTTAGACAAGGATTTCATTATAGCAAAAGAGCAGTTTAAACTTCCATTTGAGGTTAAGCTGGCAGTAGCAGTGGCAGGAAAAAGGGAGAAGTTGAAGAAACAAGTGGAGGGGGAGCATCTTCGCCTTTATGGGAAAGATATAATGATTGGATTTAACCAAAAAACCGGCTTACTGGAAGCCTACGAGATTTTAGGCAGGCCTGTGATACAACAAGCTTTGGAACCGCATTTCTGGAGGGCAGCAACCGATAATGATATTGGCAACAGCCTGCAGATCCGGAGTAAGGTTTGGCAAAATGCTTTTCAGACAGCAGAACTGAAATCATTCAAAAACACCATGGCGGGTAAAGACAGGGCAGTAATAGAGACGATACATGAGCTGCCTGCAGTAGGCAGTACCATCACCACCAGGTATACCATTTATAGCAGCGGGGATGTAGAAGTGAGTTATAATATGAAGACGGGTACCCGTTCTGTGGCTGAACCGCAAAGGATTGGTATGAGGGTGATCCTGAACCCGGAATTTGATCAGGCCAGCTGGCTTGGCAAAGGGCCTTTTGATAATTATGCAGACCGGAATTACGCTGCACATACTGATGTGTACCGCATGCCCGCAGATTCTTTGTTTTATCCATATCCAAGGGCACAGGAGAGTGGTTACCGGACCAGTATCCGCTGGGTAGCCCTGCAGAACAGCAATGGAGAAGGCTTAATGGCTATTGCAGGTACTTCGCTATTAAGTACAGGTATCCTGCATTTTGACATGAAGCACCTTGATTTTGATAAAAATGCGCCCAAGAATGTGCATGGAGGATCTATGAAGAACGAAAATTTGATCTGGTGGAATATAGATCATCAACAGATGGGAGTAGGTGGCGACAATAGCTGGGGAGCACAAACTCATCCACAGTACAGGCTTCCCTACCAGAATTATGCCTATTCTTTTACGTTGCGGCCAATTTTTAAAAATGAACAATTAACAGAGAAGTCTAAACCTTAAGATGAAGAAATTATTTTTTGTACTACTCAGTTTTGGGCTGAGTTTTTCTTATGCGCAAAATACCCGGAGCAGTTTCCCCGATGTTTTAAAGTTAGGTTATCAAGTTAAAGGGGCCGACCGAATTGAAACGAATGTATTTGCCGATTTAGGTGCATGGCATGCCTATACCTTACCTTCGGACAGCGGAGACTACGGTTCTTTTATCGGCCCTTTGGTCATGGATATGAAGGGTCAGTGGCTGGCCAATTCGATCGCTAAATTATCAGTGAAGGAAATGGGGAGGGTTATAGATCTGAAAAAAGGACGGATAGCCCAGCATTATTATCCTGGAATGCTGGAACAGGAAATCCAGGTAGCACAGCTCCGGATCACACTACGGCTTATTTATGTTTCCAGTACAGAAGCTATGGTGCAAACACAGGTCTCTAATCTTTCCTTACATAAGCGTAAACTGGAGTTGAGTTGGTCTGGTCAGGTACTTTTGAAGGATGCTGAATTGAAAAAGGATAAAAACAGTATTGCTGTTTTGTTTGATAGGGACCATGTTTTTCGTTTGAATTTTTCCGGACAAAAGAACATTAAGATTCTCAAAGATACCTATCAGGCTAGTCAGTTGCCTGTAAGCCTGGCCTCAGGCGGGGTTTACCAGACAGTATATACGCAGCATTATCACCCTGAAAAAGATTTAACTCTTTCCTCGGCCGGACATACAGATTTTAAAAAAGCGCAACGGGCAAACCAGCTGCGCTGGAACCATTATCTTGATCAATACTTTAATGCACCAGGGCAGCCGATCAAAGATCCCATACAGCGCAGGATGGCAGTCAAATCTGTAATCACCTTGATCACCAACTGGAGGACCAGGGCTAAGGACTTGCTCCATGACGGGGTTTTTCCCTCGCTGAATTACCAGGGGTTTTATGGGTTTTGGAGCTGGGACAGCTGGAAACAAGCCGTTGGGCTAAGTTATTTTAATCCCGAACTGGCCAAAAGCAATATTTTATCCATGTTTGACTATCAGGATAAGTATGGTATGGTGGCTGATTGTGTGTATACAGATAAAACAGAAAACAACTGGCGGGATACCAAACCGCCTTTGGCGGCCTGGAGTGTATGGAAAATCCAGCAACAGGCGCCAGACCTGGCTTTTTTGAAGCATATATATCCCATGCTGGTTAAGTACCATCAATGGTGGTATACAAATAGGGACCACAACCAGAATGGACTTTGTGAGTATGGGTCAACAGACGGAACGAGAATCGCTGCTGCCTGGGAAAGCGGTATGGATAATGCCGTTCGCTTTGACCTGGCTAAATTACTGAAGAACAATGATGCTGCCTGGTCGCTTAATCAGGAATCAGTAGACTTAAATGCCTACTTATATGCAGAAAAGGGTTACCTCGCCCGGATCGCTGAGGTCATCGGTTTGATCGAAGAGGCCAGACAGTGGGAAAGCCAACGGGCATCCTTAAAAAGCAAGATAAACGCAACTTTTTATCAGGCAGAGAAGGGCTATTACCATGATAAATTATTGGATGGCCGGTGGATGGAGGCCGAAGGGCCTGAAGGATGGATCCCATTGTGGTGCGGGATTGCCGATGCAGGGCAGGCAGAAGCTGTATTAAAAGTAATGCTGGATCGGCATAAATTCAATACGTTTGTTCCTTTACCAACGCTAGCTGCTGATCACCCGAGATTTGATCCCCTTAAGGGATACTGGCGGGGCCCGGTATGGCTGGACCAGGTATATTTTGGGTTAAGCGGATTGCAGCAATATGGCTATGCTAAGGAGTCAACCCGTTTGCTGAAGCAACTCCTGGAAAATGCAGAAGGACTCTCGGCCCAGGGACCTATACGTGAAAATTACCATCCCATCTCTGGCAAGGGCTTAAATGCGATGAATTTCAGCTGGTCTGCAGCCCATTTAT
Organism: Pedobacter sp.; assembly: GCF_035566355.1. Classification (GTDB taxonomy): domain Bacteria; phylum Bacteroidota; class Bacteroidia; order Sphingobacteriales; family Sphingobacteriaceae; genus Pedobacter. The sequence continues at coordinate 12,404 of NZ_DATMRL010000247.1, forward strand.
TAATGTTATTAAAAGAAAACAAGTTATGATACTTTCCGAAACCTATATTAAAGCACTCATCACCGACCATTACCGGATGGAAGTCTCTGTACAAAAGATGGAGGGCTATGAGGACCAGAATTTCCTGCTCGAGGACCTTGCCGGGCAAAAATTTATTGCAAAAATTACCAGCGGAGCAGATCAGTTCCCGTTTTTGGAAGCACAGTTAAAAGCGATACAGCATCTGGCGCAAAAGGGGCATGATGCGATACAAAAGGTGGTTAAAAATAAAGAAGGTAATGCTTTGACTTCTTTTGTGCAGGAGGGCACTCTATTGGCATTAAGGGTGCTGACTTATCTGGACGGTACTTTTATGGGGCATTCGGCTGTACGACCGCCTGCTGTTATGGATAGCCTGGGTACTCAATTGGCCATGATGGATAAGTATCTGGAAGATTTCAAGCATCCCGCAGCTTATCGCTATACGGAATGGGATCTGGCCAGGGTATTAGATTGCAGGGAAAAGCTGGTGCATATTAAAGACCATGAAAAAAGAACCATAGCCGCGTACTTTTTGCTGCAGTATGAGATGGAGGTACTACCCCTGCAAAATCAGTTAAGAAAGGCAGTTATCCATAACGATGCGAACGATTATAATGTGCTGATTAAAGACGGAACCGTTACGGGAATTATAGATTTTGGAGATATGGTGGAAAGTCAATTGGTGCATAATCTGGCCATTGCCTGTACTTATGCCATGTTTAAACAGCCGGATCCACTGGCCATCGCAGAGCAGCTGGTAAAAAGTTATCATAAAACTTATCCACTCACAGAAACTGAACTTTCTGTATTGTATTACCTCATTGCGGCCCGTTTGTCTATGAGTGTAAGTACTTCCGCACACCAAAGAACGCAAAGCAATAATCCGCACCACTTTATTTCAGAGGAGGATGCCTGGACACTTTTATATCAGTGGATAAAGATCAATCCTCTGCTTGCCAGGAACAGATTTAACCTTTGTTGCGGATATGCTTCTGTCTTTGTCTCCGACGAGGCCTATTTGGCTTTAAAGCAAGCAAGAAAAGAGAATATTGGAGCCAACCTGAGTATCAGTTACAGGAAAAATCTGAAAATCAGCCGGGGAGCACTGCAGTATATTTATGACGATCAGGGACGAACTTATATTGATTGTGTCAATAACGTAAGTCATGTTGGTCATTGCCACCCGGTAGTGGTTAAGGCCATGCAAAAACAACTAGCCAGGCTGAATACCAATACCCGTTACCTGCACGACAGTCTGGTAGAATATGCCCGCCTGCTCACGGCTACATTACCTGAAAAGCTGAAAGTATGTTATTTTACCAATTCTGGTAGCGAGGCAAATGATCTGGCGATCCGGATCAGCAGGCATTTTACCAAACAAAGAGATGTCATGGTACTGGATCATGCCTATCATGGTACTTCTACTGTCGCTATGGAACTCAGTCCCTATAAATTTGACGGGCCAGGCGGAGCTGGTCAGCAGTCTTATATCCACAAGGGAATGAATCCAGACCTTTATCGCGGGCCTTACCGTTACGGAGATCCGGAAGCCGGTAAAAAATATGCTTCGGATATTTCAGACACTATTAATCGGCTTAAAGTACAAGGTACCGGTATTGCTGCCTTTATTTGTGAAACTTTACTTGGTGTAGGCGGGCAGATTCCTCTTCCGGATGGTTATCTGAAAGAAGTTTATGCCCTGGTGCGCAAAGCCGGTGGTTTGTGTATTGCAGACGAGGTACAGGTGGGCTTTGGACGAGTGGGTGAGAAATTCTGGGGTTTTGAATTACAGGATGTAGAACCGGATATTGTTGTTCTGGGTAAACCTATAGGTAACGGACACCCCCTTGCCGCAGTGGTGGTCACAGAGGAAGTAGCTGCAGCTTTTAATAATGGTATGGAGTATTTTAATACCTATGGTGGAAACCCCGTGTCTATGGAAACCGGAATTGCCGTGATGGAAGTGATCCGGGACGAAAAATTGCAGGAAAGAGCGCTGGAAACAGGAAATTACCTGCTCGAGGAACTTAAAAAGCTGATGTCGAAGCACGAGATCATTGGAGATGTAAGAGGCAAAGGTTTATTTGTAGGTGTAGAATTGGTGACCAACCGGGAAAATCTGAGCCCTGCGGTTCCGCAAATTGACGAAATTGTGGAAAAAATGAAGGAGCGTGGTTTCCTGATCAGTACAGATGGTCCCTTGCATAATGTGCTGAAAATTAAACCGCCAATGGTGTTTAATATGGAAAATGCATCTGCTTTAGCTGTTCATTTAGATGAGGTTCTGAAAGCTTATTGATGATAATATTATGGGGCTATCTAATCCTTTTGGATAGCCTTATAATATATCTTCCTCACTGATGATGTTGTTCTTGAGTGCAAAAATAACCAGACCGGCCATATTTTTTGCATTGATCTTCTCCATAATCTTTATTCTGTGCCCTTCAACGGTTCTCTTGCTTAAAAATATTTTATCTGCAATTTGCTGAGCAGTGTATTGTTGGCAAATCAATTTGATGATCTCTTTCTCTCTTTCCGTAAAGGAGATTTCTTTTTCTTTGCCCGATTTAAAACGGCTGCGGACAATCATAGAAGCCAGCAGGGAAGAAGTATGGCTGCAATAGTAGTTTTTACCTTCGTATACGCTGGTCACTGCATCTATGATCTCATTTTTATGAGCATTTTTTAACAGATAGCCGCTGGCCCCTGCTTCGAGCATCTCAATGACCAACTTCTCTTCGTCAAACATGGATAGTGCAATCACTTTAACTTCCGGATATTTTTGCCGGATCAATTTTGTGGTTTCTATTCCATCCATAACGGGCATTTTAATGTCGGTAAGTACAACGTCTGGCATCTTTGAGCCCACAAGTTCAAGCAAGTGTAGTCCATTGGAAACCTGCCCGCAAATGCTGAAGTTCTGTTGTCTGGATAACATTAAAGATAGACCATCTAAAAAGATCTCGTGGTCATCGGCTATTGCAATGGTGATTGGGGGAATCATGTTGTTCTAATTTACAAATTAATTCACAGGTATTTTAATGATAATTTCACAGCCCTTGTTTTTCGAAGTCTGTATTTTACAGGAAGCACCTATGAGTTCGCAGCGGCTCTCCATGCTTTTCAGACCGAGGCCCGCAGAGCTCTTTTGCACTTCTTCCAGATCAAAGCCAATACCATTGTCTTTGATGTAGAGTACCAGTTCCTCCGATTTTTCTACAGTATAGATTTGCAGGAACGTTGCCTTAGCGTGTTTAACAGCATTGTGTACTGTTTCCTGTATAATCCTGAATAAGTGGACCTCATTTTCAACTGTAACTTTTTCCAGTCCTGGTGCCTGGAATTTAATCTTGAGCCCATGAACTGAGCTGCAACGGTAAAGATATTCTTCAATAGCATCGGTAAGCCCTTTTCTGTTTAGCGTATTGGGCATTAGATTATAGGATATTTCTCTAAGGCTTTTAATAATTTCATCGATATGCTGCCCTGCTTTGTGGATAATCCGGCTATCCTCGGATTCTTGTATATCTATACTTTGTATATTTAATTTTACTGCTGAAAGCAAGGGTCCGAGGCTATCATGAAGATCATTGGCAATCCTTTTTCTTTCCGATTCCTGCATCATGATTTCCGCCCGGATCCTTTCTCTCTGCAAGCTGATGTAACGCCGGTGGTAGCGTATGATGGAAATGATAAAAAAAGCGATAATGACTGCAATAAGCAGGGAAATGAAAAGAACCGTATGAAGAATCTTATCTTCCATATTAAGTTTCCCGGGAAGGTATGAAATAAACTGCAGCTGCAAAAATCACATTTACGAAAAAATTGAGGTAACCGAAAAACAGAATGATCTTGCCCGCAATCAGTGATTTGTCGTACCCAATATAGAATGAGGCTTCATAAATGATCTGATAAATGAAAAAGATGATGAACCCCATACTTAGAAGAAACCTGGTATTTCGGAACAGGTTGCCTTTATATTGAACAATCATGGCATTTATAGTATTGATACTGAGCAATACGATAATAAAGGCATAGAAAATTCTAAAATAAGGTCTGAAACTGAAGAGATGCTGATAAATCAGATGGTCTGTCACCCATACGCCTGAGGCGAGTAAGGCCAGACAGATAAAAAGTTTTTTTTTATGTTTAACAGATCCCCATAGATAGAACTGATAGAGAAGGATTAGACATTCGAGTAAACTGTAGATATTGGTTGAAATGGCATTGCTTTTATGATAGATGTCAACGAGCAAGAAACTACTGATTTCAGAGATAAAAGCAATGCCAAGTAAAATAATGAAGGGAAGAAACTGCAGGTCGAAATTTTTTCTCAAGCGGAGGAAAGCAATCAAAATGGGCAGTAATATGGATTGGCTTAAGAAAAAGGTGAAGAGCAGGTTCATAAAACATTTTTTTAAGGGTTAATAGCCTTCTAGCTGACTTAACGAGCAGATAGTAGGACAACGTTGACCGGTTTCCATAATGAGTCCTTCAGAAGACATGCTCTTCAGAGACTGGATATTGGATCTTTTTGGCAGGATATCATGATTCTCTCCATCTGTCCCTACTAAGATCAGACGCACCAGGCCCAGGCTATCTTTTCCCATATAGATTCTTATCCCACTTGCACCGTGCTGGTTCAGGAGGGCAAGTATAGCGTCTTTATTAAATCTTTCAGAATAAGGCATATTAAATGCTTTTTCCAGGTAGGTTGAATTGTTGAGCTGGCGGTTAAGTTCTGTTTTGCCTTTCTTGAACCCGGAGGTGAGCTGAATGGCTGTACCCAGGGAAATTTTGTGGACCTGTACACTGTCGATGTTCACCGGATAGCGCTGGTCAGGGTCAATTTGCCTGCATCTGGAGAAACCAAGCAGGAAGATGATTCCTGCAATGTAGATTGGGAATGATTGGGTTAAGGTTTTCATAAAACTTTAATTTTTGGTTGATTATATGCAAATCGTTAGCCGCGTTCTATTTGTGTGGCCTTCTATTTGGTTGGTTTACACAAAGTAACGCAAAATTAAAGTGCTTTGAAAGCGTAGAATTGCCTGAAAAATTCAGGTATTAATACCTATAGATTTTTAATGTTAATTTGAGTACACGCCCAGAATGTCCAGTTTAGGAGAAAGTGAAATCCCGCCCGGGTTGCAACCAGGTTTGCCTTCTGGAACCGGTACGCCCAATTGATCAAAATATGCCTTCCATACCGGGAAATAAGTATCAGATCCAGGTTGTTTATAGGTCATTGGAAGCAACTCAAAGAACGGATGATCATTATTTGCATATTTAAAGGCATCGTAAATCAATTCAGAACAATAGTATTTTCCGTTATCATACAAATATTGATCATCATAGGGTACACCAAACTGGTGGATAGAATAGGTTAAAGCGCGCCGTATAAGAGACCTGTATGTTTTTTTTAGCCGGCCAATGTAATGAGGGTGTTTGGACTTGCCAAGAAAGGTTTCTAGTGTACTCATGTGTACATCTCTACCCGAAGCTTCTATGATGTATACCGTATCATTGCGCAGATAGATCATGCCCATATGACTGAATTTATTGCCTCCATATCCTTGTGTAACGGCATTGATAGCATCGCAAAGCGGACCACAATCCAGATCCTGGAAAATGAGATCACCAGATTTTAAGTGAATTTTTTGCTGAGCGAAACTTCCGAAGGTAATGAGCATCAGGAAAAAAATAAAATTGTATGGTTTAAAAGAGATCATGAAGTTCTTTATCAGTTATGGCCGTAAAAATGTAATAATTATTAAACAGTTCATAAATAATTAACACTCGTTAACGATTAAGTTAAACAAAAATGTAACATATATGCCCGATTTGAATTTTATGGCAATATTGTTGCTGTTAAAGCATTTCAACAAATATTTAAATTATGGTAAAAAGGATACATGTTCTCGAAGATGATACTGACATCAGATACATTATTGAATTTCTGCTTAAAGATGAAGGATATGAATTGCAGTTATCTTCCTCTTTTAGTGAATTAAAGTCCAAATTAAAGGATTCTGTGCCCGATTTGTTTATTCTGGATGTGATGCTGCCGGATGGTGATGGTGCAGATATTTGTTCAGATTTAAAAAGTGATCTCTTTACAAAACATATTCCTG
>NZ_DATMRL010000248.1:0-18226 GCF_035566355.1 Pedobacter sp.
TTTGTGTTCTCTTCTGTTGAAGCCGATGAAGCTGGATAAGGACTCCAGAGGATTAAATAAATTCTTTTATAAGTTTAACACCTGGTTTGCCAATGTAACACATAGTTATTCTAACGGCGTAAAAAAAGCGTTGAAAAAAGCGCCGCTGGTGATGGTTATTTTAGCTTGTCTTTATGTGGGTACGGTCGGGTTGTTTTCTAAAAAACCTTCTGGATTTATTCCAAATGAGGATGCAGGTATTTTCATCATGGGGGTATCGCTTCCTGAAGGTGCTTCTGCTGTCAGAACAAATGCCTTTATAAAAAGAATCACTGATGACGTGATGAAAAAATATCCGGAGGTAAAAAATATTGCTTCAGTTGGGGGATTGAATATTTTGAACCGGTCATTTAAATCCAATGCAGCTACTTTCTTCGTTCAGTTAAAAGACTGGGATGAGCGTAAAAGAGATGTGAATGCAATTATGGCAAGTGTTTCCGCAGATTTTGCCGGAGACAGGGACGGTTATGTACTTGTCGTTGCACCGCCTCCAATTCCCGGATTAGGGATTAGCGGAGGTTTTACCATGGAAATAGAGGAAAAACAAACCGGAGATATTAAAGCATTTGAGGCAAACGTAGGTAAGTTTCTTGCTGCAGCCAATCAAAGGCAGGAAATTGGTATGGCTTATACCCTCTTCAACGCCAGGACGCCTAATTATAAAGTAAGTGTGAACCGTGAGATGGCAAAGAAAATGGGGGTTTCTGTCGGTTCAATTTACAGTACAATTTCTTCCTATTTAGGAAGTAGCTATATCAATGACTTCACAAAATATGGCAGGAACTTCCGGGTAGTAACACAAGCTGATACAAACTACCGGGCTAAGATTGAGAATCTTGGACAGCTATATGTTACCAATTCCAGCGGGGTATCTGTTCCTCTCTCTTCTATGGTTTCTTATAAAACGATAGAAAATGCATCGATTATTAATCACTATAACCTATTCAGATCTATAGAAATTGGTGGTGCGGCCAAACCTGGTTTCAGTTCAGGAGATGCACTTAAGGCGCTTAAAGAGGTTGCTGCGCAAACTCTTCCTTCAAACTATGGATATGATTTCTCGGGATTAAGTTTGGAAGAAACCGAGGCGGGAAACAGTACAATGATGGTTTTCGGACTTGTTATTGTTTTTGTATTTCTTTTACTTGCGGCATTATATGAAAGTTGGTCTGTACCTTTCTCTATCTTGTTAGCGGTTCCGTTGGGCTTATTTGGTGCTATCCTGGCCTTGACTTTCCTTCCTAAACTGGACAATAACGTCTATGCGCAGGTTGGTTTAATCACTCTGATTGGACTATCGGCCAAAAATGCGATCCTGATTGTTGAATTTGCCAAGGAGCGGGTAGATTGGGGTATGGAACTCATTGCAGCAACACTTGAGGCTGTCAAACTGAGATTAAGACCAATTGTGATGACTTCCATGGCATTTATCCTCGGTGTTGTTCCTTTGATGATTTCTACAGGTGCTGGTGCTGTATCCCGTCAAACAATTGGCTGGACAGTGGCTGGAGGGATGCTTTCTGCGACCATACTGGCTTTATTTATTGTTCCGGTATTGTTTGTACTGATCACTAAATTAGCTTATGGCAAAAAGAAACTGGCTGAGCTACAAGCCAATTACAAACCGGAAGAACACAAAGACACTTTACATGCTGATGACTAATTTTTAATAAATCATAAGCGAATAGAGACAGGCCACCCCATAAAGGTGGCCTGTCTCTATTTAAGCGAAGAATGGGTGTAAAATTAGGCGGTCACAATTTATTTTCGCATATTAGTATAACTAATTTTCGAATCTGCAGAATACATCTTACTATTTTATTCTTTTCTTATGAAAGCACTAGCAGGCAAAAAAATACAGAATATCAAAATAAGTTCGGAAATAAGGTATATGATTTTATTGGTCATTTTTTTAGCTTCTATTGCCGGATCGAATTCCAGGGCAGCAATTAATGGTCCTGGTCCGTTTGAGGATGTTGTTGCGGCCCTTAAAAGTGGAAATGCGAAGGATCTTGTTTCTTATTTTGATGCCACAGTTGAATTGAACATTGCCGGAAAATCCGATTCTTACAATAAATCAAAAGCAGAAAGTATATTACTGGAGTTTTTTGCGAAAAACAAGGTTAAATCTTTTGATATTATTCACCAGGGCGAAGGTGGCGGTTCGCGCTTTGCTGCCGGCACCCTTGTTACCTCGGGAGGAACTTTCCGTACCTCCTTCTTCCTTCAGAAAAAGGGCGGTTCTTTTGTCATCAGCGAATTGAGGTTTGAAAACAAGTAAACAAATGCGCCTCTGGAGCTCGCAAATGCCTATTCTGATGAATAAAAATATTATTTAATTGATATTCAAATAATTAATAGTACATTTGAGAATATTTAAATACAATATAATGCAACAAGGAACAGTAAAATTTTTCAATGAGTCAAAAGGTTTTGGATTTATCGTACCAGCAAATGGTGATAGCGAAATCTTCGTTCATTCTTCAGGTTTAATAGATAACATTCGTGAAAATGATTCTGTTAGCTACGATGTAGAGCAAGGTAAAAAAGGATTAAACGCAATCAATGTTAAGATTGCTTAATCAACTTATTTTATAAATCGAAAAAAGCATCCATGATTATGGATGCTTTTTTTATATACACAACATTTTGTTTTAAGGAATGTTTCTAAATTGTAATCCATTTCGAATACACCGTATGATTGTTATAGTTTTGCAGTAAAAGAAATAGCACACATGTCAAAAACTAAATTAACCATTAACAATAACGGATCAGTGAAAATAGAAGGCGATTTTGAGATCGTAGATAGAAATGGAAACATGTATGGCCTTGAGGGCAGAACTGTTTTGTCTATTTGCCGTTGTGGTCTTTCAAAAAATAAGCCATTCTGTGATGGCGCGCACAATGGACATTTCGAGCATGAAGCCATTGCGTTTGATCTTCCACCAAAAAAGAACTAAAAATTTAAATGAAAGCCGCTGAAATATTCCAGCGGCTTTTCTTTTTAAAAAGATTGGTGATTTAAAATCTGAAAATAAGATTTCCAATAACCCTGGCGGGAGCCTGCGGCGTCAAACGTACAGACCATGCCTTTTCACTCGTCAGATTATCAACTTTAAATCCTATACGGAAACGACGCTGGTCATAGAACAAGGTTGCATCGAGTATGGTATATGCGGGTATGATTACTTTATTGGTGGTCGTATTGGTTTGGAAGGAAGAACTTCCATGATTTCCACCAAAACCTGCACCAAATCCTTTCATTTTCCCTTGCGGTACCTGGTAACTCATCCAAAAGTTAATGGTATTTGCCGGACCCGATAAAGCAGGCCGTAAACCATTGATAGTAGAAGCGGCATTGGTATACTTACTATCATTATAGGCATAGCCGGCAATAATATTAAATCCAGCAAAAGGACTTGCTGTGAGTTCAAACTCAATACCCTGACTTTTTTGTGAGGCATCCTGAAGGGAAAAATCGGCGTGATCAGGATCAGTTCGAAGTATATCTTTCACTCTGATATCGTAATAACTTATCGTCCCAACAAGTTTATGATCAAAAATATCTGCTTTAATACCTGTTTCCAATTGATTTGCTTGCTCTGGCTTAAATGAATTACCATTAAAATCTGACCCCGGTTTATTGGTGAAGCCATTCATATAGTTACCGAATACCGAAACACGATCTTTAAGTAGCTGGTATACCAAACCCAGTTTTGGAGATAATGCTGTTTGATTATATGCACCGGTTGCAACACCCGTATTTACAGGAGTAACCCCTAAATTAAAATAGCGGTCGAGACGAAGGCTAAGCATAGCCAGTAATCTGTCTGTAACATTAAATACATTGGAGGCATATACAGCGTAACTGTTGTCTCCATTGCTTTCCGAACGTGTAACGCCAGAAGCTGCCAAAGCATCGATGGTTGCACGGTTAATTTGAGTAATGGTTGGTTTGGTATAGTCGACCGATGGTCCTGTGATGGTCAATCTGTCAAAGCTATTTGCATTATTATAGTAATCCAGGCCTAAAACCAAACGATTACGGTGAGAACCGATCATAAAATCGCCTGTAAAGTTTTGTTGTAGATCTGTAGCAATAAAAGCGGTATACCCTCTCATAATATTTGCAGCTAATGTAGAATCTGTTTTTTGGTTCAAAGCCGATATGTAGCCATTGATGGATGTTCTCGATCTGGAAATGATCGTTTGAGAAGTCCATTCTTCGGATATTTTGTAATTGAACTGGGTAAACAGATTTAGCATTTGCGTCTGATAGGTAAGGTCATTACTACCAAACAGACGATTATAAGGCACGTTCATCGTTTCAATGGACCTGGTTACACCTACTTTTGGCATGTAAGGATTAAACCGGACCACTGAAGTTCCTTTAGCTTGTCCAAATTCTACATCAAACAGCATAGAAAGCTTATCGGTGATCTGATAAGAAAAGCTAGGTGCTAAACTTATACTATTGGTGAAACCCAGATCCTGAAAGCTTTTGTCAAATGTTGTTGCACCATTTAAGCGAAACAAAACAGTTTTATCCGCATTAACTGGCGTATTCACGTCAAAAGCCAGTCGGTTATAGTCCCTGCTTCCACTAAACAAGGACAGCTCTCCGCCAAAACCATTATATGGTTTTTTAGTCACCCTGTTATATAATCCTCCGTAACTGGATAGATTTGTGCCAAATAACGTTGCAGAGGGGCCTTTAATAGCTTCAATGCGTTCCAGATTCGCGGGGTCTATTGCGGTATAGGCAAATCCTGCAACCCCATTTCTTACCATAGGTTCTGTCTCAAAACCCCGGGAACGAAATGTAACCCTACCCTGGTTGGCTAACATTGGAATCCCAGCTCCCGGAACATTTTTAGCAATTTCACCAAGGTCTATCGCAATCTGTTCCTGTATAACTTCTTTTGGAATTGTGGTATATACCTGCGGATTTTCCAGGTTCTTCAGTGGAAGGCGTGCAGCATATACACTCTCCTTTTTGGAGAATTTGTTGGCCGCACTCGTAATAGTGACTTCTTGCAGGGCTTGAACATTTTCTTTTGTAAGATGATAGTTGGCCTCAGTTACTTTATCTGCATTTACAACAACATCCAGGTCTTTTTCTTTTGCCCCAAGAATTTGAATTCTAATGGTATATCTTCCAGGAAGCAGATTGTTAAAGGTATAATTTCCTCCTGCATCTGTTAATGTAGCTTTATGATTTTCAATAAGCGTTACAGAAACAGAGCTAAATGGACTTCCATCTATCAACGTAATCTTTCCGGAAATACTTCCGGTAGTCTGAGCAGCGCAAATTGAAAATCCTGACATCAAGAATGCCAGTAGAATGCAGTATAGATATTTCATCAAATAAATAATGTAATGTGTGATTTAATGGCGGCAAAGATATTATATTATTTATATCAAGTCTAAATAATATGATCATTATTTAGATTAATTCTTTAAAACATCTAAAAGTCAAAATAAACTACTAACTCTATAGTATTAATTTTTTCAATATCTTTGCCGTTATGAACTTCAAATCCATCACCATAGCCGCAAGTCTTACGATAGCTTCGGGCTTAACTTCATTATCCTTTGCACAATTGCCATCAAAATTTATCCCGGAGGGCTTCTGGAGAGGTACGTTTCTGTTGAACAACAGCAAAGAAGTTCCCTTTAATTTCGAAGTCAAGGGAAAAACTGCAACTGATGCAAAAGTTTATTTGATCAATGGAAAGGAACGCTTCGAGATCAACAGGCTTAAACAGGTTAAGGACTCTTTGTTTATCTACCTGGACCAGTTTGACAATGAACTTGCTTTAAAAATTGGTAACAATAGTCTTGAAGGTGTTCTGAGAAAGCAAAATGGTTTGGGAGCAACTCCTGTAAAAGCAGAATTCGGGAAAAAATATAGGTTTGATGAGCCTAAAGAAAAACCGGCAGCTAATCTGACAGGTACTTACGAAGTTGTATTTAAAGATCAATCTGGAAAAGAAACTAAATCTGTTGGTTTATTTTCTCAAAATGGAACAAAACTCAGCGGAACTTTCTTAAAATCTACGGGAGATTCCAGATTTCTTGATGGTGTTGTTAATGGAAACAAGTTCTACTTATCAACTTTCATAGGCTCGGGTGTTGGTTATTATGAAGGAAATATCTTGGAGAATGGTGCTATTAGTGGTGTAGTCGGTGTCGGTGGAAAACAGACATTTATTGGAACAAGAAATGAGAAGGCAACACTTGCAGATGCGTATTCACTAACTTACTTAAAAGATGGTTATAAGACCTTGGATTTCAGTTTTCCTGACCTTAATGGTAAACAAGTCTCTTTAAAAGATGAAAAGTATAAAGGTAAAGTAGTTATCTTAACCATCACGGGGAGCTGGTGCCCTAACTGTATGGATGAAGCCTCTTTTTTAGCGCCTTGGTTCAAAAAGAATAAAGGTCGTGGTGTTGAAGCAATTGGACTTCACTATGAAAGAACAACAGAACCTGCCTATGTTAAAAAAGTATTGAGTCGTTTTAAGGATAGATTTGATATTGAGTATGATCAGGTGATTGCCGGGACTGCCGATCCAAAAAGCGTATCTGAATCTTTACCTGCTTTAAATAGCTTCCTTTCCTTTCCAACAACCATATTCATAGACAGGAAGGGAAATGTTGCCAAGATATATACCGGTTATAATGGACCTGCAACAGGAAAATATTATACTGAATATGTGAAAGAATTCAATGCAGAAATAGATAAATTAGTTGCTGAATAATTTATAAACAGCTACATAAAAAGCCCGGTCAAAACGCCGGGCTTTTTATGTATAAAACAGTGGGTACTGTTATTTAGCATTCTTTTTAGCGGTTACTTCCTGACGGATATCCTGGGCCAGTGCCTTACTTTGCTGAAGGGCATTGCGCAGTCTTGTACCTGCAGCTTTATTTCCCTTTTCATAAAATGCAACAGCTTCCTTTTCAGCAGAAGTTAGCAGTTCTTTGAGCTCATTAAATTTTTGCATAATCTAGTTTTATAAGTAAACAATCAATTGATTCTTTTTAGGTTAACTCTAATCTAAATATTTTTTATCTGATCTGCGAATTTTATTTAAATTCTTATTGTTACAACGAAATCAATGCCAGATATATTCCTGGTTTCATAAAAAATTATCAGCTTCCCGGTAGGCTTGGATTAAACGCAGCTCCCCTTCTTTCCCCTTTAAAGAAAGACCATGTTCCATTCCCATGACGCCTTTATAGCCCTTCTGATAAAGATGTTTAAATATGTTTTTATAATTGATTTCGCCGGTACCTGGTTCTTTTCTTCCAGGGTTATCTCCTATTTGTATATAAGCAATCTCCTCCCAGCTTCTATCGATGTTAACGATTAAGTCTCCTTCATTCCTTTGCATATGGTAAATATCAAAAAGAATTTTACAAGAGGGGCTGTTGACCGCTTTACACACACTATAAGTCTCATGGGTATGCTGCAAAAAAAGTTCCGGTGTATCGCTTAATGTTTCAAGCACCATAATCAAACCATGTGGCTCAAAGATCTCTGCACCCGCTCTCATGGCATCTACCACATTCGACATCTGAATTCCGTAGGGCAATTTACGTTCATAAAAACCAGGCACAACGGTAAGCCATTTCGCATTACATCTTTTTGCGGCTTCCACAGAACGCCGACAGGTTTCTTTAAAATGGTCTTTGAACTCTTTTTTACCTGTGGTTAGCGAAATTTTCCAATTATCACCGCCATCTACTACAAATACACCCATTCTCATACCCAGTTTGGCCAGCAGTTCTCCAATTTGGGTTTGTTCTGTTTCTGAGCGTCCCAGAAAACCATTGTCTTCTATTGATCTGAATCCCATATCATACAGATACCTGATCTGATCTAAAAAACCAGTGCCGGCATGTTGTGCGAACATACCTTCATGTGGTGCGTAATCAAGATTAAATGTCTTACCAGTTGCAACAGGATGTCTGGACAAGTCTAGGGGTTCTGCAATCACATTTACGGCAGAACCAGTTAAAAGTGTACCTGTTGCAATTGCACTATTTTTTAAAAACTCAATTCTGTTCATATAAGAGCTGTGTGTTAAATTAATTTACGATCATTTTTTTAAAACCTGTTGTCAATGTATCTGCTATCGCCCCGTCTTTACGCTGGTAAATAATATAGGCTTCCATATTTCTCCTTGCGGAAACAAATGCAAGTGCTTCTTTGAGTCCCATAGCCATAATTGCATTATCATAGCCATCTGCTGTTAGTGCATCTTTTGCAAAAACGGTAACACTGATAAGTTCAGTGTTCAGTGGATAACCTGTTTTGGGATTGATCAGATGCGAAACCTTTTTATTGCCCGACTTAATAAATTTCCTATAATTACCTGAGGTAGTTACTGCACCTTCAATAAAACTAATTATATGCCTGATTTGAGGTTCAGATACACCGTCGGGTGCTGGACCTTCAATGCCGATTTTCATAGTAGTATCATCTGGTTTACGTCCTTTCAATCTGATCTCTCCACCTATTTCTACCATATAACAATGTATCCCCTTGCCTTCAAGATAATCTGCAACTACATCTACGCTGTATCCTTGTGCTATCCCATTCAAATCCAAATGTACGTTTGGTCTGCGTTTTAAAAGCCTGTTACCTTTAAGTTCCAGATAATCCATTCCAACATTTTTCAGCAATTCCGTAATCTCCGCAGAGTCTGGGAAAACACTGATGGGTTTGGGGCCAAAACCCCATGCCTGGACCAAAGGAGCTACAGTTACATCAAACTTACCTTGTGTATCTTTAAAAATCTCAAAGGATTTTCTGATTACAGCCAAAAAATGGGGATCAAGGGATACTCCATTTTCTGAAGAGTTAAACTTGCTGATCAGCGAATAGGACTTGTACAGAGACATCGATGAGTCTATTTTGAGTAGAATATTGTCTACTCCTTCCTTTGTGATCAAGGCAGAATCTGCAAAATACTTAATAGAATAATCCGTGCCCTGGGCATAGCCATGTATACTGTAAAGCTGCTGCTCTTTTTTTGTAAATAAAAAAGAGAGCAGCAAGGGCAAAAAAAGCAGGACTATTTTATGGAGATAACCCATTATATCTTCTTTAAATCACCTTAGTTTTCCCAGGCGTGGCAACCGGATATAACCCGTTCGCATCCGGCATAACTTTTGGATTTGCTGTCCAGCTCAGCTGTTCGGGAAACAGGCTGTTCTCCGCTTTTAAAGCTTCGTCCCATTTAATGCTTTGGCCTGAATAGGTGGCGTACCTTCCGATAATTGCTGTGAAACAGCTTTTAGCCGCCCGCTCAGCGTCATTAAACTTATATTCGCCTTTTGAAATTGCAGCAAATAACTCATCATGTTCTGTCTGATAAGGATTTTTATTTCCTTTTGTCGGATGGCTGAAGATCTCCTTACCTGTATGGTCCCATAATATACCATGGTTACCCGCAGATAAATAAGTACGGCCTTTAGTGCCTTGAAAAGATTCGTCGACCCGGTTTTCAGTACCCTCGAAATGACGGCATTGGCTGTAGATCACAGCACCATCAGCGTAGGTAAGTTCGACAGCATGGTTATCATATATTTCTCCGTAGTCTTTTCCTGTTCTCCATGCTCTGCTTCCAGTTCCCTGAACAAGAACAGGATAAGAACCTTTTATCCAGTTGGCAATATCAATATTGTGAACGTGTTGCTCTACTATATGGTCTCCGCATAACCAGTTAAAATAGTACCAGTTACGCATCTGATACTCCATTTCGGTTTGCTGGGGCTGACGTTTTTTTACCCAAACTCCCCCACTGTTCCAATATACCTGTCCGCTGTAGATATCACCTATAGCACCGTCCTGTATGCGTTTCATGGTCTCTCTGTAATTGGCCTGGTATCTACGTTGCAAACCTACCACAACATTTAATTTTTTTTGTTTCGCAACCTCAGCTGCTGCCAATACCCTTCGTATTCCCGGGGCGTCAACAGCTACAGGTTTTTCCATGAACACATGTTTCCCTTGTTTAACCGCTTCTTCAAAATGACCTGGTCGGAATCCTGGAGGGGTAACCAATAAAACAACATCCGCTAAAGGGATTGCCTTCTGATAAGCATCAAAACCGACAAAACGCCGTTCTACCGGCACATCTACCTTATCTTTAAATTTTTCAGAAAGCACTTTATAACTGTTGTCTATTCTGTCCTGAAAGGCATCGGCCATAGCCACAAGTTTGATGTTCGCTGTGGTACTTAAAGCCTGAAATGCAGCGCCAGTACCACGATCGCCGCAACCAATTAAAGCAATTTTAATAGTATCATCTACAGAGGAATGTCCACCTGCAAAGGCAAATTGGTTCAATAAGACACCTCCGGCCAGCAGTGCCGAGGCTTTAATAAACTCACGGCGTTTGTCGCCAAGTTCTTCTTTGTTCATAGTCGTTTGGTTTTATTTGTGGGTTAGTGTATTAGATCAATAATCTGCAATTACAGGGCGGTCGTAATAAGCATCTATTTCTGCCTTTGAAGGAGGAACAGCAGGTCTAACCAATCTCATCCCTATAAATGGTGCTTCTGGAAACCACCAGTTGCTTTTAGGAATCTGAGGATCCAGTTGCTTCCATGCAGGATCTGAAGCAGTTCTTGCTGCAGACCGTAAACGTTCGGCAGTATCATCGTAAGATCCGCCACGGATCACATGCGCATATAGTTTAGAGGGAACAGCTACGGGATTTTCTACCGGGTTTCCTTTCATATCCTTGTAAAAATCTGGCAGATACTGATCAAAAGTCCACTCTCCTACATTTCCGTACAAATCATAAATTCCCCATTTATTTGGCTTCTTCAAGCCAACAGGATGACTTTTCCCACCGCTATTGTCCTTAAACCAGGCGTAGTCACCGAGTGCTTTATCGTCATCACCAAAAGCGTACTCTGCCGCACTTCCGGCCCGACAGGCATATTCCCATTCTGCTTCTGTTGGTAAACGGTAAAAAACACCTGTTCTTGCATATAACCACTTACAATATTGTATAGCATTGTATTGTGTCATTGCCAGTGCCGGATGGTTTTCTTTTCCCATCCCAAAAGTCATATCCAGATAAGGCTTAGTGGGCCTGGTTACTGCATCCACCTCTGGCGGAACCGGGGCCGTACTATGAGAAACTTCGTAATCTTTATACAGGAAGGGTTCATATAGGTCCCAGGTAAGTTCAAATGCAGACATCCAGAAGGCTTGGAGTTTTACTTTATGCAACGGCTGTTCGTCTGGTTTTCCTTTTTTACTACCCATCATAAAGGTGCCAGCGGGTACTGGTTTCATAGGGAACGATAGCTTTGTGCCTTCTATTTTTTGGACATAAGATGTATTGATATCCTGAGAAAAGGACGGGGAAGTGCTGGTCAGCAATAATAAGGTGAATAGCGTTTTTATCTTCATTATTTATGATCTTGATTGCGTGTAAGTATTTATACGGAGGAAATGCTTTCCTTAATCAGGCCATACAGATCTGCTGCGCCACCGTCAAAACGAATACCATTTACAAAAAAACTTGGTGTACCGTTTACGCCACTACGCGCTCCACTTTCGAAATCATCTTCTACTTTCTGACTCAGTTCTGGTTGTTCCATATCAGATTGAAACACATCTATGTCCAAATCAATCTGTTCTGCAAAATAGATCAAATTAGGTTGGTTAAGCATGTCCTGATTTGCATAGATCAGATCATGCATTTCCCAATATTTGCCCTGTTTACCGGCTGCTTCAGCAGCCAGTGCAGCGCTAAAAGCATATTCGTGCGCATCTCTGAGTGGAAAATTTCTGAACGTAAATGAAATCGCTTCGCCAAACTGCTCCATGATTTCTTCAACGATAGGCTCTTCGGCTCCACAGTAAGGGCATTGAAAATCTCCAAACTCTACAATCTCCAATTGTGCTTGTTTTGCACCCCTGGTATGATCGGCATCATTAACTGGCGGTTTTAACTGTCCTGACATATTTGGTTATTTATTTTATACAAGTTAAATAAATAACCTTCACAGATGCAAATGCTTTCAATAATTCCTTTGAGGAAGGATCAATAATTTTAGGCAGGCCTATTCAAAATCAATAGTCTTTTAACCTTAACAGGGCTTCAAGATAATAATAATCCGCATAGACCAGGGGAACATCGATCTCTTCGCCATGTGGAAAGCTTCCGGTACAATGTTTGATCAGAAAGTTATTATTCGTGCCAGGTTGCGCCAGATAAGATGAAGAGCTTAAAGAATTCAGCATTTGAATCGCATTCGATTTATATTCTTTACCTTTTTTGCCGGCATACTTACTCAGCTCAAGCAGTGCGGAACTCACAATTGCCGCAGCAGAGGCATCTCTGGGCACCAACTTATACAAAGAAGAATCATATTTCCAATCTGGGCGATAGCCTTTTTCATTCACATTGAAATCCCAGTAAGGAATTTTGTCTTCAGGAAGATTTTTATTTTTCAGATAGAAATCAGCCAGATGCATGGCTGTATGTAGAAACCTGGTGTCTTTTGTTTCCCGGTAAACCATCGTAAAGCCATAAATTGCCCAGGCCTGTCCTCTTGCCCAGGTAGAATGATCAGAATAACCCTGGCAAGTCTGGCGGTTCAGAACCTTCCCACTAAGTGTATCATAATTTACGACATGATAAGTACTATAATCTGACCTGATGTGGTTTTTCATCGTTTGTTCTGCATGTTTAACCGCAATATCCTTATAGGTCCGGTCGCCGGTAACCTTAGAAGCAAAGAATAAGAGTTCCAGGTTCATCATATTGTCTATAATCACGGGATAATGCCACATGGTTTTTCCATCCCATGACAATCTCGAATTCCAGGATTCTATACTGCCAACTTTTGGGTTATATCTTTTACAAAGAGATTTTGCCGACTGTATGAGTATGTTTTTGTAACTTTCATTACCAGTTAAGCGGTATGCATTTCCATAACTGCAGTACATCATAAAACCCAGATCATGGTTACTGCTATTGAATTTATTTTTTTCCAGGGACTCTGTCCATTTGATGGATTGCTGTTTCCATAACGTATCTTTGGTATATTCGTATACATACCATAAATCACCAGGCCAAAATCCTCCTGTCCAATCCCATATGTCTACGTACCTCAAAGATCCGTCTTTGGCACTGGTGCGGGGATATTTGTTCAGATCCGTTGAAACTTCCAGCATATGATGATATTGCTGCTGTGCCAGATTAAAACCTTTTTCGAGCAAGCCTTGATTCTTTTGTTGTGCCAGGCCAGATCTGGTCAATAGAAAACAAGCGACAAGCAGCATAATTTTAGTTAAACCGGTTAATTTCATCTATTTAATTATTTTTTTAAGTGATCGTATGGAACTATTTCAAATTCCAGATACAATTGTCAGCGATTTCTTTTCCTCCAGATACTGCTTTCACAACAATATTGTTCTGGCCTTTTTTTAGCCTGACACCAGACCATAAGATCGTGTTCAGATCGTTTTTAATATGGGTTCCCAGAAGCTTGCTATTAACCCAAAGTGTTGCACTCGGAACATTTGTAAATATCTTTATTGAGGTTAAAGCTGTATGACGAATATTATTTCTACGCTCAGCGATGTATAACATTGGCACAGGGTTCCAATTCGCTTTATAAAAATAGAAGGCATCTTTTTTAATCTTTCTGTCATAAGTAACCAAACCTTTATCGTTAATGCCATCCTTATCTCCTTCTGTACGAATGGAAGAACCAAAATCGGCTAGTACCCATATGAACTTTCCCCATATAAAGGGTCTTAATTTCAATTCAGACCAATATCTTTCGTGAAAGGCTGTTTGCCACTCTTCCGGATGGAATTTTCCTTTTGCTTCTGGTGCAGTCAATTTCTCTGTATGTTTAAAAGGGCTTGCCCCTGCTCCATATTCGCTGATAGCAATTGGTTTTGCCGGTAGTTCTTTATGAACCTGATCTGCCCAGCTTCCAATCTCTTCAAATTTCCCGCCATACCATCCAAAATATTTATTCCAGGCCATCACATCTGTTAGGTCTGTAAAATATTTGGTCTCCAGATTAGAGGCCAGTGTGGTCAGACGATCAGGGTCTTCTTTTTTTGTCAGGTCATTCAAGGACTTGATAAAAGGCTCAGGATCATCGTAGTTGAAATTAAGTTCATTGAACAAACCCCAGAAACAGATGGATGGGTGGTTATAATTTTGACGGATAAGTTCAGTCAGTGTTTGTTTAATGTTATTTTCCAGATCGGTGTTTTTGACATAACCTGTGCCCGTATAACCGCCTGGCCCAACAAAAGGAATTTCCGACCATAATACAATTCCATTGCGGTCACAAAGATCATAGAAATGTTTACTATGTGGGTAATGAGTGAGTCTTACAGCAGTGGCCCCTAATTCCTTAATCAGATCCATATCATGGTCTTGATCCATATCACCTAAGGCAGAGCCTTTACCTGATAAATCCTCATGTCTCCCAACTCCATATAAATCCAGGTATCGTCCATTCAAAAAGAACCCTTTATCAGGATCAACGCTAAAATAACGAAAGCCCAGTGGTTGAACGACCTCATCAATTATATTTCCGTCGTGCAGCAGCTCTACTTTAACCTGATACAGATAAGGGTCAGCTTTAGCGTTCCATAAATGTGGTTTATCGATCATCAAAGATTGTTTAACATCCTGGCCCTCTAAGGCTGTAATTTCGGAGGTTATTGTTTTTATCTGTTGCTTTTGCTGATCATAAACTGTAGTTCTTAACCTCAGATCCTTCCGGTTAGTCAAAGAGAGTTTGGTTAGAACTTCCACTTCTGCCAGTTGCTGAGTTACATTTTTTTGTTTGAGATATACTCCGGGAGAGCCGTAGTCCAGGGGACTGATGCAATTCCGTTCCGTAACCAGCAGGGAAACCGGCCGGTGTATTCCCCCGTAACTGTTAAAATCGCCATGTAGGGGTATCACATCAAGTCTGTAAGCATTACTAACCTGAACGGTAATCAAGTTGTCTCCAGGTTTCAAATCATTTGTGATCTCTACACTGAAGGCGGTGTACCCACCCCGGTGTTCTGCAATCATTTTATGGTTAATAAAAACATTTGCTACGTTATTTACACCTTCAAAATGAAGAAACAACCGTTTATTTGCCCATTCCTGGGATACATGAAGTGTATTTTCATAGATAGCTGATGTCCTCTTATAATCTGCGATTCCCTGAAGCACTTCCTTCGCATTCCAGGTGTGTGGCAGGGTAACCTGCTCTTTTTTAATGCCCTGCTCAAAGTTGTAAGCAAAATAGAATTGCCAACCGGTATTCAATGGAATCATTTGCCTGCCCTCTTTTTTCGAAAGGAATCCGGCTATGCTGGAATTGCAATAAAATAGTAGGAGGATCGTAAAGGCAATGATGTTCTTATATCGCATTCTTTTATATTTGAGAGGTCTTATTTTTTTAGATTTAAAGATTTTAAGAACATCCATGGATATTCATTCAAATTTTTATTGGATACTGAATTGGATTTGGTCTCTGTAACTTGCAGCAGATTGCTTTTTCCTTTTATATTTCCTTTAAACACGTTGTTTTTCCAGGTGATAGCACGATATTGTTCTGCTGATTTGGTAAACATTCCGATAACTCCCCCGCTATACAGGAAAAGATTATCTTCAAAAACGATATCCTTTGGAATTCCATGTTCAATATCTATCAGTTCCATTTTAAAAGGTTCAGCACTTTGGTTATAAAATATATTTCCAGACACACGTGTATGATCCGTAACCAGGGCAAAATTGAACAGGCGCCTGCGGTTATTTCCATCATTTACACTTAAGTTATTCCGTATAATGTTATTCGTGGTCATCCTGCTTTTCTCATCGATCGCATCTGAAATGACCAGCATAAATCCTCCTTCATTATCATGACTATAATTATTCTGGATGATCGTATGGTTGCAATTCCCATCAATATCAAAAGACTGCCCGTCATTGGCCCAGTTCACATTTTTAGTATAAGCAACTTCATTGTATTGGATGATTGTATGATCACTACTATGTGGCCATATACCTACAGCATTGTCCTTTGCCCGTGTTCTGGTATAAAAGAGTTTATTTAGCTCAACCAATGCACCATCGAAGGCTTTGATCACGATTCCGTCTCCGCCGATATCTTCAAGTGTGCAGCCTCTGATGACCAGGTTCTTATTCGGAAACCAATTGTTTCTAAAGGCAAATGTACCATTACCTCTAATCCCGTTGCGGTCCACACGCAGTAACCTGCAATTTTCTATAATCAGATTTTCAATATTACTTGGCTTGGGTCCCCTGCAATCCCAGAAGATACCATTTCCCTCTTTACTTCCTTTTTTGTTATCCCCGTTAATATCGTGAATATATAATCCGGACAACCGGATATTAGAAATTGTACCTATATCTTCAGAAAGGATACGGACCCCAACTGGGCCCGTATTCTGTTCTTGTACTAAAGTGTCTGTATTTGAGATATCAAAAAATTCGAACAAAAGATTACTGATATTTTTTAGTAGCACAGCGTCCTGAAATTTGCCATCAGCTGCGATAACCGGCAGAGCGCCTTTTCCGTATGCACTGAAAATCAATAGTTTTTCTATCGTTCCATTGCCTTTTGGAACAAGCTGTCCACGCCAGATACCTCCCCGTTTGAACAATACACGGTCTCCTGGCATAAATTTCACAGAATTCACCTTTTGCAGTGATTTCCAGGCTTGTGTTTCTGATTGTCCGCTGAGTTGATCGTTGCCAGCGGAGCTATCCACATAGTAAGTTTCTGCCTTTGCAGCTATCGACATTAAGCCGATCAAACAGATCATTAAACTCTTCTTTACCATATCTCTTTTAGTTTATCCAACCCGGATTTTGTTTTAAATTAGGATTTCTTTCTATTTCAACTGCAGGAATTGCCCAATTGTACAAATAATCACCTTTAAACGAATAAGCATACACCACGCTGCCCCATATTTGTTTGACACCATTTCCTGCATAAAATGCTTTATCTTTCCAACTTTTCCATCGCATTTCATCAAAAAAGTTGATTCCTTCATTCGGGAATTCTACTCTTCTCTCGTTGCGTATACGTTCTCTCAAGTCCGTTTGTCCTGTAACATATGTTGGTAGTGCAGCATTTACGGTTTGAAGCGGTAATACGCCTGCCCTCGTTCTAACCTCATTTACTTTGGCGATAGCATCCGAAACTGAACCTTGCTCATTCAGTGCTTCTGCCCACATCAACAGTACATCTGCATATCTGATCAATGCGAAATCTGTTGGTCCATAATCTCTAGCTGGTGTTTCGCTGGTTCCTTCGTAAACATATTTTCTATACAGATAATAGAATAGGCTTTGGGTATCGGTCCGTAAATCACCATTGGTTGCTGCTTCCGAACGATATGGCCACCTAGAAGTCACAACTGCATTTGCACCATTAAATACCCCCAAATAAGTAGAATAAGGTGTAATCACATTTGCGGTCAAACGTGGATCTCTATTGGCATAGGCAGCCAAGATACGAGCTTCATTTCCGGTTGGCAAATAAAGGCTCATTTTTGCTCCTCTTTTAGTAGCAGCTGCAATTTCGGCATCTGTTAAATTGTTTCTCAAGAAATATACTTCACGTTCTGCCGCACTTAAAGAAGAAAAGCCAGGTAACACTGCGTCCCAGTTAAATTTAGATCCATCTGCATTTTCATACAGATCAACCAGATTAGGCGATACATGATATGTATTCCAGCAAGAGCCAAATGATGAACGTGTACCGCAATAGAATTGAGTGGTCGACCCAAATCCAGAAACACCAATATTTTGGATTGAAAAGATCATTTCTGCAGATTGCTCATTTGCAGTTTTAAACAGAGCTGAATAGTTTGGAAACAGTGAATAGCCAGCATCCTTTACTTTCTGGAAATCTGCGGCGGCAAGATCCCATTTTTGGGTATACATATAAGCTTTACCACGTAGAGCATAGGCTGCTCCTTTAGTGATATGTCCGTAGGATGCGTTTCCGGCTAAATAGCGATCAGGAAGATTTGTCTCTGCAACAACATCATTCAAGTCGCCGATCACCTGCGCCCATACTTCGGCTTCAGTATTTCTTGGTTTTATTGCTTGACTGGCAGTATAAGGTTCCAGATAGATAGGTACCCCCTTAT
>NZ_DATMRL010000249.1:0-14668 GCF_035566355.1 Pedobacter sp.
TCCTGGAAGGTGAAAAGATAGATAACGAGACAAAAACGCCGCTGAAAAACAAGCAATGGATCCAGGTGACCCGCCTGGATCGTTTAAATATGCAGGGTGAAAAAAGGCCGGATGGTGTTTTCGATTTCCAGGTGGAAAACAAACCTTTTACGGTGGGTAATACACCCAATTCAAATGACATTAACACGCCCATAACGTCTAGTACGGTTAATTCTAATGCGAGTCTGGCTGGCTTTGGTTCCAACACCAGTAGCGGATACATCACCATTGATCCATTGAACGGAAGGATTATATTTCCTGTACTGGAGCCTTTTGGAAGGGATTTGGCAAGCCAGTTTTTGCCAGGGGAACAAAATTTAATAGATAAGTATACGTATACAGCTTTGTACGATTCCACGAAGGTGATTGCACAGCAGTTGTTCACGAATAAGAACCGTTATGTAATTAAGGGAACTTATCAGTCTGAAATTTCAACAGAGTTTTCTTTAAACTCCATTAATGTCCCTCAGGGATCGGTTAAGGTACTTGCCGGAACCATGCCTTTGCAGGAGGGGATAGATTACACAGTAGATTACCAGGGCGGAAGGGTGAAGATCCTTAATGTAGGCCTGCTCACTTCAGGACAGCCCATAAAGATCACAACGGAGAACAACGAAATGTTTGGCCTTCAGCAGCGGAGTTTATTTGGAACGAGGATGGATTACCGGGTAAACAATAAACTGACACTGGGCGGAACATTTATGAACCTGAGTGAAAAGCCATTGACGGCAAAGGTGAACATCGGGGAAGAGCCCATTTCCAATACCATGTGGGGGCTTGATCTGAACTACAGTTCTCCTTCCAGATTTTTAACAAAGATGGTGGACAAGCTGCCATTTATTTCTACTAAAGCACCCTCGAGTATTACTTTCTCGGGAGAGTTTGCACAGCTGATTCCAGGGCATCCGAGTGCAATTAATGCAGATGGAAGCAAGGGAGGAACAAGTTATCTGGATGATTTTGAAGCTTCCCGTTCGGTAATTGAGTTAAAAGGTGCCATATCCTGGCAGCTATCGGGAACACCACAGTTGTTTCCGGAAGCAGCGCTTATTGATAACCTTGCTTACGGATACAACAGGGCAAAGATTGCATTTTATAATATAGACCCCAGTTTTTATAATAAGATTTCCTCCAATATTCCCGATTATCTTAGAAATGATAAAACGGAATTGTCGAATCATTATGTAAGGGAGATCCTGGAACAGGAAGTTTTTCCTTTTAAAGAGATTCCTACCGGGCAGCCCACGACTTTGCCTACACTTGATGTGGCCTTTTATCCTATGCTTCGTGGTCCTTACAATTATACGCCGACAGGTTTTAATTCGGATGGAACTTTGAAAAATCCTAAAACCAGATGGGGAGGCCTTTTCAGGCCTATTTCTACCAATGATTTTGAAGCACTTAATATTGAGTATATAGAGCTTTGGGTAATGGATCCTTATATCTATAAACCTGGTTCTGCTGGCGGGGACCTTTATTTTAATCTTGGGAATATTTCTGAAGATATTTTGAAGGATGGGCGTAAGTCTTTGGAGAATGGCTTGCCCGCCGATGGCGACCCTGGTAAATATGATGAAACCAATTGGGGCAGGGTACCGAAGCTTCAGCCGGTGGTTCAGGCCTTTGATAACGATCCTGATGCAAGAAAGGCACAGGATGTAGGTCTTGATGGTCTGTCCAACAATGATGAAAGAAAGAAATTCAATGCGCAGATCAATCAGATCAGAGGACAGCTGAACCCGGATGCGGCGGCTAAATTTGAAAATGATCCATCTTCCGATGACTATGCTTATTTCAGGGGCACGGCACTGGATCAGGCGCGTGCAAAGATTTTAAGAAGGTACCAGGATTATAACGGGCCAGAGGGAAATTCCAAGACCTCAAAACAATCCCAGGATGATTTTGGAGTTGATAACTCTGCTTCTACTTCTTTGCCGGATGGGGAAGATATCAACAGGGACAATAACATGACCCAGTCTGACGAATACTTCCAATACAAGATATCGATGCGCCCGGCAGATCTGATGGTGGGTAAGAAATACATTACGGATAAGGTGACTTCGCAGGTTAAACTGGCCAACGGGCAAACACAGGCCGTCAACTGGTATCAGATCAGGATTCCTATTGCTGATTTTGATCAGAAGATAGGTGGTATCCAGGATTTTAAGTCTATACGTTTCATCCGGATGTTCATGACGGATTTTGCAGATACGACGATATTGAGGTTTGCGAAAATTCAACTGGTGAGAGGAGAGTGGAGACAGTACAATTCGAACAATGATCCTTCTCAGATTATTGTCGATCCATCGGCGGGTGCCGTAGGGCCTGACAATTCCACTGTAGAGATTGCGACGATTAATATCGAGGAGAATGGCAAACGTTCGCCGATTCCTTACGTGGTTCCCCCTGGTATTCAACGCCAAAAAGACTATACCAATTATCAGAACAATACGCAGTTAAATGAACAGTCATTGACCCTTACGGTAAAGAATTTGAGGGATGGCTATGGTCGGGCGACATTCAAAACAGCATACAGTGATTTCCGTTCGTATAAAAGGCTGGAAATGTTCATTCACCTGGAAGCTGTGGGTAATTCGGTGGTCAATGACCGGGACTTGAGCGCGTTTTTAAGAATAGGTACGGATAACCAGGACAACTATTACGAGTACAATCAACCTTTGGTGGTTACACAACCGGGAACCAGTAATCCTTATTCCATATGGCCCGACCAGAATAAAATGGACATCCAGCTGGAGCTGTTCCAAAAAGCCAAGCTGGCCAGGAACAATGCCCGTACGTCGACTGGACAGTTATGGCCGCCAAATATTCCTTTTGTCTATATGGATGGCGAGCGTTCGGTTATCATTAAAGGACAGCCTGATATGAGTAAGGTCAGGGTGTATATGCTTGGGGTTAAAAATCCGCATAAAAACCTGGCCAATCCAGGATCTGATGATGGTCAGGATAAAAGTGCCCAGTTGTGGTTTAATGAATTGCGGTTAACCGAGTTTGATGAGAGAGGGGGCTGGGCAGCAACTGCTCGTGTCAATGCCAAGCTGGCGGATTTTGCTGATGTGAACATTTCGGGTAGTAAATCTACAGTGGGTTTTGGTGCGCTGGAGGATCGTGTAAGTGAGCGTAACCGGGCCGATAATATCTTTTTTGATATTTCTTCGAGTATGGAGCTTGGTAAGTTTTTTCCAAAGAAAACGGCCCTGAGAGTGCCTATGTTTATCAGCTATTCCAAGCAGGTGAGTACGCCTCAGTATGATCCGATGAAACCGGATATAGAACTGAAAAATTCCCTGGATGCTGCGACTAAAGAAGAGAAGAAGGCCATCTTGAACTATGCCCAGGATTATACCACGAGGAACAGCATCAATTTTACCAACGTGAGAAAGGAACGTACAGATGCAAGTAAAAAGGTGCATCTGTGGGATGTGGAAAATTTAAGTGCGAGTTATGCTTATACCAGTTATTCGCACAGGGATTTTATTAATGAAAATTCCATACAGCGTACCTACAGGGCCTCGCTTGCCTATAATTATGCGGGCCAGTCCAATTCGATTACCCCATTTGATAAGATTATCAAATCGAATACACTGGCCTTGCTGAGGGATATTAATTTTAGCTTATTGCCAAGTTCTATCAATTTCAGGATTGATGTAGACCGCTATTATTCGGAGAATAAATTGAGGGACAATAGCCCGGTGAATGGAATACCGATCAATACCACCTATAATAAGAATTTCCTGATCACCAGGGTGTATGGAATTTCCTGGAACCTGACCCGTTCACTAACATTGGATTTTGATGCGACTAATTATTCCATTATTGATGAACCTGATGGTAAAATTGATGGGATGAAAAGGGATACCGTGTGGCAGAATTTGAAACGGCTTGGGCGTACGACGGATTATAGTCATAACCTGAACATCACCTATAACTTGCCAATGAATAAAATTCCGGGCATGGATTGGGTGAATGTGGCCACCCGTTACGGAACGAACTTTAACTGGCAAACTGAACCACTGGCTACTTTGAATGATCCAAATATCAACTTAGGGAATACCATTCAAAATTCCAGAACCATTCAACTTAATCCTACACTGAATTTAACCAGTCTTTATAATAAATTTGGTTTCATCAGACGAAATTCCGGACCTGACAAAAGTGGGGCTTCGGCATTCTTTGTGAATCTTTTGACCAGTATCAAGACCATCAATGGGGCGTATACTCAGACTAAAGGGATCTTTCTTCCGGGTTATCTCCCTAGAACGAAGTTTTTTGGGATTGATGGGGCTACGGGTGCGCCTGGATTGGGTTTTGTATTTGGTAGCCAAAGGGATATTAGTCAGATGGCGATCAACAATGGCTGGATTACGACGGATACGCTGCAATCGCAATTGTACATCAATACATTGCGCGAGGATTTGAGTTTAACAAGTACAGTGGAGCCTGTTCGTGATCTGCGGATTACCTTAACTGCAAATAAGAACCGGACACTGAATTATTCGACCAATTTCAGATACAGGGAAAGTACACATAGCTTTGATGAGCTCAGTCCAACCACTACGGGCGATTATAGTGTGAGTTTTATTTCTCTTGGAACTGCATTTTCTGATAAAAATGGCAGTATTGTTTCCAAGTTGTTTGATAAATTTATGGCCAACAGGCAGGTTATTTCGCAAAGGCTGGGCGGTCAGAACCCTAATTCAAGTGGCAGTGTGGATGGATTTGCAGACGGATATGGTAAGGAGGCTCAGGATGTAGTGGTTTCTGCATTTATCGCGGCTTACACAGGGAAGGATGCTTCTTCAGTGAGCCTGAATTCCTTTCCTAAAATACCGTTGCCTAACTGGAGGATCAATTACAGCGGGCTCACAAGAATTCCTTTCCTGGAGGAATATTTTAAATCGATTGACCTGAGACATTCTTATCGTTCAGTATACAGTGTAACCGGATTCAATTCTCTTTTAAAATATGCGGAACGTGATGGTTCGGTGACCAGCAGGGACGACAATCAGAATTTCCTGCCGCGTTATCAGTATTCGCAGGTCACTATTGCAGAGCAGTTTGCTCCGCTTATTGGAATAGATACCCGTTTAAAGAGTAATATCACAGCTAATTTTGAGATTGGAAGAACCCGCTTACTGGGATTGAGCCTGGCGAATAGCCAATTGGCGCAATTGTCGGAGAACAATATGATCTTTGGCCTGGGCTACAGGACTTCAAAGTTCAGGTTCCCTTTTGGTTTATTCAAACAGCTCAAGATGAACAACAACATGGATTTTAAACTGGATGTAGCGGTCAGGGATAATAAAACAGTGATCTACCGGGCAGATGTAACGGAGGCAGAGGTTTCTTCAGGTGCCAAAAATATTACATTCAGGCCAAGTGTGGATTATATCTTGAACCAGCGTTTTAACGTTAAATTGTTTTATGACTCCAACGTTACTAAACCCTATACATCGCAAACCTTTAATACGTCCTTTAGTAATTTTGGTTTTAGTTTAAGGATTACACTGAATTAAGGTTGGTATAAGAGCACAAGAATAATTAACTTTGACATAAAAATAAATAAGAATGAATTTTCCATCAGAATTAAAATACACTAAAGACCATGAATGGGTTAGAGTGGAAGGCACTGAAGCTTATGTAGGTATAACTGATTTTGCACAGCGTGAGCTGGGTGATATCGTTTATATTGATATCAACACCGTTGGCGATGAAGTTAAAAAAGATGATGTTTTTGGAACTGTAGAAGCTGTAAAAACAGTGTCTGATTTGTTTATGCCTGTAACTGGAACCGTTACTGAAGTAAATGCGGCGCTGAATGATAATCCTGAACTGGTAAACTCTGATCCTTATGGAGACGGATGGATGGTAAAGGTGAGTTTAACAGATGTTGAAGCTGTGAATGAACTGTTAGATGCAGATGCTTACAAAACTTTAGTAGGAGCTTAGAATGAATTATTTAAAAGGGTTAAAATACCAGGTCTGGGCAATTCTCTGGACTATATTTATTTTAATACTTTGTTGCATTAAAATGCCAGACTCTAAAGAGACTGGCATTTTTTTTACAGGGTTTGATAAGTTGGTGCATCTTGGTTTTTTTTATGTGCTTACAGTCTTATTGCTGTATGGCAAGATCAATCATCAACATAGTTATAGTTTCCGTTCGCTTACTATATTTAAAATCATTTTAATCACTGCTTCAGTTGGGGGTGGAATAGAGATGATCCAGTATGCGTTTTTTCCTTATCGCTCCGCAGAATGGTGGGATTTTGGCTGTGATATGATTGGTGTTGCGATGGGAATTTTTAGTTATATCTTATTGCATAAATCGGATTATCATGAAAAGAAAGCTTAGTATTGCTGTACTGCTTTGCATGGTTTTGCTGAGCAGTTGCAGTGTGTTTAAACCAGGTTGTGGCTGCCCTAAAGTGAGTACTTTAAATAGCCGTCAAAAAGCAATGAGGAACTCTTAATCGCGGGATAATCATTTCGTGTATTTAAATTGTTACCGGGAATTTCTGACCTTCAACTAATCCATTGCCGTCCTTACAGGTCTATAAGGATAAATTGTATATATTTAATTTATGACTAAAATTTTTACGCCCGGACTGGTATTCGTTATACTGGTGTTTTTCAGCTCACTTTTATCCGCTCAAACCAAAAATGGATCTGTTGCCGGAAGAGTAATTACAGCCAAGGATAAACAGCCTGTTGATTATGCGACAGTTGCCGTAAAAAGTTTAAAAGACTCCAGTGTTGTTGGAACGATTAATACGGAAAAAGATGGTCGTTTTGAAGTAAAAGGACTTGTTCCGGGAGCTTATCGCTTATATGTTGCCTATCTTGGGCTTCAAAATGTAACCAAAGATTTTACGGTTTCTGCTGATGCTCCTTCAGTTAGCCTGGGTGATCTTGCGATGCAAAATACAGGTCTTGATTTAAAGACGGTAGAGATTAAAGGTCAGGCGCCACCTGTAGTAGTCAAAAAGGATACGATTGAATTTAATGCCAGTACGGTGAAGGTAAGGGAGAATGCGGTTGTAGAAGATGTTTTGAAGAAATTGCCGGGTGTTGAAGTTGCTAAAGATGGAAGCATTAAAGCACAGGGGGAGACCGTTACTAAAATCAAGGTAGATGGGAAAGAGTTTTTTGGAAGCGATCCCTTACTGGCCACAAAAAATTTACCTGCAGATATGGTGGATAAAATACAGGTGATTGATCAGATGTCTGATCAGGCCCAGTTTACCGGTGTAGACGATGGTAACAGGGAAAAAATCATTAACATTACGACCAAAAAAGATAAGAAAAACGGAATCTTTGGAAACAGTTCAGCGGGGTATGGAACTGACGGCAGATACGATGTTAACCTGAATGTCAATAAATTTAAGGGTGATGAACAGATGTCGGTTGTTGGCCAGTTTAACAATGTGAATAAGCAAAGCTTTGGTGGCGGCGCGGGAACAGGTGGTGGAGGTGGAAGAATGGTACAACTGGTTAGTGGCAGCGCTGCTCCTCCTCAGGGTATTACCACAACTAATGCTGCAGGTTTTAACTTTGCAACCATTACGAAGAACAAGACGGAGATCAATGCCAGTTATTTTTTCAATAAAACGTCGTTGTTCAATGAACAAAACAGCTTAACGCAAAATTTGCTGGGCAATACCAAAACTACATTTGGAAACGACCTGAACAGCACGACTGATCGTCTTAATCACAGATTGAATTTTCTTATAGATACTAAAATTGATTCAGCTACCTCGATTAAAATACAACCAAACCTGAGCTATACAGATACAAAACTGAATCAAAATAGCACCTATACCAATCAGTATGCTCAGTCTTCGACGAATGGTACTCAGGGCTATAATACAAAATCTACTTCTCCTACATTGTCAAATAACTTGTTGCTGCGCCACAAATTTCTTCGTCGCGGGCGTACAATTTCCCTGAATGTGAGTACAAATATTAACGACAATACTTCGGATAATTATAATAATATTGTTGCCAATACCATTGATTCTACAGGAACATCACAATCGCTTACAAACCAGTTCAATGATGTAAAGACGAATTCTATTGGTAATTCTGCCCGAGTTGTATATACAGAACCATTGTCAAAAACGTTAAATCTTGAGTTGAATTACCAGAACGGTTATAATCACGACAGATCGGAACGTTTTACCTATAATTTTAATCCATTGACTTCTCAGTATGATCTGATAGATAATACCTATTCCAATACCTATGAGAATACGACCTTGACCAATTCTCTTGGTTTCAGCTTTACAAAAACCGGGAAGAAATACAATCTGAATGCAGGCGTTGCGGTGCAGAATACAGATCGCAAAAACGATAACATTACGACTGGAAATGTGTTCAACCAGAACTTTTATAATATTACACCAAGTGCACAGTTCAGGTATACTTTTAGTAACAGCAAACGTTTAAGGATCAATTACCGTGGTTCTACCACGCAACCGACCATTTCCCAGATCCAGCCTGTTCCGGATAATTCCAGTACACAGAGTATTGCTCTTGGAAATCCTCAGCTTAAACCGTCATTTACCAACAACCTGAGTATTTTCTATAACAATTTTGATTTCGCACATTTCAGGTCGCTGTTTGTTTTTGCGAATATCTCACAAACCTTTAATGCTATTGGGAACAGCAGTACATTGATCGTTAATGATCCGGATACGACAAAGAATGGAAAGATTGCGGTGCTTCCTGTTAACGTTAAGGGTGTTTATCAATTTAATGCAGGATCTTTTGTTGGGCTTCCTATCATTCCCGAAAACAAGTTAAATGTGAATATTAATTTGAGTACATCGTTTTCAAAAGGGGTGAACATCACCAATTCTATCAATAACGTTTCTACAAATTTCAGTGTGACAAATGGCTATAAACTGGTTTCCAATTTTGAGAAATTTGATTTTACAGCAGGTGTAAACGGAACTTTAAACAGGAGTATCTACTCTGCACAGCCCAATGCAAATACAACCTATTATACATTAAACCCTACGCTGGATATCAGTTATGTATTTCCTGGTGATATTCGT
This sequence comes from Pedobacter sp., assembly GCF_035566355.1. Classification (GTDB taxonomy): domain Bacteria; phylum Bacteroidota; class Bacteroidia; order Sphingobacteriales; family Sphingobacteriaceae; genus Pedobacter. The sequence continues at coordinate 9,117 of NZ_DATMRL010000249.1, forward strand.
TTGGCCGCCAATGTGGACTATTTTCAAAATACCGGAAGGGGTGAGGGCTATGATAGTAAGTACACCCTGCTTAATTCCTATATCAGCAGACAATTCTTCAAAAACAGAGGAACATTTAAATTTGAGGTATATGATCTGTTGAACCAAAACCGCGGTGTGAGCCGTACCTCTACCAGTAACACGATTACAGATTTAAATTATAATGTGCTTAAGCGCTATTGTTTATTATCATTTACCTACTCCTTAAACCGGATGGGTGGCAAAAATATGCAGGGAGATATGAAAATGCCAGGCAGAGGAGGTGATAGAGGCGGCATGCGGATGAGAATGTAACATAAGTTGGTCTTTATTTGGAATTATTATCAATAAAGGCTAACTTGCCCACCTAATTTAGGACAATGAAACTTTCGCAGTTAAACGTAGGAGAAACAGGAACTATAGTCGCATTTACAGATTTGGAGATGTCAGTGAAGTTAATGGAAATGGGATGTTTGCCTGGAGAACTCGTTGAAGTGGAACGTTTTGCACCTCTTGGTGATCCTATGGCTATACGTGTAGCCGGCTATCAGCTTTGTTTACGTAAAAATGAAGCATCCGTTATCATAATACAATAAAGATTTGGCTTCTGTTTTTAAAATTGCCCTGGTTGGTAATCCTAATACAGGAAAATCAACCCTGTTTAATCTGTTAACTGGTTTAAACCAGAAAATCGGGAACTTCCCGGGGATTACTGTTGATAAAAAGGTCGGCTATTGCAAGTTGTCCAATCAGCAGCAGGCCGAGATTATAGATCTTCCCGGAACGTATAGTTTGTATCCGAAAAGCAGGGACGAGAGCATTGTTTTCCAGGTGCTTGCCGATAAAAGTAATTCCAGCCATCCGGACTTGGTCATTTTGGTTGCTGATACCACCAATCTTCGCAGAAATCTGTTGTTGTATTCGCAGGTTGCTGATCTTGGCCTGCCGGTAATGTTGGTGCTGAACATGACGGACATGGCTAAAAAAGAGGGTCTGACTGTAAATATTGATCTGTTGGCCAAAAGGCTGGGTATCCAGGTTGTGGCTATATCCGCCAGAAGCAACATCGGCTTGGAAGAACTTAAGCAGGCAATTGTCAACAGCACAAGTATCCCGACTCAGCTACAAGGAGCAGATGTACATGTATTGGCGCCTGAAGCCATTGATAAAGCCAAAGCTTTATTGGCTACGGAGAATGATTATTTTGCCTTACAGTTGCTTCATCAGCATCAAACGCTCGATTTTTTATCTGCAGAGCAACATAAAACCCTTGATGGGATAAAAGCAGCAGCTGATTTCGAATCTTCGAAACAGCAGGGAGCAGAAACGATTGCCCGTTACAGGTACCTGAGTACCGTTCTTTCTGGTGTGATAGAGGACACCGGTGCCAAACGTAAATTTATCTTTAGTGATAAACTGGATGCCATATTAACCAATCGTTTCTGGGGATTTATTATTTTTATAGCGATCCTGTTTTTCATTTTTAACTCTATTTTTTCCTGGTCATCCTATCCAATGGAACTGATTGAAGGAAGTTTTGCCTGGTTAACAAATTATGGGCATCAGCATCTTCCGGATGGTATTTTGACTAATCTTTTTCTGGATGGGATTCTTGCCGGATTGGGGGGAGTAATGATCTTTATTCCTCAGATTGCCATTTTATTTGCTTTTATTTCTGTATTGGAAGATACGGGTTATATGGCGAGAGTGACTTTTATGATGGATAAGGTGATGCGTAAATTTGGGCTGAGCGGAAAATCGGTTGTACCGATGATTGGTAGCCTGGCTTGTGCGGTACCTTCCATTATGAGCGCGAGGAATATTGAAAGCTGGAAAGACCGGATCATTACGATTATGGTGTCTCCATTGGTGAGTTGTTCTGCCCGTTTACCTGTTTATACTTTGCTGATCTCACTGATCATTCCTAATAAACATGTTTTTGGATTTATCAACCTGCAGGGCCTGACATTAATGGGTATGTATGTGATCAGCATTCTTGCTGCTGTATTGGTGGCTTTTGTGATGAAATTTCTGATCAAAGCGAAAGAAAAATCGTATTTCATTATGGAACTACCGGTATACCGGATGCCAAGGTGGAAGAACGTGATCTTTACGATGTATGAGAAGTCAAAAACCTTTGTTTTTGAAGCGGGTAAAGTAATCATTGCGATTTCTATTATTCTATGGGTACTGGCAACCTATGGGCCGCCAAAACGTATGGAACAGATTGAAAAAAAATACGCGCAGATTGAGGCTTCCAAGGATAGCATACAGGTAAGTACACTGGAAAGGGATAAAGCTGCAGAACGCCTTGAAAACTCTTATGCGGGGATATTGGGACAGACCATTGAGCCTGTGATTAAACCTCTTGGTTTTGACTGGAAAATTGGTATAGCTCTTATTACGTCTTTTGCTGCCAGGGAGGCATTTGTAGGTACTATGGCTACAATCTATAGTGTAGAGGGGGGCGATGCGCAGACGGGTACCATCAGGGCTAAAATGCTGGCGGCAAAAGATGCCAATACTGGGTTACAGATTTTCACTTTTGCTACTGGTTTTTCTTTGATGTTGTTCTATGCTTTTGCTATGCAGTGTATGAGTACTGTTGCGGTTGTATTCAGGGAAACGAAATCCTGGAAATGGCCGCTGATCCAGATCGTATATATGACAGGGATGGCCTATGTGGCCAGTCTGATTGCCTACCAGTTATTAAAGTAATTTTCTATCTTAGCCTCTGTGGAAAAGGTACAAGTTCTTACGCAATATATGCCGCCGGCTGCTGCGCCGCTGATCGCGAAATGGATAGATTATTTCCAATGTGAGTTTAAAATATCCAGAAACAGAGCAACTAAACTTGGAGATTACCGGCATCCATTTAAAGATTCGGGCCATAAGATTTCTGTAAACAATGATTTGAACCGTTATGCTTTTCTGGTGACGACAGTTCACGAATTTGCACATTTGCTGACCTGGAATGAGTATAAGAATAAAGTAAAACCTCATGGACAGGAATGGAAGAATAACTTCAAAAGGATGATGAGTCCCTTTTTGGAACAGTCTGTTTTTCCGGAAGATATTCAGCAGGCGATTTTAACCTATCTGAGTAATCCTTCAGCATCCAGCTGCACAGATTTACAGCTCTCCAGGGCGCTTAAGAGGTATGATCAGGCATACAACTCCTCCAGGCTGGAAGAAATCCCTTTAAACACCGTATTCACCATTAAGGACGGGCGGAAATTTCGGAAAGGAGAAAGGCTTCGGAAAAGGTACCGGTGTCTTTGCCTGGACAATGGAAATATTTATTTGTTCAATCCTTTGGCCGAAGTAACTTTGCTGGCCACTGGAACATAGATGGCCTGTTTGTCTTTGATGATCCAGTTGAACCGGATCTTTTCACCTTTGTATTTTAACGGATCTGCAACAAGGCTGTCTATAAAGGCATCCTTTTCTTCTATCAGCAGGGTAGCCTGATAATCACTGCTGGTTTTACTTTTTAAGCTCATATAGCTTTCCTCGGGAAGAACATGAATGGCTTCAAATACCATTTCAAATTGATTTTGCTGTGCCAGGGCGTTTTGTAAGAATTTGATTTGTCGCTGATAGGTCTCAGGGCTTGCTTTACTGGAAGTGCTGATTAGTTTATACGAAGTTTTTTTTTGCTGGTTTTCATTGGAACTTTCCCTTTGCACCATTTTAAAGATGGTGTTATTTCTTAAATAGGTAAGCGTATCTTTTAGTACGGTTCCCTGAATGTTACTGGTCTTTACCAAAACAAGGCTGTCATTTCTAAGATAGAATGCTTTTCTTGTATTCTTTAGTGCGCCATTGTCTTCATTGGAGAGGAGTAATACGGTGTTTCCGTTGTCCTGATATTGTTCAGCATAGAATGAATGGTCTCTGATGGTATAAAGAAGACTGCTTTTCTTTTCTGTCCTGTCTGTTTTTTTGTCAATAGCATCAGCATAGCTGTTGATGATCTTTTCGTTTATTGCAGTAGCAACGGAGTCCTGTGCAAGTGCGGCCTGCGGATGATTGGATTTAAAGTTACAACTGTAGAGTACACACAAGAGATAAATGGAGGCTGAGGCAGTAAAGAATTTCATAACAGGACATTATTTGGATATGGATTCTGAATTACAGGCCATTATCGTGCCAACACAGTTAATAGGTTCTGAGCTTCTCTACATTTTCGTGTAATCTGCTTTTTGCAAGAAAACTGTCTTCCAGTACTTTATTCATCGGGATTGCCGTGTCCAGACTTCCGCATCTGATCACTGGAGCATCAAGGTATTCAAAGCAGTATTCGGAGATCCAGGCTGAAATTTCTGCGCCAAAACCAGAACCGATTGTATCCTCGTGGAGGACTAATACTTTTCCCGTTGCTTGGACAGCGGTTTTTACTGTTTCTTTATCCCAAGGTTGTAAACTGCATAAATCTACCAGCATTATGGAGTATTCTGGATATTGGTCCAGATAGGATAGTGCCCAGTGTACCCCCATGCCGTAGGTAATGATCACCATGTCTTTTCCTTCCTTCAGGATATTGGCTTTTCCAATTTCAACAGTATAATGGCCTTCGGGTACTTGCCCGGATAAACTTCTGTAGAGGTATTTATGTTCAAAATAGATGACTGGATTGGGGTCTTCAATTGCAGCGAGCAGCAAGCCTTTGGCATCATAGGGGAATGCGGGATAAACGACTTTAAGTCCTGGAGTCTTGGTAAACCAGGCTTCATTGCTCTGAGAATGGAAGGGACCTGCGCCTGTTCCGGCTCCGGTTGGCATGCGAATGACTACATCTGCCTTTTCCCCCCAGCGGTAGTGTGTTTTGGCCAGGTTGTTTACGATCTGGTTAAAGCCACAACTTACAAAATCAGCAAACTGCATTTCTACAACGGCTTTATAACCATTAATGGAGAGGCCAAGTCCTGCACCAACAATTGCAGATTCACAAATCGGGGTGTTGCGAACCCGCGCTTTGCCGAATGCTGAACTGAACCCATCGGTTATTTTAAATGCGCCTCCGTAATCGGCAATGTCTTGTCCCATTAACACCAGATTAGGGAATTGCTGCATGGAAAGTTTAAGTGCATCGCTGATGGCATCAAGATATCTCATTTCTGAACTAACTTCTCCAGGAGCAGCTACTTTTTGCTGATAAGGAAAATACATGTCCTGGAGTTCATTATCTGGATTTGCTACAGGCTCGGATTCTTGAAAGGCGCTTTCTACTTCTTGTTCTATTTCCTGTTTCAGACTGGATTTTAAGGCATCAGCCAATTGGTCGTTGAGTATACCCTGTTCATATAGATAGGCTTCAAAAGTCTTTACGGGATCTTTTTTTTCCCATTCTTTAAACAATTCTTCAGGTACATACTTTGTTCCGGAGGCTTCTTCATGCCCCCGCATTCTAAAGGTAAGGCATTCCACAAGTACCGGTCTGGGGTTTTTCCTGATGCGCCCGGCAACCTCGTGTATGGTGTCGTATACTTCCAGCACATTGTTACCATCCACCTGGATGCCTTCAATCCCAT
>NZ_DATMRL010000250.1:0-5131 GCF_035566355.1 Pedobacter sp.
GCATATAGCAATAGTTGGAAATATTGGTGCCGGCAAAACAACCCTAACTGGTTTGCTGGCTAAAAATTACGGGTGGGAAGCTTTATACGAAGCAGTGGATAACAATCCCTATCTTGAAGATTTTTACAGCGATATGAAACGCTGGAGTTTCAACCTTCAAATCTATTTTCTCAACAGTCGTTTCCAGCAGCTCGCAGAAATTGAGACCAATCAAAGAAATGTGATCCAGGACAGGACCATTTATGAAGATGCACATATTTTCGCAGAAAATCTGCATGAAATGGGTTTGATGACTACCCGGGACCACCAGAACTACAGAGCCATATTTGACAATATCACCTCATTTATTAAACCCCCGGATTTACTGGTTTATTTAAGAGCATCTGTTCCAACACTTGTGAACAATATCCAGCGCCGCGGAAGAGAGTACGAAGCCAGCATTCGTATTGATTATCTGTCCAAACTGAATGAAAAATATGAAGCCTGGATCCAGGACTATAAACTGGGAAAACTGCTGATCCTGGATAAGGACAAGCTTGATTTCACCAGCAATCCGGAAGACCTTGGCGCCGTGATCCAATCTATAGAAGCAGAAATCCACGGCCTTTTCTAAGATGAAGACCCTCGGCATTATACCATCCCGGTACGCATCCACCAGATTCCCAGGAAAACCCCTGGTACAAATAGATGGAAAAAGTATGATCCAGAGAGTATATGAACAGTCATCGCTGTCCAAATCTCTGGATCAGGTTGTAGTGGCAACAGACGATGTGCGTATTGCAGACGAAGTAAAACGGTTTGGAGGGACATATATCATGACTAGTGATACTCACCAAAGCGGCACAGACCGTTGCGCAGAAGTGATAGGCAAGCTAACAGACTTTGATCACGTTATCAATATACAGGGCGATGAACCTTACATCAACCCAGAACAAATTGATCTGGTTGCTTCCTGTTTCCAGGAGAAGCATGTACAATTAGCAACCTTAATTAAGGTAATCACCAGCCAGGAAGAACTGCTGAATACCAACATTCCAAAAGTTGTATTAAATACAGCTGGAGAGGCTCTTTATTTCAGCAGGCAAACTATCCCTTATATCAGAAATGCTTCAGAAAAAGATTGGCTGAAAAACCATACCTTTTACAAACACATAGGTATTTACGGCTATACAACAACCGTTTTAAACGAGATTACCAAACTCTCCTCTTCCAGCCTGGAACAGGCAGAAAATCTCGAACAACTAAGGTGGCTGGAAAATGGTTATAGAATTCAGACCAGAACAACCACATTAGAAACATTAGCTATAGATACACCAGACGATTTGAATAGAATCTTTAAGTCTTAAATCTTATCTTAGGTCTATAAAACTCCAATTCCAATGAAGATTATTGCATCTATCTTAATGATCGGCCTTTTCCTTTCAGCCTGTAATTCTGATACAGACAAAAAGACTGCAGCAAAGGAAAATAATGTAAAAACGGTTTTAAAACCTTTTAGTGATTCCACAAAAATGGATACATTCAAAGTTTCCCTTAGTGGTAGTAAACCAAAAGAGATGCTGCTCACTTTTCACATTATCTCATTTGACGGAAAAGAAATCTATCAAAAAGTGTTAAAAGCAACAGATCTGCTGGATAACTATAAAGAAACTGTAGACTTGAGTAAGGAAAAAAGTCAACGTAATTTCATGGCTGATGAATTTAACTTTTTCCTGGAAGATGAGAATTTTCTGGAACCTGCAGTCACAGCAGAAGAAACCCCCGATCAATACACTGCTGATAAAGCTTTTTATGAAGAATTAAAACGTTCCAATCTTAACGGTTTTAAATACCGGATCAGCAAAGAAACTAAAGTGTATATTGCTTGGTCTATCCTGGAAAAAAAAGTAAAAATATATTACAAATGCTGCTAAGCAAGCAAAGCTTAGTGTAAGCAATCTGAAAGACCATCAGAAGGTTTATTTTTTAAAAAATATATTATGTTAGCATAATATTAACCCAAAAATTCATAAATCTTATCATAAATTTATTTAAAACAGAAAATAATCTATCTGAAATACAGATAGTTAAATAAAAAACAAGGCATTGTTATACAAATGTCAAAATATGTTCAAAAAATTATATTAGTTTTACCTTAGTGTAACAAAGAAACCAACCATAAATAATCATAAATACCTAAACCGCATATTCTAACCAAATATAAAATAAAAGAGTGCCTGGAGTTATTCAGGCCTTTTTTTTGCCCGTTTTTCAAACGTTCTTCCATATCCAGTTCAGATATATTTCAAAAAGAATAGAGTTGAATCCGCATTTATTTACTAACTTTGTATCCCGTACAAAAACGATAAGAAAGCAATAAAACTGCCTCTTATTACACAAATTCACAAACATGACTAAGTATATTTTTGTTACGGGCGGTGTTACTTCCTCATTAGGAAAGGGCATCATCTCCGCTTCATTGGCCAAACTTTTACAAGCACGGGGTTACAGAGTAACCATCCAAAAATTTGATCCTTATATCAATATTGATCCAGGAACACTCAACCCTTATGAACATGGCGAATGCTATGTAACCGAAGATGGCGCAGAAACAGATTTGGACTTAGGTCACTACGAACGTTTCCTGAATGTTCCAACCTCCCAGGCCAACAATATTACCACAGGAAGAATCTATCAGAATGTAATTAATAAAGAGCGTCAGGGTGAATATTTAGGTAAAACAGTCCAGGTAGTTCCTCACATCACCGATGAGATCAAACGAAATATGCGTATCCTCGGCGAAAGTGGACAATACGATATCGTTATCACAGAACTTGGCGGAACCGTAGGTGATATTGAATCCCTACCTTTCATTGAAGCTGTACGCCAGTTTAAGTGGGAAGAGGGTGCAAACAATGCTATTGTGATCCACCTTACCTTAATTCCATTTTTAGCTGCTGCCGGTGAATTGAAAACAAAACCGACGCAGCACTCTGTAAAAGCACTTTTAGAGTACGGAATACAGCCAGACATCTTGGTTTGCCGTACTGAGCACCACATTACCCCTGATATCCGTAAAAAGATTGCTTTGTTCTGCAATGTGAATATCAATGCTGTAGTAGAATCTATTGATGCCTCTTCCATCTATTCGGTGCCATTACTGATGATGAAAGAGCAGCTGGATAAAACTGTATTGAGCAAACTTAAGTTACCTCAAAAGAACGAACCAGATATGGAAAGCTGGAAAGATTTCCTCGGTCGTCTTAAAAACCCTACTGCTGAAGTAAAAATCGGTCTTGTAGGTAAATATATAGAATTACCTGATGCCTATAAATCAATTACAGAGGCTTTTATTCATGCAGGTGCTAAAAATGAGTGTAAGGTAAGAGTAGAATACATTCATTCCGAAAGCCTTTATGAGGATAACGCGAAAGAAAAACTCTCACATTTAGACGGTGTATTGGTTGCTCCAGGATTTGGAAGCCGTGGAATTGAAGGAAAAATCGATACAATAAAATATGTAAGGGAAAATGAAGTTCCTTTCTTTGGTATCTGTTTGGGTATGCAATGCGCAGTGATCGAATTTGGACGGAATGTTTTAGGACTGGAGGGTGCCAATACCGTTGAAATTGACGAAAACACTAAATTCCCTGTCATCAATATGATGGAAGATCAAAAAAACATTACTACAAAAGGCGGTACCATGAGATTAGGTGCTTATCCTTGTGATGTTAAAAAAGGCACAAAAGCATTTGCAGCTTATGGAAAGAGTCATATTTCCGAGCGCCACAGACATCGTTACGAGTTCAATAACGAATATTTGAAACAGTATGAAGAGGCTGGAATGATTGCTTCAGGAACCAATCCTGACAGCCATCTTGTTGAAATTGTAGAGCTAAAAAATCATCCTTTTTTCGTTGGGGGACAATTTCATCCCGAATTAAAGTCAACAGTTGCTAATCCTCACCCACTTTTTGTTAAATTTGTCGCCGCTGCGATGGAGTATGCGAAGAAAAAAACAAAAAAATAAGCGTTTAAATAACAATAATGGATAGAAATACATTTACAGGGCTGTTCCTGATTATGATCGTGTTGGCCGGTTCTTTTTACTTTTTTAAGCCAAGTGATGCTGAATTAAAAAAAGAACAAGCCAGGATCACTGCAGATTCAGCTAAAAAAGCGGGTGTTAAGACTCCTGCTGCAATAGCTCCGGCTGCTGCCCCGGCTTTAGATTCAGCAGCCTTAAAAGGTCCTTTTGGAACAAACCTCACCGGTACTGAAGCAAAAAGTGTATTAGAAAATGAAAAGTTAAAACTCACATTCACTAATAAAGGCGGTAAAATATTATCAGTTGAAATAAAGAACGAGAAAACTTATAAAGGACAACCCGTTGTATTGTATGATGGAAATGCCAATAAATTTGGTCTCAATCTGAACATCGGTGGCAAAATTGTAAGTACAAATGATCTTTATTTTACTTCAGCCAAAACCTCAGGTACTTCACTGACCATGCGGGCAACTTACGGAGAAGGCAAGTACATTGAATTTTTCTATGATTTAAAACCCAACAGCAATAATGTTGCCTTTAACATTAATCTGAACGGTTTAAACCAGGTGATCCAAAGCAATAACATTTCCCTGAACTGGGAAGCAACCTTGCTGGAACAGGAAAAATCACTTAAAAATGAACAACGTTATTCTGCACCATATTACAAATACATAGATAACACGCCAGATCATTTAAACATTGCCAAAGATGTTAAAGAAGATCTGACTAAGGGTAAAGTAGAATGGATTGCTTTCAAACAACATTTCTTTTCAGGAGTCCTGATTCCTAAAGACGGTTTTGAAAAAGGAAATCTGGAAGTTAAAGTAAGTACTGAGCCTGGAGAAGTTAAATGGTATGGTGCAAATATGGTACTGCCATATAACCAATTGGCTGCTCAAAGCTATGCTATGGAATTTTATTTTGGCAATAACAAATTCTCTGAACTTAAAAAACAAGGCCATGAAATAGAGAAACTGGTAGAAATGGGTTACTGGCCTTTAAAATATATCAACAGATTTGTTGTATTGCCTGTGTTCAACTTCCTGGAAGGATTTGGATGGAATTACGGTCTGATCATTTTGGTATTAACCATTATGTTGAAAC
>NZ_DATMRL010000251.1:0-4428 GCF_035566355.1 Pedobacter sp.
CGTCATTTGAAACTTATACGGACTTTATTATGGGGTTTATTGCTACAGTATGGCTTGTTATCGTTGAGTGGGCAATTGATTGGGAGAAATGCTGGGCTTTTCCTACTTGCAGGATTTGATCATTGCTGTCACATTGTTATAAAATCTCTGAAATTTTGATTCGTAACAATGATTACATCTGCATCGTAGGTTTTAGTGAAATTTGCGGGGATATTTGTTTTTGCTTTTGGGTTCCATTTGAATTCAAACCCGCTGATTATACCGTCTTTTTCCTCCACATAATCTATTTCTTGTTGCTGTTTGGTACGCCAGAAATAACGGTTCGTAAATACACGGTGATAATGGTTCCTTTTTAATCGCTCGGTGATCAGAAAATTTTCCCATAGGGCGCCAACATCATTTCTGAGCTCAATTGGGTTGAAATTCTGAATCAATGCATTGCGAATGCCATTATCATAGAAGTAAATCTTTTGGTTGGTTTTAATTTCGTTGCGGAGATTTCGACTGAAGGAGGTTAAGGGGTAAACAATATAGGACAATGTTAATAAATGTATATAATTAGCAACTGTCTTTTTGTCTACACCAGTTAATTGAGCTATTTCGTTATAACTTACCTCACTGCCGACCTGAAAGGCTAATGCCCGAAGGATCTTTTCTAAGACTTCGGGCTTCTTTATATTTCCATAAACTAGGATGTCTTTGAATAGATAACTCTGAGTGATTTCATTTAAAATATCTCTTTCTTCGCCTGGATTATTAATTACATCAGGATAAAAGCCATAGATTAAGCGGTTTTCTAGCTGCTTTCTTGTGTCAAGGTAGTTTGTTGATTTTTCCAGTTCTTCATAGGAGACTGGATATAAATTATATTCCCATTTTCTGCCTGTCAATGGTTCATTGGTATGGTTTCGAAGTTCAAAAGCTGAAGATCCACTCATAAGGAGTTGGACATCTTTAAATTGATCATGGATGATCTTAGCTGTAATTCCGATATTTTCGATACGTTGAGCTTCGTCAATGAATATCAGTTTTGCATTGCCTACTATGGATTCAATTTCTTTTGTATTAGGATTTGTTAATTGGGTCCGCACGAAGGGGTCATCGCCATCAAGAAATAAAAAATCACGACCTTCCAGTACTTTTTTAAGTAATGTTGTTTTGCCGACCTGACGGGGGCCAGTCACGATGATTGTTTTACCTTTAAATAGTCTTTCAGAAAGTGATTTTTCAATGGTTCTTTTAATCATATTAATTCGATAGATCACCAAAAGTAATATTTTTTGGTGATCTTATTCCCTGAAAGTAATGTTTTTTGGTGACTTTGTTCCCTGAAAGTTGTTTTTTTCTTTATTTGATTCTTCGGGTTGATAGATAATGGATCAATAATTGTCCACGAAAATGATTTTGAGCTGGCTTAAATTTATCACTACTAGCGAAGCTCAAAATCTCTGACCTGTTAACCTAAATTAAAAAGTTACCTAATGGATAATTTTTGACGTAATATGCCCCTAAGATAGTCGCTTTTGCATATCACTTGATGCTATATCAGTTCCGATCTTTGTATATAGATCAATGAAACCATCATGTGCAGCAGTACAGAAACCGATATGAATAGAATTTGCCAGCATATGATAGCTTCATCACCATTAAAATAAAAATATATTCCAATGAAACCATCATGTGCAGAAATACACAAACCGATATGAATAGAATTTGGTAGCACATGATAGCTTCATCACCGTTAAAATAAAATTATATTCTGATGAAAAACAATATCAATCCGGCATTACAAGAGTTAAAGCAATTTATTGGCACATGGGAAATGGAAATTTCAAATGCATCTTTTTTACCGGATGCCAATGCAATTATTAAGGCAAGCGCATCCTTTGAATGGTTTGAAGAAGGTGAATTTTTAATTTTGCGGCAGGGTACAAAAAATAAGGAAACGCCCTGGGCGATATGGTTCATTGGTCATGATAAAGATGCAAAGAACTACACGGTATTTTACATTGACGACCAACAATCTTCTCGGGTATATGAAATGAGTTTTGAAAACGGAATATGGAAGATGTGGCGCAATGCACCCCAATTTATACAACGCTTTACCGGCGAGATCAACAAAGATAAAAATATCATCTCTGGATATTGGGAGAAGTCCGTAGATGGCAAAAACTGGGAGCACGACTTTAACCTCACTTATAAAAAAGCGTAATAGAATCAAATTTTGAGGCTTATTGGTGCAGGATGTTGTGTTACCGCTGAGCGGGCAATTGATTGGGAGAAACGCCGTATTTCTTTTTAAAAATATAAGAGAAATGGGACAGGTCTTCAAAGCCAACTTCGAGGTAGACCTCCGTTGGTTTTTTCTTTTTTTCGGTTAAATGGTAATAGGCCAGTTCGAGTCTTTTAGCGGTTAACCACTTTTGGGGTGTGGTATCGAAAAGCTTCTTGAAATCTCTGTTGAATGTGGATAAACTTCTGCCGGTTAGATAGCCTAGTTTTTCCAATGGCATATTGAACATGAAATTCCGCTGCATGAAATTAACCAGATCGATCTTGCCGGGTATATCAAAGTTTGCCAATACGCTGTCTACGCCCGGATCAATGATTCTAAGGATATTTATGGCCTCTTCAATTTTTAAGGAGGCAAGATTTTCCGGAAATTCTCCTTCAATATCGAAATAGGGTATCAGCGAAGCTAAGCAGCTTTCTAAAAGGGGATGATTGCTAAAGCGGTATATTTTTTGTCCGGGCTGCGTGTGCTTTTTGGTGTCAGTTCTTTCATAGAATTTCTTTAACCGTTCGGTTGATAAATGCATGACCACTGTTTTATGTGGCAGGCCATTTTTTGGGTAATTGATAATGGTGGCCAGTTCATTTCTTGGGATGAGAAAGATATCTCCTGATTTAAAATAAAAAGCCTTGTCTGCCTGTATGATTTTTGTTTCGCCCGAAATGAACCAGACCAGCATGTGGTCGTCAAACATGAGGTCTGATTTGAACAGCTTGTCCTCGTAACTGGAAAGCTTGATGTCTTTAGTTAGGTATTTGGATAGATGTTCCACTTGAATAAAGTTATTTGATTTTGGTGGATTTCCCTAATGAAATCCACAGATGAACACCATCGCCGACCACCTTTTGCCAGGTGTTCTGCTTAGTTGACCTGGAATGTAATGCCAGTCATTTCCTCAGTGAGTTTCCAAAGTTTTTTAGCGTTGCTTTTATCCAGTGAATAAGCTTGTACACCGCTTGTTCCCAGTTTGTTCTCTTGTTTGAAATCCTCTGGGTCTAAGGTTGCGATATCTCCGTCTTCGCAATATACACCTCCGATGGAGTTGAGCAATGGACTGGTTGCACACCATATCGTCGTGGCGGCGCCCTGGGGGATGGTCTTTAGGCTGGCAAGGATTTCCGGACGGATATGGCCTTCCTCATCAAAGAAGCCCAGTTGTTTGAACAATTCTATATCTGCATTTCTGGCCAGCTCTGTTCCGTGGATGGAACCTGGATGTAATGAATAGGCCCTTACGTTAAATGCTTTGGCTAAATTATCGAGCTCAAGCGCGAAAAGATTACTGGCTGTTTTTGATTGTCCGTAAGCCTGAAGTGTTTCATATTCCCGGTGCTTAAAATTGGGGTCGTCGAAATTAAAAGGCGCCATTTGGTGGCCATAAGAAGATACATTGACAATTCTTGCTCCATTTGCTTTTTTTAGTGCAGACCATAATCTTGCGGTGAGTTGGAACTGCCCCAGATAATTGGTGGCCAGTTGTGATTCAATGCCACGGCTGTCTCTTTGCAATGGAACCCACATGATGCCTGCATTGTTGATCAGCAAATGCAGTGGCCTGCCTGAGGCTAGGAATTTTTCGGCGAAAGCATCAATAGAGAGAGGGTCGATCAGGTTCATCGCTTCAAGTTCTACGTTTGGAATACCTGTCAGGTTCTTTTTTGCTTTTTCTATATCTCTTGCCGGAACGATCACTGTTGCGCCAGCTGCGGCGAGTACTTTGGTGGTTTCCAGCCCAATGCCTGTGTTGCCACCTGTTACGATTACGTTTTTTCCGGTCAGGTCAATTCCTTTAATGACTTCACTTGCTGTTGAGGTGGCGTTAAAACCTGAGCCTATTGGGTATTGTAATGCGCCTTGATAATTGTTCTTTTCCATTTTGCTTATTGTTTAAATGTTATAGGACAAATTTAGGCAGATACTGGAGGGGGGATTTTGTTTAGCGTGTCAATTAACTTTGTTTTCCGTGTCAGATTATTTGTAGGGATTAATCTCAGGTCAATTTCTTTCTATAGAATCTAACTGGGCCTTGGCTTGTTGTTTTTTGAAGACCGGGATACGGATGCTTTGTAACAAAAAAAGCAGTCTTTTCAGACTGCTTTTCAAAAACTTGGGGTGGAATATGGGGCTCGAACCCA
>NZ_DATMRL010000252.1:0-3118 GCF_035566355.1 Pedobacter sp.
CACCAATGGCAATGGTTTCAAAAAGCTGACGGTTTAAATCCGCGCCTACAGATTCAAATATCGTAGAGGTGTAGTTGAAGACCACATTGATTCCGCAGAACTGTTGGAATATGGCGAGAATAACCCCAACCACTACGGCCGGGCGTACACTTTTCTCAAACACATCTTTGTAATTTTGTTTTTTAGGGCTGCCTTCCAGTGATTTATGAATGGCCGTTAAGGTGGTTTCCACAAAAGAGGCCGAACCAATCTTATTTAGAACCTGTTTGGCTTTTTCCTGCTGACCATCTTTCAATAACCACCTCGGGCTTTCGGGCAACCAAATTACCCCTATAAGGAAAATGGTGGATGGAATAGCCCCGAGACCGAACATCCATCTCCAGGCATCAGGGCCGGTATCGGCCAGGAAATAATTGGCCATATTGGTTACCAATATTCCAATCACTACGGTTAACTGGTTAATCGCGACATTTCTTCCTCTAACCTTTGCCGGAGAAACTTCTGCGATGTACATGGGGCATAACATGGAGGCCATGCCCACTCCAATGCCCGCGATAAACCTCATTACGATAAAAAAGGATAGGCCAAAGGATAGTGCAATTCCAATGGACGAGACTGCAAATATCACTGCGGCAAGCATTAAACCCGGCCTTCTTCCATATTTGTCGGCAAGTTTACCGGCGATCAGGCAACCTACAATACAACCAAGGGCAAGTGAACCTGTCAGAAAGCCTTCCCACAGGGAATCGAGCATAAATTGAGGCCGCAAAAAAGGTAGGGCACCAGAAATCACTGCAAAATCAAATCCGAACAGATAGCCGCCAAGTGCAGATATAAAGGAGATGCCAATAATATACCGGCTGTTAAATGTGATGGATTTTTCGCTCATATAGTTTGGTCTTGGGTGTCAAATTTGAGATGAATATATTGTTTATACTGTTCTCCCGGTTCAAGTATGGTGGAGGGAAATTGTTGATGGTTGGGGCTATCCGGAAAAAACTGGCATTCCAGGCATAAGCCATCAAAAGGTTTGTAGGATTGCTCCAGGTAATCACCGGTATAGAGCATAAGCCCCGGATAGGAGGTGCTAATTTCCATCCGGCGGCCAGAACCGGGGTGTGATAATACCGCTACTGTATCGTCTTGTCTGGAATGGTCAAACACGTAAAAGGTATTGAAACCCTTCAGCCTGGCGTTGACCAGACAATCTCCAATCGTTTGGCCATTGAAAGTTACAGGACCTGAAGGAATGATCTGACCCGTTGGAATATAATCTGCTGTACTTTCTAAAACCTTTTTTGAGGCGATTTTTAACTGGTGGTCAAATATTCCGGTGGCTTCATGATTTAAATTGAAATACGCATGATTGGTGAAATTGACAAAGGTTTTCTGATCTGTTTCTGCTGTATATTGAATCTGGAGCTGGTTGTCTTCCGTAAATGAGTAAGTCACAGCGAAACTCAAATTGCCAGGATAACCGCCCTCGCCATCCGGGCTGGTTAAATGAAAATGAAGTTCATCGTTCTGGATATTAAACTCGAATACTTTGGCATGGAATCCATGTATCCCGCTGTGGTTTGTATTTTCTCCATCATTCTTTTCCAGATTAAAGGTCTTTCCATCGATATCAAAACGCGCGTTTGCAATGCGGTTGGCGAAGCGTCCTATTGTAGAACCTATATAACAACGATCTTCCAGGTAAGCTTCAAAACTGTCAAAACCCAAAATGACATTTCTCAGTTTGCCGGAAGCATCGGGAACTACAATGGAAACCAATGTGGCCCCATAATTAGTAAGTTCAACGAAGGCGCCATTTTCGTTCTGTATTTTAAAAAGGAAGACATCCTTTCCGATAGGATTCCCCCAATGTTTATAGGTGATTTTGTTGCTGATCATATTTCCTGTTCATACCTGGATACTTGGTTAATGTAAACCTATCTCAAAACCAGTTCAAAAAAAATAGTCGTTTTTATGAAGATGATGGATTTTATTCTGATTCTTATAAGTTTGTGTTATGAAAGCAAATGATTTTAGAAAAAGGGAGGGATTCAATGGCCAGAAGCTTATTGTACTTCCCAAAAAGATTATCAATGACTTTTTAAACAGTGATGCCATTACCAGGCAATTGCACATTACAGACATCGGTTATTATCCAAAAGCCCGGTTTCACTATGCGGAGCGCAATGCGGGTATAGGACAACACATCCTTATTTATTGCCTGGAAGGCTTTGGCTGGGTGGAAATAAATAAAGAAAGAATAGAAATAGGGCCTTCTGAATTTGTAGTGATCCCTAAAAATTCTTCTCACAGATACGGGGCGAGTGAACATAAACCATGGACAATTTATTGGATTCATTTCAAAGGTGAGCTGGCAGGATATATTGTTGAACTCATTTTAAAAAATGCGGCTAATTTTCAGCCCAAACTGGCTTATAACGAAGAGCGGATTGCCTTGTTTGATGATATTTATCATACGCTTGAAATGGGGTACAGCAGTGATGCCTTGCGTTATGTAAGTATGACCTTTTCTCATTTTTTATCCTCTTTGATGTACGAAAGAAAGTTTACGAATCCTGATCATAAAACTGAAGAGGATATCGTGGAGCGCAGTGTGGGGTTTATGAAAGAGAAGATCCAGACTTCTGTTACCCTTTCTGAGCTTGCAGAGTTTTCGAGGCTATCGGTTTCTCATTTTTCTTCGATATTTAAGGCTAAAACGGGTTACTCGCCGATAGAGTATTTTAATCATTTAAAGATTCAGCATGCCTGTCAGTATTTGTCGTTTACAGACATGTCTGTGAAACAAGTAGCCATTACGCTGGGCATTCATGACCCTTATTATTTTACCAGAATGTTTACCCGTTTAATGGGGGTATCGCCTACGGCATATAGAAAGAAGCAAGAGCATGCATTTTGAAAAATTATGAATGACAGGTTGTTACCTATTTCCTGGATATGATTTCATAACTTGGTGATAATTTAATTAACGCTTATGAATCTGATCGCAACCAATAAAATAGCAAGTTATATAGAACAACACCCTGAAGCTCGAGTACCCTTGCTAACCTGGCTCAAAGAATTCCCATACCAACAAGCGAGATGGGACTCTCTTGACCAT
>NZ_DATMRL010000253.1:0-21678 GCF_035566355.1 Pedobacter sp.
ATATCCCCGATCAGCGTATCAACCGCATTCACATTATATTCATCCAGCACTTTTCTGATGTGTTCTTTAGCAGATTCCTGACGTTCCTTGCGCGTACTCAGGAATGCAATCACATCACTATCCTGCGCCGAGTTACGGAAATAATTACCAATTGTTGGTTCCAACACCTGCGAAACCAGGTTCACCATGTTACCAAAACGGGCAATAACTTTCGGTGCCTCAGTAGTTGGAACATGAATAATTTGTGCCACATCTAAATTAAAAGGGAAACCATCTTTTGAACGGACAGTGATCGTAGATAAGTTCTTATCCAGATTATGCGCTTCGCTCCGTGCCGATGCCCAGTTCAAAACCAGATTGGTTGTCGGTACAAGCTCCACCTTCATAATATATTTATTGATCGGATATTTCCCAGGACCAAGCGGCTCCAGCCAAACGCCTTTAGAACCTTTACCCACAATATTACCATGTCTAAAATCAGCCCCGGTTAAATCATTACCATCCTGTCCAACAAAGGAAATCACCACACCAACATAACCAATAGCAATTTCCGTCATCGGGATCTCTTCCAATTGAATGGCCCATGGATTTAAATTATAAGAACCTGCCAGAATCACTTGCGGCTGTAAGCCCCTGTTACCTCCCTGTTTGATAAACTCATCAAAATCCTGAAAATTATTATGCCCCTCAATCAGTTTACCTGCAATCTGGTTCGCTTCAATTGGCAATCCATCAAGCGTAGTTACAATACCCACCATACTTTCCTGGATACGGATCATATCGGTAATCGAAACCTGGAACAACATCGTATTGATCCGGTAAGAACCCGAGGTAATATAAGACGCCTGCCGTCCACGCTGCCCGCCATTTTCCAGAAACTTGACCGCGTCCTGGAAATTATCCGAATCCACTCTCTTACCCAGGATATTACCTGTTGGTATTTCCGAACCATCCTTGGCCATAATCAACCCGATTTTACCCTCTGGAATAATGGTGAATTGCTCCATTGTTACACTGTACTGCCAAAACCACATTCCAAAATAGAGTCCTGGCGCCAAGGTCTTCGCCTGGAAACCCGCTTCGCCTTTAATCGCAATAATCCTTCCATCCGGCAATTCCTTATCCGCCCCAAAGAGCACAAACTTTTTAGTAATTAATCCAATTTTATCTTCAGGAACAATCACCATCCCAAATAAAAACCGCAAAATATATTTGTATAAAACTGCACATAACAGTGCCACTAAAATCCACCAGAACTTAAAAATGAGCGCTTCCATAAGCCTATTTATTTTTTGTTTTTTAGCCAGATAAACCATTCATCAGGCTCCATATAGAGACCAAAATAAATACATTGTTACCACATTTTTCACTTATTTTAAAGATATATTTTAATCAATTTTAAGGCCTGAAAGACGATTCAAGGCTGATTTTAAGGAAAGTACCACCTGCACTTGACACTTCTGCAGATCGCTTATTAAACGCCAGAAAAACAGGCAAAATTCAAATTCCGCACCAATACCATCACCAGCATTCACCCAACAAGTATCTGCCAGCCCGTTTTAGCTTTCAGAAGCAAATCATATTGTTTAATTTCGCCACATACCAGAAAAGCAAACAGAGACAGGGATAGATTTATGATAGACATTTACACAGACGGAGCAGCAAGCGGAAATCCAGGTCCCGGAGGTTACGGCGTAATTTTACGTTCCGGAGCTCATTACAAAGAACTCAGCGGTGGTTTTCGCCTCACCACCAACAACAGAATGGAACTTCTTGCCGTAATTGTAGGCCTGCAGACCATCAAAAGTCCTGGACAGCAAGTAACCGTATACTCAGACTCCAAATACGTAGTAGATTCAGTAGAAAAGAAATGGGTATTCGGATGGGTAAAAACAGGGTTCAAAGGCAAAAAGAACAGTGACCTTTGGATGCGCTTCCTCCATATCTATAAACAGCACCATGTAAAATTTGTCTGGATCAAGGGCCACAACAGCCACCCCGAAAACGAACGTTGCGACCAATTGGCCGTAGCCGAATCCAGAAAAGGCAATACCTTACCTCCTGATGTGGGCTTTGAAGCAGAAAGAAACAAACCCTCATTTTTATAGCAGATCACAAAATAAAAAAGCGGAACCGGGTTCCGCTTTTTTATTTTCCATACCTATTTAACTAGGCCTTTACTACTTCCGCGCTGTTTACTTCGCGCCGCGTCTCCGGAGAATGCTCCAGCATCAATTGTTCCGCCATATCGACCATTTTCTCCGAACCAATAAATATAGACACCCTTTGATGCAAAGCCGTAGGCTGAATATCCAGGATCCGGTTAAAACCGTCGGAAGCCTTCCCTCCCGCCTGCTCAATGATAAAAGCCATCGGGTTACATTCATACAACAACCTCAATTTTCCATTGGGAGAACTTGAAGTGGTTGGATACATATAAATCCCCCCTTTGATCAGGTTACGGTGAATATCCCCTACCATAGACCCAATATACCTTGACGTATAAGGCCTTCCCGTAGATTCATCCTCAACCTGCGCATATTTCAAATATTTCTTCACGCCTTCCGGGAAATGCACATAATTTCCTTCATTTATGGAATAAATCTTTCCATCGGCGGGCACCTTCATGTTCGGATGCGACAAGCAAAACTCCCCGATTGAAGGATCCAGCGTAAATCCATTTACACCTTTGCCGGTGGTATACACCATCATGGTTGAAGAACCGTAGATCACATAGCCAGCCGCCACTTGTTGTGTTCCTTTTTGAAGAACATCATCAATAGTTGCCATACCTGTCACCGATTTCCTCCTGTAAATAGAAAAAATAGTCCCTACAGCAACATTACAGTCAATATTGGAAGAACCATCCAAAGGATCGATACATACAATATACTTGGCATTCTTAGACACCGGAGAATCAATCGGCACAAACTCTTCTTCTTCCTCTGTTGCTACAATACAGCATTCTCCTCCGCTCGTTAAGGCAGAAATGAACTGCACGTTTGCAAATACATCCAGCTTCTGCTGCCCTTCCCCCTGGATGTTAATGGTACCGGCTGCCCCCAGAATATCAACCAGACCTGCTTTGTTCACCTCCCGGTTTACAATTTTTGCGGCAATCCCTATATCTCTCAATAACCTTGAAAGCTCTCCTTTTGCATAGGGAAAATCTGCCTGTTTTTCAATAATGAACTGTCCTAATGTTTTTATACCCGACATGTACTTAGTGTAATTAATACGTTATCTATTGCCTAATTCTATGGCCTCTAAGGTATGTATTTTTTCTTCTGAAATGCAAAATCGAATTAAAGTTCTTACTTTATGCCAGCCCGATTTACCTGCTGCACCGGGATTTATATGCAGACTTTTGATTTTTTCATCGTACATCACCTTCAGGATGTGAGAATGACCAGTGATAAAGAGCATTGGAGGCTTAGTGTAGATATCTGGTTTTACGTTCTGAGAATATCTTCCCGGATAACCACCAATATGCGTCATCCAAACATCCACCTGTTCACAATTGAAACGAAGGTGTTCGGGAAACTCCGCACGAATCTCCTGATCATCAATATTCCCATAAACACCTTTAAGCGGTTTAAACGCGGCAAGCGGTTCCGCAACGCCCACACCAAAATCTCCCGCGTGCCATATTTCATCACATTTATCGAAATATTTAAATACAGCATCGTCCAAAAAACTATGCGTATCAGACAAAAGACCTATTGTTTTCATCAGTATAAAATTTGTTTTTAACGGAGATGAAGCTATCATGAGCATATTCATTTTTGTTTGTGTGTTTGCTCATGATGGTTTCATTATGTATATATGATTTGAAAGTATTTTAAACTGTATGTCCCGAAGCCATCTTCGGGTCACCTGTCCGAACCTGTAAAGCTAAAAAGCCAGAAAGAAGTCTTTCAGCAAATGTTTGTAAGCATCGGTATATACGCCTCTCTCTGCATAAATATAGAATTTTTCATGCTGTACGGGCCGGTCTCCGAAACCAAAGCAAATGATTTGCCTGAATTCTTCTTTGTTTTCATCCGAATACAGGTGGATAATCTTATGAGGGAACAAACGATACAAAACCGCATTCAACATCAAATCGGCGGCTTGTTTTATAGGCAGAATGACCCAGAATAGTCCTTCAGCAGTAAGGAGTGTGGCCACTTTTCTGATCAGCAGTTCAAAAAACGCTTCATCTGCATGCCGGGCAATTCCTTTTCTGGCCTCCTGGCTTTTAAGGTCATTTACAAAATATGGAGGATTGGATACGATCAGGTTGTAGCGTCCTGGGGATTCAAACAGCGCAATATCCTGATGAAAAACACGAAGGCGATTTGCAAAAGGGGATCTGGAGAAATTGTATTCCGTCCTTTTTGCCGCTGCTTCGTCAATTTCTACGGCATCCACGTGAGCCTGATCAAAACGTTGCGCCAGCATCATGGCAATAACACCTGTACCTGTACCGATATCAAGAATGGATGAGGGTGCATTTTGCCCGGATAAGGTGCCCAGCAAAATTCCATCGGTATTGATTTTCATTGCGCAATCTTGTTGTTCAACTTCAAATTGCTTAAACCTGAAAATGCTGCCCATGGACTAACGTTCGTAGATTTCCAGGGGTAAACCGTCGGGATCGTTAAAAAAAGTAAAGCGCTTTCCTGTGTATTCGTCGATGCGCACCGGTTCGGTGACTACACCCATCAATTGCAAAAGATTTACAGTGGTATCTACATCATCTACTTCAAAGGCCAGGTGTCTTAAACCAGCAGCTTCTGGCCGTGATGGTCTTTCTGGTGGGTTCTCGAAAGAGAACAACTCAATTTGGTAGTGGTCGTTTATGGCCAGGTCAAGTTTGAAGGATTTACGCTCGGCTCTGTAGGCTTCCTGAACTATGGTTAATCCGAGGATACGGACGTAGAAGTCTTTGCTCTTTTCATAATCGGTGCAGATAATGGCTATATGATGAATTCTATTAAACATTGTCGTCTTTTCTGATGAGTTATGCCAAAGGTAAAAAAAATGAAGACAAATCCGGGATGCTCTTCGCAGACTGGAGTCTTTGCCTCGATTCGCTCTTGTGGCAAAGCCCCCTGAGGTCCGCTCTGAGCAATCCCGGATTTGCTGGGCGCATACCCTGTCATTTTTATACTTTGGTTTAACGCATAGGCAAAGAGACCGGATGAGGGTGGTCATCCGGGCATATCCCACAACTGGCACAGCAGTATGCGAACGAACTGGCCTACCTGTTTTTGAGTTGTTCTACTTCTTTTTTTAACTGTTCAATCTGTGCTTGTTGCTCTTTGATTGCTGCAACCAGTACCGGGATCAAACTTTCGGTTTCTACTTTTTGATACTTTGCTGTTTTGGTACTGTTTTTACCGGAAGTATAGATCTGAGAGGTTTCGTAAACCAATTCAGGAAATTCCGCTTTTACATTACTGGCCAGAAAACCGTATTGCGTTCCTGCAGGAAATTTGAGATGCTTAAATTGAGCCGTATTGTACTGAAAGGCCACGGGCTGCAGGTTTTGCAGGTGCGCGGCTGGATCAGCAATTTTATTGATATTAATTTTTAGATCCTGTTCTTCAATTTTTTGTGCCTTTGCGGCGATTGCTGTGCTCGTTAGTAAAAGTGAAAGTATTGCTCCTTTAATTATAGATGGATATTTCATAATGATGTGTTTTAATATTAAATAATAGATTATGGGAACGTAATTACCATAGATCATAATAGATGGGATCATAAAGAGGTATTCCATGATTATTTATGATACCCCGGATATTTAAACAGCTTCTCTAGTTCAGATGTCTGTTAATTCCTGTTCGGAAATCTCTTCAAGAATGATTCGGGAGGCGAATAGAATGCCGGGATCGACGGATCTGGACAGCTCATATGATAACGAATCAGCATCTTTCTGGAAAGCGCAGTATAGAACATCTTCATTTCGGTAAGCGGGATAAAATCATCGTCCATAAATTCAAAAGATTTCAAATCCTTCTCTTCCTCACCGGAACAAGGGCTTTGCAGATCTTTTGTATCGGATGTAACGCCTCCATCAGAGCCTGTTTCAAAACAGAAAGACTCCACAGATCTGTTCATTTCAGGGCCTGCAGCAGCATAGACTTTACTGCACTTCAATCCAAAAAATGAAATCAAAACGAGTAGACCAACTAATTTCCGATACATAGTGTTACCTTATAGAATACGCATTATTGTACGGCACAAATATAATCATTTCCACCTCCTTCCCTCTTCTTCCTGCTGGAGAAAAAATGCTGGATGGCGTTTTTTTCCACTTTAACATTTTTTAACTTGTATCCGGGCACATTATTTGTATTATTACTGTAAAAAAAAGACTTAGCCCCGCCCAAGCCTACCTATGAACAGCAATACAAGAAAGTCTTTTTATATTTTTTATAGTTTCCTGGTCCTGATTCTATGTATAGGTTCCCGAACTTTTGCCCAGAGCACTGTAGTTTCCGGAACCGTAACCGACAGCAAAGACAAAAGCCCGCTGCCGTCGGTAACGATATTGTTTAAAGACACCAAAATAGCCGTCAGAACCGATGCCGATGGAAAATTCAGTATAAGTGGTAATGCCGCATATACCCAATTGCAGGTCCTCTACATGGGCTATAAAACAAAATTCGTTCATATTATCCCTTCTACAACACAAACCATCAATATTGTGCTGCAGGAAGAATCGCAAAATCTGCATGAAGTCACCATCAGCAGCAAAGCAAAAAAAGTACCGTACCGCAATAAAGGCAATCCTGCTGTCGAGCTGATCCGTAAAGTGATCGAAAATAAATCCATAAACCGCCTGGAAAGCCAGGATGCTGTCGAATACAAACAATACGACTGGATGCAGTTTTCCATGAGCAATCTCTCTGATCAGTTCAAAAACAAAAAGATCTTCAAGCATTATCAGTTTCTGTTCGACAAACAGGACTCCACTGAAATCGGAGGCAAGAACATCATGCCCATTTATCTGCGCGAACGTCTGTCCCAAAACTACTTCCGTAAGGACCCAAAAAAGAACAAAACCATTATGCTGGCCGACAAACATGTCAAGTTTGACGAAAGCATGGTAGACAACAATGCACTGGGCAATTATTTTGAGAGAATGTATGCCGATGTGGACATTTATAAAAACAATATCGTTTTTACCAATAGCCAGTTCCTGAGCCCAATTGCTGAAAGCGCCCCGCTTTTCTACAAATTCTTTATTACCGATACTGTAAAAAATCAAACACCCAACCTGATTGAACTTTCCTTCGTTCCAAGAAACCAGAACGCCCTGCTCTTTGAAGGGCAGATCTATATTACGATGGACGGAAAATATGCCGTACAAGACGCCTTCCTGAAAACAGGAAAAAATGTAAACGTCAATTTTGTAAGGGCCTTAGAAGTTAAGCTTGATTTTGAAAAAGATACTACCGGAAAATATCATATGAGCAAAAGCCACCTGGTGATGGATTTTGGACTGGGTAAAGATGGAGGCAAAGGATTTAAGGGAGAACGGACCGTTACTATTAAAGATTATAAAACCAATATCATCCGGCCGGACAGTGTATACCGTGGTCTTGACCTGGAGGTTGTTCCTGATGCTGAAAAACGCTCCGCAGCTTACTGGGCCAGCAATCGCCTGGATACCATTTCAGCAGAAAAACTGAAAATTTATGGAAACATAGACAGTTTAGGCAAAATGAAATCCTTCAAGAGAATGATGAATCTTGCTGCCTTCTTCTTTGTGGGCTACAAACAATATGGCCCGGTTGAAATAGGTCCCTTCTATACCTTTTATACTTTCAACAGCCTGGAAGGTTTCAAACCTCGCATCGGAGGCCGGACTACAACAGATTTCAGTACCCGTTTTTATTTCGACACCTATGCGGCTTATGGGGTTAAGGATGAAAAATGGAAATATTATTTTAGCGGGGCTTACGCTTTTAACAACAAATCGATCTATACTTTTCCGCAGAGTTTTGTACGCGCCAGTTTTCAGCGCGATGTGAATGTTCCCGGTGATATGTCTAAAAACATTGTGTTCGAGGACAACTTTCTGGCTTCCTTCAAACATGGAGAAACCTCCCAGTTTTTATACAGTGATCTGTATAAAGCGGAATACATGCAGGAATATGCCAATCACTTTTCCTTCAATCTGGGTTTTACCAAATGGACACAACGACCTGCAGGATCACTTACTTTCACCACTGCAGAGAATAACCATCCTGTAAATATCGACCAGATCACCAGTTCGGAGCTCAGCTTGCAATTGCGCTATGCTCCTCACGAGCGGTTCTATCAGGGTAAAGTTTTCCGAGAAAGATTGATTGAAAAATACCCGGTCTTCTACCTGAACTATTCGCAGGGCATAAAAGGATTCTTTGACGGAGAATACAATTACAAGAATTTAATGGGATATATAGACAAACGCTTTTATATGTCGCAGTTTGGCCGTTCGGATGTACGCCTGGAAGGTGGTTATATTTTTGGAAACGTGCCTTTTGCACTATTAGACATTCATCGCGCCAACCAATCTTATGCTTATCAGACCTATGCTTACAATATGATGAACTTCATGGAATTTGTAAGCGACCACTATGTAAGTTTAAATATTGACCATAATTTCAACGGTTTATTTGTTAACCGGATTCCACTCATCAAACACCTTAAACTACGGGAATACCTTACTTTTAAGGGTCTTTATGGTGGCTTGAGAGCAGAAAACAATCCAGACCTGCATCCTGATCTTCCACAATTCCCCCTGAATGCCGCAGGTATTCCAACCACCTATGTACTGGGTAAATTACCTTATATGGAAGGCAGTGTGGGCATAGGAAATATTTTCCGGGTCATGCGCCTGGATCTGGTTCGCCGCTTTAATTACCTCGATCATCCGGGTATCTCTAAATATGGGATAAGGGCAAAATTGCAGTTTGAATTCTAAGTTTTTATCAGACCAATTTAAAACGTTTCATTCAGGCCAAGAAACAGACCGCTGGAGCCTGAGCTTCCAAAGCCATAATCAATACAGAGATTGGAACGGGTATGTTTGTTAAACAAGATCCTCAACCCAGCCCCACCTCCTGGCTCCCAGTATTGAAAGAGCTTTGTTTTACGCTGATTGCTTGCAGTTTGTGCGTTGATAAAAGTAACTCCGCTAAGGAGTTTATCTTTAGTGATGGGAAACCGGTATTCCAGTTCGTTATAGAAATAAGACGGGCCTTTAAAACGGCTAATCGTATAACCTCTGCCGCTTCGCTGGTCTACATCACTACCTGTTCCTGGTAATTCCAGGTAAGGAATAGTGCCATTGATCAAATAGGAGCCCCACATCCAGTAAGCCAGTACGTGTTCTGGATTCTTATGCGAAAGGCTCCAGTATTTCCTGAGCTCTGTTTTTAGTTGTGTGGCTTCCTGTTCACTCCCCAGCACTTTGGTATTTACCCTGAAGATTACATTTGCGTATATTCCTTTATAAGGCCTGTAAGGTTGATCCCGTGTATTGTACTGCAGGTTCACGAGTACACCGTTGGCGAAATATCGCCCGGGCGAGAAACCGTTCTTTATGCTGTAAAAGTGATTAAAGGTTTTAGATACGCCTGGGTTTTCCTTTTCATCATCAATATTGCCATAAAAGTTGAAGGCCAAACCTGCTCCTGCGTAAAAGTGGTCAAATATTTCCCGGTAAATGTTTTCGTTCAGCCGCAGATAGGTGAATTTAATTGGAAAGATTCCCGGATCATCGTGCCCCGTTCCTATTCCATGGTCTAGGACCTGATTTTTCCCTACTTCCCAGCTTCCCTGAAGGTTCCAGTTATTGTCTGGCAAGTAAATATTATGCTTGAGCTGCAGCAATGCTGTTTTCTTGGTTGATAACGCAGTATAAGCTTCAAAAACAGATAATGTTGTTGTTGCCGGATCTCCAAAATATCTGGTTCCCAATACGTCTGCTCCGAGTTGAAATCCTATACTGGGTGTATAACCAAAAGTTGGCAACAGCACCAGACTTCCATTTTTTTTATGCGATGTATCTGGCCCGGCATGCTTTTTAAAATACCGTTTGTACAAATCGCTCACATCTGTTTGGGCAATAGAATCCTTTTGCGGCTTTTCTTGCGCATTTAGATGATTAAAAATTAAAAGCAGGCCCGCAGTGAAAATAAGAAAACGTTTTATAACCATACTGCTTCGCCTATGCTTCCGTAACGGGAATCTTCATTTGTGTTGTTATGAAAAGATAAAATTACAATTTATATTTTCATTGGAATATATTTTTTTCGAGGTTATGAAGTGATCATCTTCTACCAAAATTTATTCGTTTCAGTCTGTGTATAAATAAAATAAAAAAGAGGAGGTGAAATTTATATAGAAAAAGGTATATGCTGCTTCGAGGCTAACGATATCAGGCGGCTGAAAAAGCCGCAGATCTCTGAGGCCTCTCACCAGCATATACCTTTTTCTTAGCAAATTGCAGAGGGAGGGTGCAGAAAAACTGATGGCCTATTTTCAGTCCCATCCCCTCTACTGAATTTATTGATTGATGGTAAATGACAGAGGCATATTATACCTTACCCGTACACTCCTTCCATTTTGCTGGCCAGGTTTCCATCTTGGCGATTTTTTAATCACTCGTAAAGCCTCCTCATCACAACCACCTCCAATTCCTTTAACCAAGGTCACATCTGAAACCGATCCATCTTTTTCCACCACGAAACTTACAAATACTTTTCCTTGTATTTCTTGTTCTGAGGCCATACTGGGATACCTCAGGTTGCGCTGAAGAAATTTAGCCCAGCCTTTCATCCCACCTTCAAATTCAGGATAAGCCTCCAGACTACCCGTTCCGTTTTCATATATATTATTATCTACAGCCTCGCCTTCACCGTTCCCTTTACCTGTGCCGATTCCATTTCCGGCACCTGCTTCCGGTACAGTAGCAATATTGGTTTCCACTCCGGCCTGTGTAACCGGGCCTATGGCTGCATGTTCTATTTCTTTAAGTGTTGGCGGATCCTTCAATACCGGATCACTCACAACGACAGGTCTGGAAGGCAAACTCACCGTTTTGATCTTTTCCTTCATAGGTTCAGCTGGCATTTCCTTCTTTTTCTCTTCTGGTTTCACCTGATCAGGAAGTGTAAGTGTGTTTACCTCTATAATTTTGTCCGGAACTACAATTTCTGCAGGTTTCATGTGCCTTAACACCGCAGGTATAACAAAAAGCAGGATAAAAGCAGAAGAACTGATCAATAAAGCCCTGAAAGTGATCTTTGAGGATTGCTGACGAAGTGTATAAGCACCATAATTCTGATTTCTGTTCTTGAATACAAGATTGAGCCACTCTTTCTTGTACAGGTTTGATGAATTTATCATAGTTCTTAGATTATTTTAAAATAAGATGTCTATTTCTTTCTTTTTCCATAAAAGCCGAAATATTAATATTATCATAATTTAAGGCACTCAAACGCATCAAAAACCAAAGATCAGGACTCAAAAAACGACTAAAAATGAAAATTTAACAAAATCTTAACCTTCGAAAGTTATTAACAACATATTTTTTATCAATTTTTTACGAATTATTGAGATAATATTATATTTTTGGTTCAAATTTTAAAGAAATCAATGAAAAGTTTAAGAACAATTGCATTAAAAGAGGCACAATCTAGAATTTCACCCGAGGTTAAGTCGCCATCAACCAAAATTTCGGAGTTTTTTGGCTCTAATGTATTTGATAAGAAAAAAATGAAAGATCTCTTATCAAAGGAAGTTTATGAAAAATTAATTTCTGCTATTGATCAGGGCGTGTTAATTAACCAGGACGAAGCCAATCACATTGCAACAGCAATGAAAACATGGGCAATGTCTAAAGGCGCAACACACTATACTCATTGGTTTCAGCCCCTAACTGGTACAACTGCTGAAAAACATGATTCGTTCTTCGAGCCAAGTGCAGATGGCGCAATTGAAAAATTTGCAGGAAGTGCATTGGTACAACAAGAGCCAGATGCCTCAAGTTTCCCTAACGGTGGTATCCGCAACACTTTCGAAGCACGCGGTTATACAGCATGGGATCCTTCTTCTCCTGCCTTCATTATGGAAAGCAAAGCTGGTAAAACCCTTTGCATCCCAACTGTATTTGTTTCTTACACTGGTGAGGCACTAGATTATAAAGCACCTTTATTGAAAGCATTAAATGCTTTAGACAAAGCCGCTGTCGATGTTTGCCAGTATTTTGATAAAAGCATCACTAAAGTAAATGCATCGTTAGGTATCGAGCAGGAATATTTCCTGGTAGACCTTGCCTTATATAATGCACGTCCTGACCTTGCTTTAACCGGCCGTACCTTATTTGGTCATATGTCTGCAAAAGGACAGCAACTGGAAGATCACTATTTCGGATCTATCCCTGAGCGTGTATTTACTTATATGGTAGATTTTGAAAACGAAGCCTTAAAATTAGGTATTCCTTTGAAAACCCGTCACAATGAGGTGGCTCCTTCTCAATTTGAGTGTGCGCCGATCTATGAAGAAATCAACTTGGCAATTGACCACAATCAATTGTTGATGGACTTAATGGAGAAAGTGGCTTTAAGACACAATTTCAAAGTGTTGTTACACGAAAAACCATATGCAGGCATCAATGGTTCGGGTAAACACAACAACTGGTCATTGATTACTGATACCGGTAAAAACTTGTTGTCTCCAGGTAAAACACCTAAAAACAACCTGATGTTCCTTACTTTCTTTGTAAACACCATCAAAGCGGTACACGAACATGCAGATCTATTAAGAGCAAGTATTGCTTCGGTAAGTAACGATCACCGTTTAGGTGCAAACGAAGCGCCGCCAGCAATCATTTCCATCTTCCTGGGTTCTCAGCTTGCTGACGTACTGGACGAGATCGAAAGCTCACGCAGCATTTTGAAAAAAGTAAAAAATGAAGATTCTTTATGGTTAGGTATTCCTAAGATCCCTCAGATCTTATTAGACAACACCGACCGTAACCGTACTTCACCATTTGCTTTCACCGGTAATAAATTTGAATTGAGAGCTGTAGGTTCTTCTGCAAACTCTTCTGCACCAATGACTGTGTTAAACACCATCATGGCAGATCAGTTGACTAAATTCAAAGTTGAAGTAGATAAATTGATCAAAAAAGGCGAGAAAAAAGACGTTGCCTTGTTAACGATCATCAAAAAATACATCAAAGAATCTAAAGACATCCGTTTTGAAGGAAATGGTTACAGCCAGGAATGGGCAGATGAGGCAGCTAAACGTGGCTTAGCCAACATCAAAACTACTCCGGTTGCTCTGGATGCTTACATCAGCGAAAAATCGACTGAAGTTTTCACCAAAAACAACATCTTCAACGAGCGCGAATTGCATGCACGTCATGAGATCTTGTTAGAAAGCTATTACAAAAAACTGCAGATCGAAGCCAGGGTAATGGGCGAAGTAACCAACAGCATGATCATTCCTGCAACCATTGCTTACCAAAATACCTTGCTTGAAAATGCAAAAGGCTTAAAAGATCTTGGTTTAGCAAAAGAAACTTTAGAAGCTCCATTGGCCATCATCAATAAAGTTTCTGAGCACCTGGGTGTCCTGAAAACCAATATTGATGCCATGCTGGAAGAACGTAAAGTAACCAATGCGATCGAAGATACACGCGAAAAAGCGATTGCTTACGACGAGAAAGTGAAGAGCTATTTCGATACCATCCGCTACCACACAGATAAACTGGAGCAGATTGTTGATGACAGTGTTTGGCCTTTACCAAAATTCAGAGAACTGTTATTTTTAAAATAATACTTTGTTTTGATTTCATAACCTCTGCCCTGAAAAAGCAGAGGTTATTTTTTTGCCCGGAAATCGTGTCAAGATTGCCGCGTTTCCCTATCTTTGCAGCAACATGAGTGATAACAGGTACAACCAACGTGGCGTTTCTGCCTCTAAAGAAGATGTGCACCAGGCCATCAAAAACATTGACAAGGGTATTTTCCCGCAAGCTTTCTGCAAAATCATCCCGGATATATTAGGTAATGACCAGGCATGGTGCAACATTATGCATGCAGATGGTGCAGGCACCAAATCTTCCCTGGCCTATGTATACTGGAAAGAAACCGGCGATATTTCTGTTTGGAAAGGAATCGCCCAGGATGCCATTATCATGAATATTGACGATCTGATCTGTGTAGGCGCTACAGAAAATATTCTCTTGTCTTCTACCATTGGCAGAAATAAAAACCTGATTCCTGGTGAGGTGATTGCTGCCATTATCAATGGTACAGAAGAGATTCTTGCAGAACTTCGCGAACAAGGGATTTCCATTTATTCTACCGGCGGAGAAACTGCTGATGTAGGTGATCTGGTTCGGACCATTATCGTTGATTCTACAGTAACCTGCCGTTTGAAACGTGATGAGGTAATCAGCAACCACAAAATCCAGGCGGGTGATGTGATTGTAGGGCTTTCTTCTTCAGGACAGGCCAGCTATGAAAAGGAATACAATGGTGGTATGGGTTCCAACGGGCTAACCTCTGCCAGACATGATGTTTTCAACAAATACGTAGCGACCAATTATCCGGAAAGCTTTGATCCGGCCGTTCCTTTTGACCTGGTATTTTCAGGTGGTAAAGGTTTAACAGACCTGGTTAAAATAGACGATCAAACTGAAATCACTGCAGGTAAACTGGTCTTGTCGCCAACACGTACCTATGCACCGGTGATCAAAAAAATACTGGAAAACTACCGCAGCCAGATCAATGGTATTGTACATTGCAGCGGTGGTGCTCAAACTAAAGTACTTCATTTCATTAATGATGATGTACATGTGGTTAAAGACAACCTCTTCCCTGTTCCACCGTTATTTGAATTGATCCAGGAACAATCCGGAACAGACTGGAAAGAAATGTACAAAGTATTCAATATGGGCCATAGAATGGAATTGTATGTTCCGCAGGAAATTGCCCAGGCGATTATTGAGATCTCTAAAAGCTTCAATATAGATGCACAGATCATTGGTCATGTAGAAACATCTGCAACCAAACAAGTGACAATTAAGAGCGATAAAGGCGAGTTTGTTTATAATTAAAACAGACCTTGAGTATATAAAAAACTGATGCTCCAGGTAAAGAATTAACCTGGAGCATCAGTTTTTTTTATGCAATTAAGAGTTAAAGCACTCTGATTTTCCCCAGATATTGACTATTGCTTCGGCTCTTCCTGTCTTCAGATACAAATGCAAGGTAAACATGAACTTCCTTGCCTGAAAAGCCCTTACTTAAAACAAATGTTCCTATCTTGTTTTGTGTTTTCGCAGCTGATGTATCAGACTCTGCAATTCCTTCTTCCAGATTGTAAGCTACAAACATTGCTCGGTCATCATAAGCATGTTTTCCTGGTTCCCAGGTAAACGTGAGGGTATTGGGCTGTTGAGAAGTAACATTAGAAGATGAGGCTTGTGCCAATTGGCCGAAGCTGACCAGCACCAGAGCCGGATCAATGACAAAGTCCGGATAGGTACCGTTAATGGCATGATTTAAAAGGTAAGATTTTGCTGCGCTGAAACCTTGAAAGGTTGGTGCATAATCCTGGAAACCCACCCTTAGGAATTCGAGTAAGGGCTGTAACCACGTTTGCGCAATGGCAAAGCGTTTTCGGTTGGCCAACTCTTTTGGTGTTGGCTTTCTGTTGACTTTCCCATAGCCAATGCCCCTCATTACATATTGCCCATTAAGCTCGTAACCCACTACTTTGCCTACTTTTCCTTTGAATGGACCTAAAATACCGTTTTTAAATGTTGCCATAAGATTGCGTTTTAGATTTCGGTATAATGAAGTTACGATTATTTTGAGATAAACAATTGGTTGATAAACAGATAATAAAGAGTTGACAGGGGCATTGTCCCTATCAACTCCCTATCAACCCCCTATCAAATCCTTATGAAATCTATACTAAATATATACTGTTCTATACTTTAAAATATGTTTTACATAGCTTTAGTTTTTGGTTAAGTCACTGTTATCCTATTCAATCTGTCGCCTGTAATATATGCATCTTTAGGAATTAGCATCTTTTGATTCTTTGATTAATCGCGACAATAAGATCGGCTTTGACCAGACACTTTTTTTTGTATAGATTAGAGTTCTAAACCTATTTCATAAAAAATTTAGAACTTGTTTTGTTTAGTGAACTAGTATTACAGATGAGTAAAAAATCGAAATTATAGATCTGGTTAAAAGGAAAGCTTTTATACAGAAGGGCAAACAAACGATGTCCAAAAAATATCTATTGAAAAACAAAAATTTGATTTACAGAGACTTACAAAAACACCAAACAGTCTCAACATATACTAATCGTACACAATACGTTAAGTTTCAATTTATTAACATTAAGTTAACAATTCTTAGGCCGATTTCCTATCTTTGCGGCCAAAACAACACACACAAATTCACGTAAAAAAACGATCAAGTATGAGAAAC
This sequence comes from Pedobacter sp., assembly GCF_035566355.1. Classification (GTDB taxonomy): domain Bacteria; phylum Bacteroidota; class Bacteroidia; order Sphingobacteriales; family Sphingobacteriaceae; genus Pedobacter. The sequence goes on from NZ_DATMRL010000253.1 coordinate 16,500, forward strand.
TCTTTACTCATTTTCTTATTTTTCCTTTTTACTGCTTCTGTTGCCTTTTCTCAGGTTACATCGAGTAGTATATCCGGGAGCGTAAAAGACGCTAAAGGAGGTATCCTGCCAGGTGCTTCTGTCAGAGCGACACATGTACCATCCGGAACTTCCTACGCAGCCGCTGCCAACAAAGACGGATTGTTTAGCATTCCAGGTATGCGTACTGGCGGTCCTTACAAAATTGAAGTGACCTATATCGGCTTCAATAAAAGTACTTATACAGATATCACCCTTCTATTGGGACAGCCATTTGTATTGAATGCTGTGCTATCTGATAGTGGCGTACAATTGAATGCAGTATCTATAACCGGAACAAAGCGTATTGTATCCGCAAAATCAGGTGCTACAACCAATATTGGTGCCACTGCACTCGCTACTTTACCTACTTTTTCAAGAAGTGTAACTGATTTCACCCGTTTAACTCCACAGTCTACCGGAACAAGTTTTGCCGGTCGCGACAGCAGATCCAACAGTGTTACGGTTGATGGGGCCAATTTAAACAATACTTTCGGTACCTCATCAGATTTATTGCCTGGAGGAGGCGCGCAGCCAATTTCTATTGAAGCTTATGATGAGCTTTCCATCAATGTGAGTCCATTTGACGTAAGACAATCTGGTTTTACCGGAGCGGGCATCTATGCGACTACAAAAAGTGGTACCAATACCGTTCATGGTTCGGTTTATGGTTACTATAAAAACCAGTCTTTTAACGGCACAATGATTGGCGATAAAGACATCAGTGCTGCAACAGCGAAAGCAAGTACAAAAACTTATGGTTTTACTCTGGGCGGCCCGATCATAAAAAACAAATTGTTCTTTTTTGCCAACTTTGAGAGAGAGATTTCGACTACTCCTGGTATTGCTTTCTCTCCTACTGGTGGTTCAGGTATCGGTCAAACTGCAGCAACTACGGTTGGAGATCTTCAAAAAGTTTCTGATTACCTGGATTCTAAATTTGGTTATAAAACCGGAGCTTATGACAACTTTCCGGCATTTAAGCCTGAAAACACTAAATTCCTGGTAAAATTAGACTGGAACATCAACGATAAGAACAAACTGAAAGTAAAATACAGTTATTTACATGCTACAGCCGATCTATCTGTTAATGCCACTGGTGTTCCGGGCGGTGCTTCTTTTACTTTTACAGGGGTTAACGGTACCCCTCAGACACGTAATACCTTACCTAATGCCCGTTACAGTGTAAATTCTATCGCTTTCGAAAATTCTAATTTTGGGTATTTAAATAAAGTAAGTACAGGTACAGCTGAATTGAACAGTACGATCACCCCGAAATTAACCAATCAGTTGTTATTGACCTTTAAAAATTACGGCAGTCCACGTACGACAAAAGGAGATTTTTTCCCAACGATTGATATTTTTAACGGTGCAGGAAACAACTACATTTCAGCAGGTTCAGACCCGAACACAAAATATAATAATGTGATTGACAACACCATTAGTTTATATGATAACATCACTTATTATGCAGGTAAACATACCATCACAGGAGGTATCAATTACGAATTTCAAAAGATTGGCAACTCTTATATGCCAGGTGCAGCAGGTTCTTATATTTACAACTCCCTTGACGACTTTTTAAATGACAGGGCACCTATCCAATTTACCTATAACTATTCTCTGATTCCAGGAGTGGATCAAGTGTATTCTGCAAACTTAAAAGTAGGAACCGTAAGTTTATATGCTCAGGATGAATTCAATGTGAGCGATAACTTCAAAATTACTTATGGATTGCGTGCGGATAAAAGTCTTTACTTGCAAGATCCAGTAGAGAATCCTCAAATTACGGCTTTACAATTACCTGATGCAGATGGAAACATCACCAGCTACAACACCGGTAAATGGCCAAAATCAAGAATTCTATTATCTCCAAGAGCAGGTTTCAGAGCCAGCTTACTGGAAGACAAATCGTTGGTATTACGCGGAGGCTTAGGCATATTTACAGGAAGAATGCCATATATCTTCCTGACCAATATGCCAAGCAACAGTGCCATGTATAATTACAATGGCGTGGCTACTGCTGCTCAGCTGCAGAACATTAAGTTAAATGCTGATCCTTCTGTATATGCTAATTTATTCCCTCAGGTAGCTGGAACCGCTGTTCAAGGTTCAACTGTACTGATCGATCAAAACTATAAGTTCCCACAGGTATTCAGAGCGGATTTAGCCCTGGAGAAAAATCTTGGCAATGGTTTTACCGCCAGTTTAGAGGCGATTTATACCAAGGATATCAATGCTACAAGAATGAGAAATGCCAATCTTAAAACTCCGACAGGACTTATAAACGAAGGTGATTTCTCCAGAGTACGTTATATAGGTACAGGAAATAATGGTGCTGTTCAAGCAGTAGACAGAGCAATTTATCCAAGTATAACCAATGCAATTGTTCTTGAAAACACAAGCAAAGGTTATTCATCTGCTTTAACGGCTCAATTGAGCAAAAATTTCTATAATGGATTTAATGCTTCGATCGCGTATACCTATACCAAATCAAAAGAAGCATTTGCTACCGCAGGCACCAATGCTGCAGGCGTTTGGGGTGCGACAGCCAATGTAGGAACAGCAAATGATGTTGAATTGGGTAATTCAGCTAACTATGTACCTCACCGTATTGTTGCCAATGCGTCTTATAAATTTAATTATTCAAAGTACGCAGCAACGACTATCGGTATCTTTTATCAGGGACAGGCAGGCGGATTCTCTCCAATCAGCTATGTTGTTAACGGAGATCTTAACGGTGACGGCAACAGCGGTGATTTGATGTACATTCCAAAAAGAGCCTCAGAAGTTAAGTTTACGCAGTTTACTGCTACTGTTAACGGCGTAGCTTATACCTATACGCCACAGCAACAAGCGGCGGCTTTTGAGCAATTTATCAAAAACACGCCATACCTGAACAGCCACAGAGGCCAGTATGCAGAAAGAAATGCAGCATTTTTACCCTGGTACAACCGTGTGGATGCAAATATCCTTCAGGATTTCTACATCAATGCAAATGGAAAAAAACATACACTGCAGTTAAGTGCCGTAGTAATCAACCTTCCTAACTTACTGAGCAAATATTGGGGTATCCAAAAAACGCTTGTAACAAACAGTCCGCTTACTTATAGTTCTATTGATGCAAACGGTGTTCCTACTTATACCCTGCGTCAGTTTAACGGACAATTGGTTACCCAGCCGTTCCAAAATGTAGCTACTGCTACCACGACATGGAGCTTGTTAATTGGTGCTAAATACATTTTCTAATCAGACAGGGATTAATATTTAAAATAAATACAATGAAAAAATATATAAGTATCGCTTTAACTGCACTTCTGGCCTTAACTCTATCCTCTTGCAGTAAAAAGGCAGATATTGCAGGTATAGAGCCAAAATTGCCCAACCTGCAGCTAAGCAGCTTAGGTTATCAACAAAGCAGTCCTTTTACATTAACCACTATTTTACAGGTGTATTTTGGCGCTACAGCCAAAGTACCTACAGGAAAGTTTGTGGTTGATATTCTAGAAGGTAACACCGTGGTTAAAACGGTGACATTTTCTTCCTGGAATGGATATGACGCTACTTCCACTGATAAGGTAACCAATCATACCATCACTTATACTCTTCAGGATACAACCTATCCAAACACGAAGATATATGCAGGAAGTATTCTGTTAAAATTCAGTGCACTAGGTTTATCTGTTGACAAGACCTACGCGCTTAGAGCTTCAGCTTATGCGGCAGATGGTACTACGGTTTCTACAATGACCCAAAGCGGGTTCTTTAAAACAATTGCACCTCCCGCGGCAAATTAAGGTCTGCAACTGAGAAATATAATTATGCAAAAAGGGCCGGAGAAGAATCTCCGGCCCTTTTTGCTTTTAGGATGGTAAGCTATTAGTTAAATGAATAACGTGCTCCCACCTGGATTTGATATCTTGAACCTAAACCAACATTATCTTTAAATGTTGAAGCTGGAAGGTTTTTATCAATAGTATACTGAGGTACACCACTAGCAACAGAACGGTACTGCATAAAGTTAGTCATTGCAGGCAACTGAGTTGTTCCCCAGTTTTTGTTCAGCAGGTTTCCGAAATTGACAATATCAACTGAGAGCTGGAAACGGCTTTTGTTATCCTGTCCGAATTTGGTGAAGATATCTTGTGTAATTCTAATATCAAAACGATTTGACCAAGGATATTCTGCTCCGTTACGCTCTGTGTACTGACCTCTTTTCTTGCTCAGGTATTTGTCCTGGCTAATGTAAGCATCCAGTCTTGCCCACTGAGAATCTGCGCTCTCTGCTGCAAAAGTAACGTTACCTTTACTGTCTTTAATATCAGCAGTTACAAAATGAATATCATTTTTATCTTTTGGAACGTACATTAAATCGTTAGCTGTTGCATTATCATTATTCAAGTTTCCGGAAGTGATGTAAGAGAAACGGGTATTTCCAAAAGTATCGCCATAAGGAGAACCTTCATAAATCAAACCGATTGAAGTAGGTAATTCACGCGCTAAAGAGAAATTAAAGTTAACCGATGCGATAATACGGTTTTTAACTACGTAGTTGCTGTAAGCCAAGACTGGTTTATCAGGGTCGTTCACAATCTGGTTTCCGGTGAAGGCCGAGTTGGCTTGTGAACCCGGAGTTGATGAAACATCACGGGCATCACTATAAGTATAAGCCACCATTGCATCCACGTATTTACCGAAGTGTTTTTGTAACTGACCGGTAATGTTATAAGCGTATCCTTTATTGGTATTATCCAATACAATTGCATTGGTAATAAAACTGTTGATACGGTTACTTGAACCACCTGGGAAAATATCACGGTTATCACCAGAACCAGTTAACTGTCCGGAAGGGTTTTTCAGGTTGGCATCACGGTGATAGATCTCATTAATAGATTTGGTATAAATACCCTCAACTGTAGCAATAATACCTCCTGGAAGGTTAAAATCTGCTGCTAAATTGGAACGCCAGATCTGAGGGATTTTGAAATTATCTACAGTTGCGTTGATTGCATAAGTAGCAGGGATACCACCTGCTGATGGAACGTATTGATTAGGGTTACCACTAAAAGGACGTTTTTTCAGGTCAGCTGCAGAAGTAGAATTTTCATTTCCAAACAATAAA
>NZ_DATMRL010000254.1:0-6707 GCF_035566355.1 Pedobacter sp.
CCCTTAATGCCTCTAACAGAAGAAGCAGCCGGGGATGCAGCCGTATAATGATGGTATAATATGTATAAAGAAATTTAAAATGAACAAATTATTTTTTACCGGACTCTTATTTCTTTCCGGTTCCTTTTATGCGAGTGCTCAGGAAACCATTGCCATAGACAGTAGTTATGCCAATGGTCATTACATGCAAAGACTCGATTTCTTTAAAAAGATGCCTAATCAAAAGAAAGAGATCGTTTTCGTTGGAAACAGCATCACCGAGGGTGGAAAATGGCAGGAATTGATCCCGAACAAACACGTCATCAACCGGGGGATCAGCGGCGATGTAACCTATGGTATTCTGGCCCGTTTAGATGAAGTTCTGGCCTCAAAACCACTAAAAATCTTTTTGTTGTGTGGTATTAATGACATGAAAAGAGGAACTCCAAATGAGGTTATCCTGGCCAATTACCTGCGTATGGTTAAAAAGATCAAAGCAGAGTCGCCTTCAACGCAAGTTTATTTTCAGAGTGTATTGCCTGTAAATGTTCCCATGCTGCCAAAGTCGTACGAAAAACTTTCCAATACCAAAATCCTGGCCTTAAATGAAGGGTTAAAAGCACTTTGCAATACGTACAAAGTGCACTATATAGATCTGCATGCAGTTTTTGCCGATGAGAACGGAGCGTTAAAAAAAGAGTTGAGTATGGATGGCCTACATCTTAAATCCGCAGCATATATTTTATGGGCAGATTATTTAAAGAAAGAACATATATTATGATAAAAGAGGCAAAATATAGCAGTTTGATCCTGGGCATCATGGCTATCTGCACCGCAGATGCGGCAGCGCAGCAAACGGTTAAGATTGATAGCAATTATGCCAATAGCTATTATCAGCAAAGAGTTGAATATTTTGATAAAATGTCTATCCCAAAAAATGCCATAGTCTTTTTGGGAAACAGCATTACAGAACGCGGTGAATGGCAGGAGATCTTATCAGATTCGCCTTATCCCATCATCAACAGGGGTGTTGGGGGAGATAATTCCTTTGGCATTTTAGCCAGGATGGACCGAATTCTGGCGGCAAAGCCAAGGGCGATCTTTTTAATGGATGGTATTAACGACTTGTTTAGGAAGCTGCCAAATGAGGTCAGCGTAAACAATTACAGAAGGATCATCCGGTTAATTAAACTGAAATCTCCGAAAACAAAGATTTATATCGAAAGTACCTTGCCCATCAATGAAGAAATGACCAAAGAGCCGTACACGAAGGAACGTAATAAATTGGTTCCATTGCTGAACGAGAAAATTAAAGCGATGGCCGTCGAAGAACAGGTTACCTATATAAATATCTGCCCGATTTTTCAGGATGAAGCCGGTAAATTAAGAAAAGACATTACCCCCGATGGCGTACATCTGAAAGCCAGCGCCTATATAGATTGGGTTAATTATTTAAAAAGTGAGAAATACTTATGAAGATCACCGGAACATTTATAGACGAAATATCCCATGATATCCCCCATCAAAACTGGGGAAGGAACGAATGGGAACAGGATTTCAAACATATGAAAGCGGCAGGAATAGATACCGTTATCCTGATCCGCAGCGGCTACCGAAGGTTTATTACTTATCCTTCAACATACCTTCAGCAGCATTATGGGTGTTACGCCCCGCCTATAGACCTGGTAGAGCTCTTCCTCGAACTCGCAGACCTTCATGGTATGCGGTTTTACTTTGGCCTTTACGACAGTGGCCATTACTGGGACAGTGGAAACCTGGATCAGGAGATTGATGCCAATCGTTACGTGATTGATGAAGTCTGGCAGAGATATGGCCACCACGAAAGTTTTGGCGGCTGGTATCTGAGCATGGAGATCAGCAGGAAGACCAAAGGAGCTACAGATGCCTTCAATACCCTCGGACTCCAGTGCAAAGGGGTAAGCGGCGGCTTACCTACCCTGATCTCACCCTGGATAGACGGTAAAAAGGCCATCCTGGCTTCTTCCTCCGGACTAACCAAGGAGGATGCAGTATCCATGAAAATCCATGAACAGGAATGGTCAGAAATCTTTGCCGGTTTAAAAGGCTCTATTGATGCTGTAGCTTTCCAGGACGGGCACGTAGATTACCATGAGCTTAGCGATTTTTTTGAAGTCAATAAAAAAATGGCCGATCAGTTTGGCCTGCAATGCTGGACCAATGCCGAAAGTTTTGACCGGGACATGCCCATTAAATTTTTGCCAATCAAATTTGAAAAGCTCAGACTGAAGCTGGAAGCAGCCCGCAAAGCAGGTTACGACAAAGCCATTACTTTTGAATTCTCCCACTTTATGAGCCCGCAATCCGCTTATATCCAAGCACACCACCTCTACAACCGTTACCAGGAGTACATCAAAACTCTATAATTTCACATACATAAATGAACAATTACAGTAAAACCTATAAAGACGAACTATTAAACAACATTATCCCCTTCTGGAGTAAAAATTCTATAGACCGCGAACATGGTGGTTACTTTACCTGTCTTGACCAGTTTGGAAATGTCTACGATACAGATAAATTTTGCTGGTTGCAAGGCAGGCAAATCTGGACTTACGCCATGCTTTATGATAAATTAGGGGCAAATGCAGAATGGCTTCAAATTGCGGAACATGGTGCAGATTTCATGAAAAAACATGGCCGGGATACCGATGGAAACTGGTATTTTTCATTTAACAAAGCAGGTCAGCCATTAATTCAACCCTACAATATTTTTTCCGATTGCTTCGCCTCTATGGGTTTTGGAGCATTGTATAAAATCAATCATCAGGACGAATACGCTCAGATCGCCAGAGACACCTTCTTCAATATTATGAAAAGAAGAGAAAATCCAAAGGGCAAATACAGCAAGGCTTTTCCAAATACCAGACCGCTAAAAAACTTTGCCCTCCCGATGATCCTTTGTAATCTTTCCCTTGAAATTGAACATTTGCTGGATCAGAAAATCATCAGTGAATTGATTGATGAAGTGATCTATGAAGTGATGGAAGTCTTTTATCAAAAAGATTCCGGACTGATCCTTGAAAATGTGGCACCAGATGGAAGTTTCTCGGATTCTTATGAAGGGCGAAGTATCAATCCAGGTCATACAATAGAAGCCATGTGGTTCATTATGGACCTGGGGGTAAGATTAAACGATAAAAAACTGATCAAAAAAGCTTTAGAAATTGCCTTTCGTGCACTGGAATATGGATGGGATAAAGAACACGGCGGAATTTTCTATTTTATGGATGCTAAAAACCATCCTGTACAACAACTGGAATGGGACCAAAAGCTTTGGTGGGTTCACGTAGAAGCTCTGGTTTGCATGGCTAAAGGTTATCATTTAACCGGTAGTGAAGAATGTCGCTCCTGGTTTGAAAAACTCCATCATTATACCTGGAATAAATTCAAAGATAAAGAAAATGGCGGGGAATGGTTCGGTTACCTAAATCGTCAGGGGGAGGTACTTTTACCACTAAAAGGCGGAAAATGGAAAGGCTGCTTCCATATTCCCAGAGCCTTATACCAAATTGCAAATACACTTGAAAAAACACCTTTGCAGACCAACAGCTTAATATAAATTAAGGCCATTAAGAGCTTGCTGATTCTTAATGGCCTCTCTATTTTCTAACTCACTCTTTTATGCCCCAGCAGCATATCCATAGCATGGCTCAGGGTACCTGCCCGGGTCACTTCTCCCGAATTGACAAAAAAGATCTCATCTGCATTTTCTATCGTATTCAATCGGTGTGCGATGATGACCTGAGTTGTTTCTTTGGGAAGTTTTTTTAGAATATTACTCAGCAATTTCTCCGTGATGGTATCAATATTAGCGGTCGCTTCATCCAGGATCAGCAATTCTGGTTTCCTTAGGACAGCTCTCATGAAGGCAATCAGCTGCTTTTGTCCAAGGCTAATGCTATCTGAACCCGAAGTGATGTTCGTTTCCAGTCCTTCGTCAAAAATAGCCAGCAGTTCTTCCAGGTTAGAAGCATGGATCACTTCCTCCAGTTGCGCATTAGAATAATCTTTATAATGGCTGTTCCCATACAGAATATTGTCTCTTACTGTCCCTGAAAACAAGAAAGGTTCCTGCAAAATAAATCCGATTTTCTGTGTCCGCTCCTCAGGTGTAAAAGAACGGATATCTCTTCCATTTAACAATACCATACCCTTAGTTGCATCATATAAACGTGCAATCAAAGAAGCTGTAGTGGTTTTACCTCCACCAGTAGGTCCAATTAAAGCATAGGTTTTGCCACGATCCAGCTTAAAACTGATGTTATGCAGGATTTCCTGATTTTGGTCGTAAGAGAAATGCACATTCCTGAATTCCAGCAGGACAGCTCCAGATTCTTGTGTTTCCGCTTTTACCTGCTGCAAATCGCTTTCCAGCGAAAGTATTTGAGAAATCCTATCCCAACCTGCCATAGCAACCTGGAAATTTGCCCACAGAGCGGCCAGCTGTCTCAAAGGATTATAGAAATTTGTAGCATAAGACAAATAACTCACCAATAAACCGATAGTAAACTCTCCTATGGAAATCAGATGGATGCCATACAACAACACAATAAGTTGGGCGAAACTCGATAACATTCCATAAACAGGCATAAAGATATTATTGGCAAGACCTGCTCCAATAGCTGTTTTATAATTTTGCCGGTTGGCTTCATCAAACTTCTTTCTAAAATAGTCCCGGCGGTTGAAGGCGATAATGACTTTAAAGTTATTCAGACTCTCTTGAATTTCGGCACTCATTCCCCCTGTACTTTTGAGATTGACTGCATTTTTACGCTTCACCCAGGGAGAAAGCACCGCAGTAAAGATCAAAATAAATACCGCAGGCAACAGTGCCGCAGCACCAAGTTTAAAATTGATCACCAACAGAAAGATTCCGGCACCGATCATCGTCACAATACTGCCAATAAACTGCATCAGTGACTGAGAGAAAAACTGATTCAGTTTATCGGTATCATTATTTACCCGCGAGATCAGATCACCTGCTTTATTCTGATTAAAAAAACCTACCGGTAGTTCCTGAAGTTTATTAAATATCGCATTTCTCAGCGTGTACAGCATGCGTTGCCCCACCCCTCCCATTAACTTCGTTTGTGTGTAACCGGTGATCAGGGTGATCAAATACATCACCAATAGGATACCGGAAAAGACCAATACGCCATGGTATTGTTTTGTCCTTACATAGGTATCGATCGTATGGCCAATTAGAAAAGGACCTAGCAAGAGTAAACCTGAGTTAATTAGAATGGTTACCAGTGCTTTAAGAAGGTTTTTTTTCTCATGACTGATGAGCTGAAGAAGTTTTTTAACCGCCTTTAAGGTCGACTTCTTTTCCTCCTGGCCTGTGGTCTGATTAAGATTGTAATTCATAATTGCTGGTACTCTGTTGTGAAGTGTAGATCTGAACATATTCCGGACTGCTTTTCATCAGCTCCGCATGTGTTCCCTCTGCTATTATTTCGCCCTGCATCAATACGATAACTTTATCATAATGCTCTACAGCAGCAATTTTCTGGGTAACGGAAAGTAAGGTCAAACCCGGATAATTTTGTTGCACATTAGCCAAAATCCTTTGTTCTGTATTGGTATCTACTCTGGCGGTAAAATCATCCAGCAGTAATACTTTAGGGTTTACAGCCAATGCCCTGGCCAGCATAATCCGTTGTTTCTGTCCGCCGGAAAGGCTGGATCCCCGCTCGGAAATTATCGTATTCAGTTTATCTGGCAAGCCGTTAATAAACTCTTTCAGTTCAGCGGTTTCGATGGCCTTTTCGAGCGATTCGTCTGTGACCGTATCACTGAACGCAATATTCTCCCGGATACTCAGATTGAACATAATACTATCCTGAAAAACAAAACCAACTTGCTGGTGAAAGGCTTCCTGCTGATAATCTTCGATAGGATGCCCATCGAACAAGACTTCTCCCGATTCAGGAGGAATTAACCCGGTGAGAATATACAACAGCTGAGTTTTTCCTGCTGCCGTTGGACCGATAACCGCAGTTTTAGAGCCGGCCTTAAGGCTAAAGGAAATTCCTTTTAAAGCTGGCTTTTGGCCATAAGAAATGGAAACATTTATCATCTCTACAGCTCCGGACAATACCTCTGTAATCGTACCGCTTTCAGGAACTTCTTCGGTATTCAGAACCGTTTCTATCCGCTGATAGGAAGCCGTAGCCTGGGCAATCACATTGCTCATAAACCCGATCACAAGAATTGGAAAGATCAGCAAAGCAAGATAGCTGTTGAAGGCTGCAAATTCTCCTAGAGACATGGTTCCCTGGATGACAAAATGCCCTCCCAGTGCCAGGATTGCAAGGCCGCCCATATTGGCTACAAAGATGATAACCGGGATCAAGCCAGCAAACAAACGCAGGATACCCAATCCAAGGTCTCTTGCCTGGGTATTGGCATCCAAAAATTTACTGTACTCCAGCTGTTGGGAATTAATGACGCGGATGAGTGAAGAGCCTAAAATACTCTCATTAATGACTTTATTCAGCCAGTCAATCACTTCCCGGCTTTTCTTGAACAATACTTTAACTTTACGAAGTACCATAAAAAAAGCCCCTCCTATGATGGGGATAATTGCTATAATAACCAATGCCAGCTTCCAGTTAAGCAGGAGTAACAAAATACTGGCACCTACAATCAGGAAAATAGACGAGGCGATAGATACGATGGCCTGG
>NZ_DATMRL010000255.1:0-4831 GCF_035566355.1 Pedobacter sp.
ATCGAAATGTTTATATGTAAAATTTGTACCGCGTTTTATCCTAAGCCAATCATTTCTGTTATCGCATCCAACGACATTTATCGAACTTAATCTCGTAAGGTTGTATAGCAATAAGTCTGCATACCAATCCCGATCGGGGTCATCTAATAACAGAACTAAGTTTTCAATCATCAAATATTTGGGATAAGTCTTCCGAATCTTACTTACATCAATTGATTTCAAAATCCGTTCAAAAGTATGCGCATAAATCTTTCCACTATCGGCAATTTTATCCGGTGCCACCCATGATATATATGATATGACATCCCTGTTATTCAATGTAGCAAGAAAATGATAAATGCTATCTTGTGCCAAACCACTTTTGACAAAGAACATAACCGATATGAGTATTAATCGACAATACTTTCTAAATTTCATATAGATTGAATTAATCAATAGCCTCAGAAATCCGATTGATATTATTTTGGTTTCCTGTTCCACGTGTACACAAAAACTGTAGCAATTATTAAAGTTAATTCGCTAGTTAAACTTATTAGCGCCGTTTCTTGTAGAAACTGTCCCTTATATATGTTGGTAAAGGGTTTAATTTGCAAAATATAAAAAAGCAGTTATTTCCCCAATGGGTGTTTTAACGTAAGGGTTTACCCTTATGTTGAATTTTAAATGAAAAATATATATTGTGGAATGAAATATATTCTAATTGCCTTTTTGTTTAGCTTTCAAGCTTCTTTTGGACAAACTGACAGCACTGTTTACATTAAGGAATTTGGGTGGACGATTACATTACCACCTAATTTTAAGGTAATAGATACTGCAACTTTGAATGAAGAAAGCAGAAAAATGGATATACACTGGATAAAAAAACCAACGGGTGAGAATTATCATAAGCTGGTGTTATATATTAGAAAAGATATCAATCATACGTTTTCAATAAATTCAATAGATTCAATCCATGAAGCATTGGATTCGAATTTTTCCACATACAACATAAGTAAAAATGGCAAAGCGACAACATCAACAGAAATCTATGGTGGCGTAAAGTTTTATAAATTTAAAGAAGAAATGCATCCAATACCAAATATGTCATACGTACTTGTTGTGTTGAGAACGCCTTATAACGAAAAGATTTTTACTATAGTCTATTCATATCATGATCTGGAGTCGGAGAATGATATCGAAAACATGCTGAAAACTTCAAAGTTTGATAGATAATACCTGTGGATTATTTTCCTATTAATTCCGGTGGATTCTTTTCCCCCAGCGCAGGCAAATCCTTCCATTCCCAATATTCAGTTTTTGACTTTCCATCCGGGCGAGGCTTAGGACTGCGTATTGTCCATACAGGTGTATAATTCATATTATCCTGAGTCATTTCGTAATTCAGAATTTCACGATATTGGGCTTCCGGTAAATCTGGTTCAATCCATTGATTTGACAGGTCAAGGGAAAGGAATAGCGGCATCCTGTATCTGTGTTCACCGTCATTATGAATATTCGCCAACAATGGATTGGCTGACCTTGTAATAAGCGTGAAAGTGTATCGCTTCACTATCTCTCCGGTTTCCATATCAGGTAAGTCGGCAGTTGCGTATAATCCGGGTAGAAAAAACACTTTCTGATCTTTCAAGGTAATGAAATATGGTACCTTGTTCTTCCATCCGACAATTCCCCTGTGTTCAAAGATCCCGGTAACCGGAATAAGGCACCTACGATTCTTTATTTTGTACCATACTGATTTTGGGTCATCCAAAATTCTTTCAGCACGCGCATTCAGCATACTGGCCCGCTGACGAATGAATTTACTTTCATCCTTCACGTAAAACGGAATGACTCCCCATTCCATAAATTGAACTATTTCTGAATCTCCATCTCTTCGAATTATCAGATATTCCGGATACCGGTGTGCAATTATGTGGTCGCTTCCAAAATCGAATGACAATTGTGGGCTTTCTACCAATTCAGGAAAGTAGTTTGGAAGTTCCTTCAGCTTCGCGGTAAAAGAAATGTCGTAGCACATGATAGAATTCCTGATTTATTTTCCATGAATAAGTTTAATTACCCGTCCATTCTGAGAACTGAAAATTATTTCAAACGTCCCGCCATTACTATTTTCTGGGAGAGTTCCACTGATATACCAATACCCGGCAATAAGATAAATTTCATAAGGGCGTTCCGCAATAATATTTTCCTTACCATAAAACTTGAAAAGGATAGCTTCAGCCACGCCTATCGCAGTCTCCTTGTCGCTAATAAGTGTATCGTAAAATGGCTTCTCTTTCCAGTTAATCACCGCTTCGGTAATGGCCTCCCTTGCATTTTTTTCGCCCGTAAAATTTCTCAGATTAGTGTTTTGCCCGAACCCTATGAAAGGAACACAAATAATAATTAGCAATAACCTTATCATGCCTTAAATATTTAGAATTTATCCGTCAACCCGTCCCCCATTGCCTGCGCAAGGTCATGGTGGGGGTCAAATTTCCCCGTTTTACTTCATGCACCCAAATAATCATTCAATTCGATCCGGGCATTCCTGAAGGTGCTATGACTTAGTAACAGCCGTCAGGTGAAACGTGACAACAACTATACCCGCAACTAAAAATTTGATCCCTACTAAATCAACTTTGTCTGCAATTCTTTTTCATACAAGGTGAAGAATAGATTTTGAAGTTGGTGCACTGATTTTAAATGGATAAACTCATTAGTGGGATAGACGTACCATTTAAAAATCCATTCCTCTTTGTCGTTCATTTCTTTGACAATGCAGAATCCTTTCACATGATCGTGATACCACTGATTCGACGGTTCTGGCTGTCTGTGTAGGTCTGTAAAGCTGCATTTTTCAAGTATATTATTGGTAAGTAACACCGGATTTACATCATTTATACCAACTGCAAAGCGATCATGAGTTGACTGTAGCTGCAAATCTGTTGGCAAAATATTGAAGACTAAATAGTATTTCTGTTCTGCTGGAAGATTCCGGGTATGACTTACAATGTTACCCAGCCGCAATTCACTTGGATGTATCATTAGTTTAATTTACTTATATAACACATTTCTGTAATCGTAACCCGTACTACTTTTTAGGGGTAGCTGGTAATTTAAAGCCATTGAAAAAATCAGGATATTCGTCAGCTAACAATGCCGTTACATCCCCTATCATAGCGTAAATAAGGACCTTGTCCAGCTCATTTTGTTGCCTATCTAGCATTGTGTTTTGATTCTTATTTGAATTAACGAGTTCATTAAGTTGAGAATGGTCGTTTTTCATGTCATTAGAAATTTAACAAGATCTAACACCTATAATGACAGCAAATACAGTGAGGATCAACATTAATACACTGTTTATATAATCAAATATATATTTTGTAATTTTCATTTAAAGTTGAATAATACAATTTAACTCCTTTCCCCAGAATTACTAAAGCAAATGACCTGAAATAAGAGGGAGCTTTCTAGGGTCCATTAATTTTATAAAAAATTCAAAGACTTCAAAGATTTGACTAGCCAAGTTAATACGGAAGATGGTTAGGGTACTTTTTATCAGCCTCTTCTTCCGAAATATTAACAAGGCTTGGTGGTCCACCTCCATGCATTTCGCCATGAAAATAAATTAACTCCCATAATCTATTATCTTCCGGGTCTATATACAATATATCCCAACCACTTTCGTCAGATCCTACTTTTTTTAAATGATTTTTTATTAGCCATTCTACCCGTTTTGCATTCTCATCATCATTCATTTTCCCATCTCTGAATTCCCAATGACCTATCAATTCCTTCTCGTTTTTACTAAAATTCATTTTTTATTATTTTAGTTATTGCATATTCTGGAATATTGGATGCTTTAAATGATAATGATATAAGGGTAAACCATTAGATGCTCTTGGAAACCCACTTAATTGATAAGATAGGTATTAGTTTGGTATAGCACAAGAATAGAATTTAATCCGTTTCCCTAGAATTTCTGAAAACGGGAAAACTCTAATTATGATTTATCTTACATACCAGCATTTCAACAACGAATGTTTTGATGCTTCATTCATCTTTCATCATTTCCCAGATACCTGTCGAAAAGTTGACCAGTGAGCCGTCAAGATAAAGTCTTTCATTTGAAATAATTTCCCAATTACCACTGAATGAATTTGTCGATTTATCGTATTGACCGTTATAACTAAGTCGTGGTTTTTGCCGTGAAGTGACTGGATATAAATTTCCTTCCTCATCAATTGAATGATTTTGTTCATATTCCTTTGTAAAACTTATGAAAGTGTCGTCTGTAAAACCTCTAATTTTCGATACTTCAAAACTTGATGCCAGTCCTTCCAAGTCAGCGCATGTCCCTTCAAATTCTCCATTATCTGAATGTTTTAAAAAAAGCCTAAACTCAACTTTTTCACCTGAGAGTTTATCTCCGTATTGAGTACCATACTCAAAAAAGCCTTTCCATTGTCCTGTCATTGAAATTGTCATTAGTGATATGTCTTATAAGAAATAGCACATAAGTGGGCGTTCAGTGAAATTCTGCCATACAAGATTAGAGAATTTGTTCTATTAAAACCGTAATCGTTTTAAATAGAAAAAACCCCCGTTTTACTGGAGGTTTTCCTTCTTAATTAAGTCCCTAAAAAGTCCCCTTTTTGTCCCTTTCCTCTATAACTCTATATCACTCAATATCTGTTGTGACCCCGTCAGGATTCAAACCTGAAACCTTTTAATCCGTAGTCAAATTTTGAGCTCTTATTTGATTTTCTCCGACAATTATGAATGACTTTATCACAGATATTCCATTGTTGAATTGGATTTAGTCAATTTCAGAAAAATCGTTTAATTA